>JBKQMK010000416.1:0-27786 GCA_052146735.1 Desulfomonilaceae bacterium | reverse complement strand
AACAGTTCACGAAGGAAGGACTGTTGAACGGGCCAGATTCATTTGAGAATGCAGATATTGATTAGGCGAGAGCTTAAAAATCTGTAAATTGAAGTGCAATTCTATAGAGACCTACGGTCTCTTTTTCGCCGCGCACACTACAAGTTCACGTGTTTTGCCTCTAGCCCGAACGTCAGTAAATGGGACTTTTTCCACACGGGGACTGGACAAAGGCATAGGGGGGCTATAGTGTTGTCAATTTCCAAAAAAGAGTCAAAAAGCCAGATCCTGCCTCACTTAATTCGCGCCTACCTCAAACACTAAGGATATCATGGGGTTGCACGCTGATACTTATCGATGTTTGTCTTCGTATTCTGCAGTGCGAACTGACAGATTTCCCAATGGGGGTCCGGGAACAGTGATTTTCCGTAACCGCAGATCATACTGTGCCCAATAATCACCTGATCAATACTAGATCTTTCAGTATCAAGGCGAATCATGGCGGAAGCAAAATGAAAAGCCCCATTCTGAACCGAGATCATTCAAAATGGGGCAGGTCTGGGCTTAAATCGCAAGGTGTGTACAGAAATTAACTCTCCGAACGTTCGGAGAGTTAATTCGGATTGGGCAGGCGGCCTTTTTTGGGCTTCTCGTTTATTAGTCCATCTCGTGTATAGCACTCAGCCTGGTGATGGGATGTTGAAGTTAGTGTAGACTCGAAAGCCAGCTGTTCGGGTAGGGAGATATTAGATTTGCTGTAATCACAGGTGAATTTAACTCTCCGGATGTCCGGAGAGTTAAATCTGACGCATTAGGCGGACGGATTAGGGGACCGTCTCCTGCGAGTCTCGTTTACGATTTCATCCAGGTTATTTGCAAAGGTTTCGAGGATTTGCGCCGCAGCCTGGACACTCTCAAGGCTGGCGTGAACCTCAGGGATGAGATCCAGGGCCTTACCGGGAGAATAGGCCTTCTTGATGGCGTCTTTGTCTTCCACAAAAGCCAAGACGTCTTCATTTATGGACAACCCTGCAAAATCTTTTACGGTTTTTTGCACCTCTTGCTTAAGCCTGCCCGAGGTATCCCGGCCTTGTTCCCTTTCGTCGATGACACGCCTTCTCAAATCCTTGACGGTCAAGGCTTGATCATTTGCCTCCTGAGCAATCTTCACCCTGCGATTCTCGTCCTTCACCTTTGCCAGCTCCACGAGGTGGTACGTGGTGAGGTGTGGGAAGCTTAGATTCTTCGAGCTGAAGTCTCGATGTATAGCTGAGGCTCTGACCCAGGCACCCAGGGTTTTCGGTTCGACAACCAGATTAGGATCTCCTGCGATCCGAGAAAAGGTTGCTGATTTGTAGGGGTTAGTAGATATGGCCTCCTCCACGTTGCCGCCGAAGACTCGGTCAAGCAGATAACTACCAATCTCCAGCTTGCCATTGTCCACGTTCTGTCGGTACATGGAGTTGATCTTTTCGACAGCCTCCTGAATGAATTCCTTCTCCTTTTCTTCGCTTGCGAACTGAAGTGTGGATTCCATGATCGAAGGACCATCCTGCTCTCCGCCATCAGCCTCATCGTCATACTCGTCTTCGAATTCCTCGACGGGCTCTGGTTCAGCCGTGCTTTGTGCGGCGGAGGGTTTGCTTCCCGGCCTTTTCTCCTCATGTTCCGGTTTCATTTCTGGGGACATTTCTCTTCTCCTTTTCACAAGAAATCTGCTGTCATGTCACGAAAGTGCTTATGGACAGCTTGTTTGGGAGTCTCACTACTCCCGATCTTCCCCGAGTCTAAGCAGTGGGATTGTCAGATACGGACAATCGCGATTAATTTTTTTTGGGTTGGCGATTTTTTTCTGAAGGTCTTGGTTTCTGGGCAATCTTGATGGTGCGCCGTCTGGGGCACGAAGACCTATGAGCGTGTCGTTTTAGGGTCAACATGACCTACGATTAGGGGCTGACATCGTTGAGCTTTTCCCAACGGCAGCCATTGCCAAGCCATTCTGACCCAGCTCTCCCAAGCAACACCCAGGAGATCCGCAATTCCATCAATTCCTAAAGTACGCCATTGGCCCCGCATCTTCATCACAATCCCAGCGTTGCGAATTAGTGGCATGCCATTTGCTACACGTGGTCCTAAGACCTATGGCCATCCGTAGAAGGGTAGAGGGGTATCGGCCATGCGCGGCGCGCAGCTGGCCCGACAATGGAAAATCCTTCGGCTTCTGGAATCACGAAGGCGTGGTATCTCCGTAGCGGAGATGTCTGGTGACCTCGAAGTTCCTGTCAGGACAGTCTACAGAGACCTCGAAGCCATCCAAGAGGCCGGATTTCCACTGCTCACGGACAAGATTGACAAGAAATCTTACTGGCAATTGATGGAGGGCTTCAAGGCGAGTTTCCCGCTGCCATTGACCGCCACTGAGCTGATGTCCCTCCATATGAGCCGAGATATTCTAAGGATTTTCGAGGGGACAGTCTTCCAGGAAAGTATTGAATCCCTTTTCGCCAAGGTTAAGGCATCCCTACCTGCTGAGACGATTCGTTATATCGACAATGTCTCCGCAAGACTCAAAGTGGGCTTTGGTCCGCCCAAAGAGTACCAGTCGTTTCGCGAAATTATCTCAACGATCAGCGACGCTCAGCGCAGAGGCGGCAGGTTGAAATTCAATATACGGCTTTGTCCACCGGACGGGACACGATGCGCTGCGTTGATCCGTACCAGGTCTGGGCTATGAACGGGTGCTTCTATCTGATTGGGCACTGTCATTTGCGAGATGCTGTGCGGACTTTTGTCATGGACCGGATCAAAGGACTCACTGTGTTGGAGGAGACTTTCCATTTCCCCGAGGACTTTTGTTTGGATGATTATCTGCAAACGGCCTTCCGAGTTATGCGAGGTGAACCAGAGACAGTGAAAGTCTGGTTCAGGTCGAGCGCTGCTCAAGTAGTCAAAGAGCGGATTTGGCATCCAACACAGGAAATACGAGAACAAGAGGACGGAAGTGTTGTCGTCACTCTGGAGGTTCCGATCAATTATGAGGTGATCTCCTGGGTTCTGGGATTCGGATCAGCGGCCAGGGTGCTCACACCACAATCCCTCAAAGAGCACGTAAGAAATGAATTGGAGGCCTCCTTGGAGGCATATGGCCTTGAAACGGCCGCAAGGGCCAAGGTGGTGGAGGAGAAAAGCATTCCAGCTCGTTTGTTCTGATCTGACGAGCGTTCTCTGAAGACTGAAGCAGCAGGACTCTTGCGCCGGACCGCTATAATCCTTAAGGCCACTTTTGTGGACAGGACAAATCTTTATGGTAAAATCTACAAGGTCCATTAACCAACTGCTCCGGTGTGTCCCGTCAGATTGGCTAAAGTTTGCTCAAAAGCAGGGGAGGACTCATGGATCCCGAACAATCTCTTGAGAAAGTTTCCTTTTCGCTAGCGTTACCATCTAATGAGGCATTGAACGGCCCCGAGCGCAAAGCATCAAGATTTCCTTGGCTAAGACAAATTCACAACGCCCCCCTACTCGGAACGATTATCGAAAGAGTCTCGCAAGGAGGGAAGCTCACTGTCGATTTTGACCTTCCACTTGCGATTCAGACAGGGCTGAATAGCGGTGAGTACATCCGCAAGGGCGGTGTGATTGTGACCGCAAAAGGGCACAAGATAGTGGTGTGGCTCAAGGAAGGCAAAGTCGTAAGAGGAGTCGGCCAGGCTATTAACGTCGTGACGGTTTTTATCAACCTTTGGTCCGATTATGTGCTGGACAATAAACTCCAGGAGATTCAGGAGCAATTAGGTCGAATCGAGGAGTATGTAAGGGCGCAGCACTTCGAACCCTTTGTTAGCGCTCACGATCACCTAAAGGCAGCGCTTAAGGCTAAGGACGAGGCTACTCGGAAATCACTATTTCTCGAATCACGTAGTTCATTCGTGACGGCCCGGAACCGAACTAGGCTTCTGCTCGAAGACAAGGCTAAAAAGATACACAAGGAGCTGGTGCAGTTCGATAAGGCAGCGTTAGACAACGAGAAAGAATTGATTAAGATATACGGGATGTTAAATGAAATGACCGCCATGACCAATACCATCTCGCACTGTTATGAGGCTGAAGCCCGCATATATGAACGTTTGGACGATTTCTCCAATGCTGAGCAAAGTCGTGTAGAGGCTCTCAATTTTCAGTTATATGCCGTTGAGTATCTCCGCACTTTCGTAGACGATGACACGTCCTATTCGAAGGCAAAACTTGTTAGCCAGTTGGGGTTTGAGCCTCGCTCCATCCCTAAACCGCAGGTCATGGGTCCGATTTATGTCCGGGCAAAGAAGTACAATCCATTCTGGAAATATGATCCAGACCCGAAGAGACCACCCGACTTTCTCGAAGCTCATTTTCAGCCAGTGGCGGAGACTCTTGAAGCCATTGAGGGCGGGCTCGTGGGTGTAACCTTTCAGCTTCAAGTTGATCAGCCCTGGATGGGAGGACTTGTCTACTTGGGCGGCAAAAACGGCCTATATGCCGTGGACAAGGACACTGGTGTTTTGATCAAGCTAATCGAGACAAGCACCACAGTGACTTCAAAACCGGCTGTGTCAGGTCAGACGGTCATATTTGGCTGTTACAACGGTCATCTCCACGCAGTTGACACTGTGACCTGGGAAGAAAGGTGGACGTTTGAAACCGCAAAGACTGAAAATTGGCAGGATCTTGTGGTGGCCGATAACACGATTTGCCTCAGTATCAGGGATGACTGCTTATGTGCCTTAGACCTTGACTCCGGACAAGAGAAATGGAGGTTCGAGACGAAAGGCCAAGTTCAAAACGAACCAGTTATTTCCGAGGGGACGGTGTATTTCGGAACTTCTCACGGGAAAGTTTATGCAGTTGATTTGAAGACAGGTGTAGAGAATTGGAGCTTTGACAAGGAGGACTGGCGCGGCGCTCAAGTGGCCGTGTCAGAGAAAGTTTGATTGGGCTCTGATGGGTCTGCATCTTAACCTACGGCCCTCCTTTTGACGCTGTAGATTCTCTGACTCTAGGGTCTACTGGGATACACATGGAAATCAGGACCACAGTGAGAAGGATATCGACCAGGAAAAACACGATGGACGGAACCCGCAAACCGTCTCCTATGAGTACGATGCAAATCACCATGGCGAGGGGGCCGAGGACATACCACCTCCACCCCCTCCGGAACGCCACCACAATTAGCACGATCTGAATAAGAAGGAGGATGCTCATGGGATGTTCTCCCTTATGCGCTATGTCTTTACCCGCCACTCTTTCACCTGGACCGTGACTTCTTGCGTTTGGCTGGAAGACACCGACAGAGGTTCATTTGGCCTGAGTTCCATATCTATTTTCCCGCCGGGATGGATTGTGATGATGAGATCTCCCTTAGTGGAAGAAAGAGCTTTCTCAACCCAGTCCCATGCAGACTTGATTACGGGATTTCTGACGGAAATCCAACTCCAGGCCAGCATCAGAAAAATGGCCCCTGCCACAATGTCGATGATCGTGCTCATTTTGTGCACTCCTTCCTGAGGAAGACATTTAATTCTTCACCGCATCAAGGCCCCGATATGGCGTTGACCGAGGCCCATATTTCCGTAATCGACCCTTTGATTCGGATCTTGCGCATTCCTTCTTGTTGTACATTTGAATCCAACACATAGACCTCTATGCCTTTGGGCAGGTGGAAGGCACGACCGCTAAGGATGAACCAGTCCAAGGCCAATAGGTCATCGTCTTCAATGTATTGGAAAACACGGCGCATGTCCGCGAGCTTGTAAGCCGCAACAGTGTCTTTGGTCGTAATGACGGGACCTTTCACAGTTTGAACCGATTCAAATTCGACCATGATTTTCTCCCTATCTCCTTTGGAGAGGCTGCCCAGCTTTTCCACGAAACGCTTCTGCCAATGTAGTTTAGTTATATGTCAGATCAGGACAAACGAGTGGCGCTTTTTTCTCGCATGCTCAGATTTTTTTCGTTTCTATACGTTCAGGCTGGAAGTCACGTGGAACCCGTGAAATCTTGAATAGCCAGCTCTTCTCACAGCGAGTCGTTGTCTTTCATGGTGGAGGTATCTCGAGTCCCATTGTCGCCGTGGCTCCGTAAGAAATCTTTGCTAAATTGTCCCCACTGACACATGTCGGCGCGATGGTTGGAGGGGGCTGGTGCCGAGCTCTTTAATTCAAGATATGTTTGACCAGTAAAACCGTAAATCAATCAAAGCGTATGCGCCATGACCCTTTTTACTAGAGAGTAATGCAGGTTCTGTAGCCACTTTAGATCGTCCGCCACTCTGTAC
The DNA here is from genome assembly GCA_052146735.1 of Desulfomonilaceae bacterium. Taxonomy (GTDB): domain Bacteria; phylum Desulfobacterota; class Desulfomonilia; order Desulfomonilales; family Desulfomonilaceae; genus CAWBBA01. Next base: position 21,497 of record JBKQMK010000416.1, on the reverse strand, counting down.
ATTTTAACTCTCCGGATGTCCGGAGAGTTAAATCTCGTGCAAATGGTGCCCCAAAAAACAGCCTTGAGGGCTTTCAGGGATGGTATGGTGGCCAGAGTCCGCATAGGCCATTCGATGGCGGTTGTTCTGGAAGTATCCCACAACCTTGCTCTTGAGTTCTGCGGCCTTGGCCCGGGAAAGCGTCCCATTCTGCAAGGCCACAAGCAGATCTTCGATCACGCGGTCAACCTCTCCCTCCAGCAACAGTAAGGCTCTCTCCCAGACATACACCTCGGCATGATGGGATGACTGGCCGTAGTGAAGCTTACCGGCGATCCAGAGTTTCTCCATGAGGTGGCTGAAATCAATGATGTCTGCCCAATCGGAGAACCGTTCCGAAGAGAGATTCCACAGTACCCTCTCTCCATCCATCAGGACGGCCTTTTCCTTTGTCCCTCATGAATTCGGGATTTCACCGCACGTTCGGGTCGGTCAAAAACCTCGGACTTCGTGCGGTTCAACGAGGCGACCGTCCGCCGATGACGAGGCTTGGGACGATGAGACTGCTTTTCTTTCTCCACCGCAGCACCGCTCTTCTTGAAGAAGCTCTCAACAATTATCGCAGGTGCTCGCTCATGAGGATCTATAGTGGTTCTCGAAAGTTTTGACGGTTTCCAGAAACGGTATCGCAAAGAATCGGTAGGCCCGGCGTCTCTGCCGGGCGGAACCTGTTGATTTATTTGAGAATGGCCCACCGACACGGAGGGCCCGCGTCCCGCGGGACTACCAATTTCGAGGAATCGTTCTTCACAATACGTGATTACTTTTGAGAACCGCTATACGCTGTATCCGCGAGCAACGCAGGCCATGCGCTTCTCTCCGGGCTTGGTTTCGATCTTGGCCGCAGCCGGATTCCGGTCTGCCGGGCGCATGGGAATCCCCTTGCAGTCCACCGTGTGGACCAGAACAGAGCCCTCCTCTTCAGGAGGCGGCGCGGGTGGGGATTCCATGAATTCCTCCACCGCTTCCGTGCAGTCACGCACCACCCGCTGAATCGGACGATGAGCCACTCCCAAATCCAGATGCTTCTTCACTCACGCGGACACAGCACCGTAATGTTCAGCCAAGGGGAACGTTGAAGCCACAGGACCTTGCCATTTCCTTTGACTGGCAAGGTCCTGTGTGGCCGCGTCCAGAGCTTAACAGAATCGCCGCTGTTCGATTCTCTGGACTTGGTAAGAAATGAGGGGGGGGGCGGAAAGGGTACGAGAACGGGAAAAATGGACTCTAGGGTTCTTTTTGATCGACTCAGCCTAGGCGATTATTCAGAGGGCTTGTCCGTGATTATTGTATCCAGGTAGCCAGAATATTCGCGTTCTTGAAGCAGAGTCCTAGCCCGCTTTTTGTGCATCTCTTCTTCTCGTTTTGCCACACGATACCGTTCGATCAGGTTTTTGATAAGTCTTTTCAACTCTTTTTTCCAGCGTCTAGCTCTCTTGAGGTCATCCAGTGTCGTTTCTAGACTAGGCACTATGTCACTTATTGCCAAGGGCATTCTGTTTTCAAGCTCAGATGGACCGATGATACCAGCAGCCAACAATTTCCCGAAAAGGCTCGGCAGGTCCTTGGGGGAGATATCGTATCTCGTCATTAAGGCAAAGTCGTCCATTCCGGATCTTATGCAACTCAAGGCATCCGCAGCACTGGGCAACGGCCTTCTTGTACTGGTCCCCAGGAATTTCTGTTGGCCCATGTCTGTAACGACCGACCCCGGTGACCGGGATTTTCTCTCGTCGACCTCGGACTGCTTCAATTTTCCCGACGCCAGCAGGTGCTCTAACAGTCTTTGAAGTGCCTGGGTGGACAGGTCGAATCTTTCCATTAAGGAGGCATCATCCATCCCCGGCCCTATACAATACACGGCCTGTGACGCCGAAACCGTCATCGGGTGGCTCTTATGAGCTTCCATGCCAGCTCTTGCTCCCAAGGCGGATGGATGACGCCGGTCATCCTGTTTTTCTCGACGACGCTCCAGGACACCAGCTACACAGGTCAAAATCTCATTCCTATTGAAAGGTTTTATTACATAGCCGCAGGCTCCCAGTTCCTCTGCAAGGATACCGGTCGATCCGTCATCAACCGCGGTCGCCATGATAACCGGCACATCGGGAAACAATGGCCTCATGATTTGTAGCAGGTCGATCCCCGACATTCCAGGCATCAGGATGTCGCTTAAGAGCAGATCAAACGTGTCCCCTTTCAGCGCTCTCAATGCCTCTTCACCGTTGAAAGCCATGGTACACTCATAACCTTCGGCCCTAAGCCAATCACACAGAAGTTCGCAGACATGCGGCGCATCATCCACAACGAGGATTTTCGTCTTCCGACTTTCAGTCATTGCGAACTGTTCTCCCTGTGACAGAACTTTTGTGGCAGCAGAAGATAGCGCACCAGCGGGGCAAATAGGCTCCTGATTCCACTAATCCAATTGTCGGTCGGCATCCAAGACTTCACGAAGCGCTGCCAGTACTTCTTCTTAAGTGAACGGCTTGGAAAGCGTTCGCAGTGCGCCTACCACCTCGCCCTCACGCAGGCATATGGAGATGCCCACAAATTCGCTGTAAAGTGACTCGCGACACCCTCCTAGCGCCTTCACTGAATCGATTGGGCTTTCAGGTGGTCTTTGCGAAAACGACTTCAATCACGGCAACAGCCAATGGAGCCCTAGTAAAAGGAAACGTGCGAGTTCAGGAGTTCGACCACTTCACAGTGATTTTCTTGGCACGCCAAAGTGAGAGGAGTCGAACCCCGTTTGTTCTTTGCGGTCACATCCGCACCAGATTGGAGGAGCAATCTTACGATTTCTACGTAGCCTTCTCCACTCGCAGCCATTAACGGGGTAAAACCGTCATCCGTAGAGGCATTGGCGTCGGCTCCTGCATCGAGTAACAGTTTCACCATCTCCAACTGCCCGTCCGATGCCTGGATCGAAAGCTCGGTACTGCGGCCGGGCATAGCCAAGATCGTAGGTCCAGTGAAAGAAGCAAGAATCAGAGCTGTAAATCCGTATTTATTACGACGATTCACATCCGCTCCTCTTTTCAGAAGTACCATTGCGGCGTCTGTACGTCCTTTGCGAACAGCCTCCATCAGGGCTGTGCATCCATCTTTGGTCCCGGTTGCCTCTATTTCTGCCCCTGCATCCAAGAGGATTTCGACCAGTTCGGCCATGCCGTGGGACGAAGCCCATATCAGCGGCGTCCTCCCGAAATAATCCATCGTGTTGACACTTGCCCCGCGTTCCACGAGGATCTTTGCCACGGGAAGTTGGCGTTTGCGAATTGCCAATGAAAGTGCGGTTAACCCGTCGCTGTCTGTTACATCCAGTTTCGCACCTGCTCGCAAAAGCGGCTCCACAGTGTTAATGAGACCCCTCGTCGCTGCCTCTATGAGGGCCGTGCAGTCTCTCAAGCCCCGGTGATCGATTTTGGCTCCCCTTTTCAGGAGCACCTCAACAACTTCCGTATGATCCCTCAGGGCAGCCCAGATCAGTGCGGTCCTTCCGTTCTTGTCAGAAGCCTCTCGAATTGAGCCCGCGTCCAACAACAGATCTACCAGATCCCGGTGACCTGACATGGAAGCACGAAGCAAGGGAGTAAACCCGTGTCTGTCCCTTACCTCGGTCTCTGCCCCATTGGCAATGAGTACCTGCGCAAGATTGGTGAGCCCACGAAGGCAGGCCAGACTCAGGGCCGTGTCCCCATCTTCGTCCCGAGCATTTACGCTGGCTCCGGCTTCCAGAAGCAGCATGACAAGTTGCATGTGCCCTGCTCCTGATGCGACCATCAGGGCTGTTCTCCCAAATCGATCCGAAGTGTCCGGGTAGGTCTCCGCGTCGAGGGCCGTCTTCACCCGGCGCAGGTCTCCCAGCTCCGCGGCATTCACCAGGAGCTCATCCATGATCTGATTTCGGCACAATGCTCAACCCTCAGGACAGCCAAACCGATCTGACCGGAACAGACCAGATACAATAGCCCGCAATCTCAGTGAGGCGGGAAACCCCAGCAGTGATGAAGTCAGCGGTCTCTTTGTAGGGTTTCCCACAACCCTTTTGTGGCTTTACTTGTGGAACGTCGAATTCCTCCTCTACAGCGCGGATGCCAGATCGGGAGATCTCTTCTTCATTTGCAAGCGCACATTTCCCAGGTTGGCCCCAGGTTGGCAGACCAGACACAGTAACGAATCTTTCCCGAGGGTACCCATCACGAGCACGCCGTTGTCGAACTCGATCATTGACTGGGTAAGCGCCCCCACGCCGAGTTCCCTGCCCATCACCTCAGACGTGCCGAGACCAGTGGAAATCACAGCACCCAAGGTTTCAACATCCAGTTTTCCGTCGTTTGAGATTCCCTCGATTACGAATCCGTCGCGGCCAACCACGACCGCGGCGTTGATTCCCTCCACCTTCACGAAATCGTTGATCAGGTTCTTCAGATTAGCCATTTTGGTTCTCCTTTAATCTGGTTTGTTTGACTGTTCCTAGCGGGGGGTTGCTGTCTCGAAACAGGTCTGGCTCCCATCGTCTCTCCGGACCAGCTCGACTTTCGCTTTTATCCCGGTAAGTCGCTTGAACGTCTCTTCCACTAGGCCGAAGCCGAAGTGGCAAATGGGCTGTTGCCCGACAGGTTGTCCCGATTCCTTTGACAGGGAGGCAAAGAAGCATTGTTTGAACTGGATCTTTGCCACGCCGTCTTCGACGCCTGAAATCGAGAACTCGCCCCATCCTCCAATGGCTTTGACCCCTTCCGCCATGATCGCTCCCGCCTCTTCCGGAGTCTTGCCCGAGGGCAGGTCAGGCCAGATCTTTGTTGAGGCCGAGATACCTGCCTGACGCATTACCGCAGCGGCACCCGTTCCCAGCAACTTGCTTACGGCGCTCTGGATTTCCCCTATTATTATGTCCTTACTATCCATGATCCGATCTCCTCTGCGCACAACCTCCGATCATTTGTCCATGAGTTCCACCACCATCACCGTATCACCGGGAGCGCCCGCCGGTTCCAACTTCTTCAGCCGGGCCTTTTTGCCCAGGTTTTTCTCTGCTATGGCGATGGTCAAGGCGGCAAAGGGGCAGCCGAATGGGGGTATTCCTTCTTCCTTCAGTCGCATGGTCAGGCCGAAGAAAGAGCACTGGGTTATGTTGGCAGTCAGCTCGGTTCCATTCAATGAGAAAGCCATCTTGTCGCACAGACCGGCATTCACTGCGGTTTCACCGAGCTTCTGGGACAGCTTGTCCACATCGTCTACGCATGAGAAATCCACCCCCATTTTGCCCATTTGGTCGAGAATGTCCGGCGCGGCCTTTCGCATTACCGCCGCGGAATTTTCACCGACCAGACCGTAAAGGGCTTTGTAAAGGCCGTAAAGAACTGCTGAAACTGCTCTGGTATCTATTTTGTCAGCCATCTTGTCCTCCTTTTCCACGTCTTTGTTGTTGATGTCTGTTTGGGAAGGTAATTTCACCTTTTTGTTCTCAGGTGCGGGACCGATACGGGCGGCCCAGGCCCCGAGCGTGGCATCATGTGCTTACACATCGTATCGCCTCCTCTATCTTTCCTTCTCTTAACAGCTCGAGAGCATGTTCAAGTTGTTGGATGGCTTTTGGATCTCCTTTTTCGTTCCGAAGCTGTCGGACCCGTTCTCCCAGGGCTATCTGAAGAGCCAGGGACTGCTCCTCTTCGCTCTCCGCTCCTGCGAGCATCTCCTTGAATCGACTGACCCTCGAATCAGTGTTTGTCGTGGATTGTGGCCCACCAGAGCCATTGCAGAGAGAGACCGTCTCCCGTGCTCCAGCGACCGGTGAGGCGACCAGGGGCAAAGGCACCACCACCTGAGCCATATCGATGGTCAGCGGCGTTTGAGCCCCTTCGTGAAGGGTCAGTAATTGGGCAACCGCTGCTTTGAGCCGACGAACATTGTCCGTAATATTGTCGGCCAGGTAATCGACAACATCTTCCGGCATCGGGTGTTCATGCATAAAGTGTCTTATTAAGTCCCGTCGCTCATTTCCGTCACCCATTTGAAGGCTTACAATAACCCCACCTCTGAGGCGGGAGAGGAGCCGAGATTCCACCCCGGCCAAGCGGGTGGGAGGAACATCGGAGCTTATCACCACCCAGCGCTGCGCCTTTGTCATGTGATTCAGTACTGAAAAAAGGTCGCGTTGAACATCTTCCCGCCCTTCGCAGAGTTGAATGTCGTCCACCAGCAGGATTTCCACCGAGGACAGCCACTCTCTCAACTCGGCTCTTGATTTGAGGCGTTCGGCCCGTTCCAGTTCAGTTTCCAGGTCGGCGGTGTTGACCAGCAACGCTTCCTTGTCTCTCGCTGCATTGCCAATTGCTGAGAGCAGATGGGTCTTGCCAAGCCCAATGTCACCGTAAAAGTAGAGAGGATTGTAAGGGAGCTGAGACGGGGACTTGTGAGCGACGGTCTTGGCGAGTTCCACTGCGAAGGAATTGCCTTTGCAGACCACATAGTTGTCGAAAGTCAATGCTGGATCAGGGGGATCATTCATGAACGCTGATCTGGATTCGTATTTGCCAAGACCCCTGGAGCGTCGAAGAAGCTCTATTCTTTGTGCCGTACGTTCGTCCACAATTCCTTTTTGGACACTGATTTTCAGAAAGTCCGGCAGAAGTCCCAGCCCAGGTTGTCTCGGTTTGTCGCCCATGTCGCACCACATCATTCGAGTCCCGCAGCCAACCTGCCTACACTCATGGAAATCGACCCAAGTGATGCCCCTTTGCTCGCTACGGCAATGAGGCTGCCTCCTCCGCGAAGCCCTACTAATGTCACGGTACCGAGGTCATCCTCCAGGAGAATTCGATGAAGAGCGCCTCTGGGATAGGTTCGGACCAGCGAGTGCAGAGCGGAGCGAAGCTTCTCGATCCCTTCAGGAGGTCCATCAGGTCCATCAACCGCGCCCCTGATCTTTCCGCCGGAGTCCAAGACGCAGGCATGCAACGCAAAGTCGTTGGAACCGACAAATTCCGACAATCGGACAGTGAGGGCCTCGTCTCCTTCCTCTTGACCGGAAGCCTCTTTGGCCCGTCGTTCTTCTTCTTCCCTTTTCAGCTCGTCATGCAGCTTGAGAGCCTGCATGACTGCGCGGTGAAGGTCCAACTCGATGCTTCTTGCCTCGGGTTCCGCATCCGGTACGAACTCGAACGTACCCTCATTCCAGTCCACAACGCGGACCAGGGCGTCCATGTCGGAGACGTCACCCAGCGTTGCATGGACCAAAGAGCCGTTCTCATAGGAAAGCCTTGCTTCACCATCGGTTCCGCTGATGATGAGATGCCCGGTCTTACGCCCGCTGTGAGGGAACTGGACGAGGTCAATGATAGCCATGTCCTCCAATGATCCTTTAAGCGCCATCTTCCGATCTCCATCGAGTTTTTGTTCAGGGTTGGAATTTTTCAATGACCTGTCGGCTTACCATCCGTATCGTGTCCATTACCCCTCGACCTTCCGTCGCCACTGCTTCGAAGATAGGGATACCATTGAGGCCCATCTTGACTTCCAATGTCCCCAGCGGCAAAGGTTGCGGCAGGTCTCGCTTGTTGTATTGCAGGACAAGCGGAAACCTCTTCCAGTCAACACCGAAATCTGCAAGGCTGGACTGGAGCATGCCAAAACTCTCAAGATTCTCATCAAGCCTGCCCTCTTGCGAGTCTGCCACAAAGACCACGCCGTCAGCACCTTCAAGGATCAGACGACGACTCGCCTCATAGTAGACCTGTCCCGGAACCGTATACATGTTGAATCGCACAGCGTAGCCTTCTATTTGACCCAGTTCCATGGGGAAAAAATCGAAAAAAAGCGTCCTCTCCTGTTCTGTGTCGAGGACGATCATCTCTCCCTTGCGCCCTTTGTCCAGAGCGGTATGAATGTACTTAAGATTGGTCGTCTTGCCGCTCAATCCCGGACCGTAATAAACGATCTTGAACGCTATTTCCTTGTCCCGATAATTAATGTGCGGCATGATCCGTTCCTCTACTTGGTCTCAAATATTCGGTCGATAAGATTCAGGGCATACTCCTTGAACTGGGGCGTGGCTATTTCCTCGGAATGTTCAGGCTTATCGGGCCGTTTCAAAATGCTGCTGATTGCCGTCGCGGCTTTACGTGCCTCGTGACGCACCATACCAATCCGCTGATAATCCTCGAAGATGATCACCATCATCGTGGAATCGTCTATCAGGCTGATGTGGATGTGGCGGGTTTCCCCCTGCTGTAACAGTATGGAAAACTTCTCTTCCCCGACTAGACGAGCTACTTCACGGGTTGCGGAAAACATCCCAGCCACTAGAGCGGCCATTGCTGTCACATTCAAATAGGAAGTGTCACCGGCCTCATCGATTGAAAACCCTTCCTTGGTAATGAGCAAGGCCGTCAAGGCCCCGGATCTCTCGACCAGTTCTGAAAGGATTGGGTTCGGATTGCCGTTATCTTCTTGTCCTCGGTTCATCCCTCGACTCCTTGGCTCGCGGCGTTCAAAAGTCTATCTCCGGATCAGTTTGATTCGAGTCATTCCGGACATCCTTCTAACATTCTTTCAGGGCCTGCTCTCGCTTCATCTCTCTTTCGAGCGGCTTCCATGAGTAAGAAGTCTCCTGGCTTCTTGATGGTGATCTTGACAGGTTCGGTCCAGGGGAGGTTCACAAAGCTCCCACCCTCGAAGCAGAGACACTTGAAAAGCGCCTCTTCACCCTCCAGTCCATCACACTCGGCGTGCCTCACCTCTCCCATGTCGATGAATATCAATCCCTGTCCGCCATCTTTGGAGGAGATTTCTAATACCGCCTGCCTTCCGGTCAACATCATGAGTTGCAGGTAGTCGAGAATGTCGATCTTATCGATGTTGCCGGAGAAAGCGGTCTCTTCCTTGGAGGACAAAAGGGCCTCGGCCAGCAGGTCGGGGTCAACGGGTTTTTCCAGGTAGAGAATCGCACCCTTCTTAATGCTCAAGTGTCTGATGGATGGGCCGCCAAAAGCGGTGATGACTACCACTCTTGTACTTGCCCGATTCGCACGCAGCCAATCCACCAGTGCCAGTCCGTTGAGTCGAGGCATTTGGATGTCGGTTATCACCGTGTCGAAGTCCCTGGACTCCAGCAAGGCAATGGCCTCTTCTCCATCTCCACAGGTCGTCACTGGGAAGCCAGCCCGGGCAAAGTACCTACCGAGAGCCCACGCCACCTCAGGATCGTCATCAACGAGGAGAATGGAGTCCTTTCGGGTCGTCATCTCCTGTCAAGCCTTTCTCTTGAGCGCTTCTGCCGCCTCTTTCACCATTGCGCTCAGTCTATTGGTGTATTCGTCTATGATCCGCCGAACCTCCGAGGGATCGTCCGCTACCTCGAGCAATTCCAATCGTAAGGCCCTAATTCCTGCCAGCAACCCTGAAAGTCGGTTTAGAACATGATGAAAGTCGTATTGGGCAGATGGCAACCCTGTTTCTCCCCGATGATACCTTCCAATGGCACGTTCACCCCGCGAATCGCACGACTTGAGCGCCTGGCGAACAAGATCGATGAGTGCTTCAGGATCGTAAGGTTTTGTGAGCATCCCGAAGAGATCCCTGCTGAGATCCTCAGGAAGGGGTGTTGCCGTGATAAGGATGGAGATCACGCTTGGAAGGCGGCTCTTCAGATCATCAATGAGTTCTAATCCGTTGCCGTCAGGCAGTTTCAAATCCACGATCAACACAGACGGGTGATGTTCATCCGCGAGAACCAGAGCTTCTTTGCAAGAACCGGCAGTGACTACCTTCAGCCCCTCTACTTCCTGATTGAGGCTGTAGGCAGTAAAGTAGGCCAAGCTGGCATTGTCATCTACGATGAGAACAGAAGATCCCAAAGCCGCCTCCTTTCCAACCTTCCGGTCTTTCCAAGAAGGATATGAACGAGCCCGCCATCCCTCCCCTCGATCCAACTACCGGAAACGTCGTGAATTACTTCTTGCGCTGCAACGCTCAGATTTTTGGGGTGCTGGACAAGCAGGATCCTTGCGCTGGTTGGCAGACCCTTCGCTCTGCGGGAATCCTTAAGCAATACTCGTGCCATCCGGAAGGGCAAACTCGATTTGTAGGTTTAAGTGAGTTGTATCGTAGAGTTATGGTCTGTGGCAATACCTAACCGGATGAAAAGGAGTGATGTCTTCGTGAATGAAATGTACGATAATCAAGCGCGTCCTTATGCCGATGTCATTATATCAATATGTTACCGAAATTGGCAGTGTACGTAAAACAAGCGCTTGGACAGGAAGTCGTACGGTCTTCAAGCATCAATGACAAGGGACTTCATATGGTGAAACAGGGCGTTGCGGGAAATGCCCAGAAGGCGGGCGGCATCCTGACGTTTCCCGGCAGACCGGCGCAAAGCCTCAACTATCACGGCACGTTTGACCTCCTCGACCACCTCGTTCAGAGATCGATTCTCGGGGAAGCGGAGCCTGTACAACCAATCCTCCCGGTACTCCGTCAGGTCGAGGGCCGCGACGGTCATAGTCCCCCCCGAGGAGAGCATCAGAGATCGTTCGATCACATTGCGAAGCTCCCTGACGTTTCCGGGCCAAGAGTAGGCGGTGAGTGCTGTCATAGAAGCCGAATCAACCTCGGGAATATACGAGAGGTCCATCTCTGCGACTAGTTGTGCGATTATTTCGCGAGCGAGGATAGGTATATCGTGGACTCTCTCACAGAGTAACGGCACCCGAATGGACAGCACGTTCAGCCGATAGAATAAATCCATTCGGAACGTGCCCTCGGCCACCTCCTTCTGGAGGTCCCTGTTGGTAGCTGCGATGAGTCTGGCATCCACCGAAACATTTACTTCCCCGCCCACACGGGTGAATGATCGCGTGTCGAGAAACGTCAGTAGCTTTGCCTGAAGTGCAGGTGAAAGCTCTCCTATCTCGTTGAGCAGAAGGGTCCCTCGCTCGGCGAGTTCCAAGAGCCCCCGTTTGCGTCCCCGCGCGCCGGTGAAAGCGCCTGGCTCGTGTCCGAAAAGCTCCGACTCGGCCAGTTCGGGACTCACTGCGGCGCAGTTAATGGCAAAGAACGGGCCATCAGCACGAGAGGAGTGATTGTGAATGAAGCGTGCCAGGTAGTCCTTCCCCGTCCCGCTCTCTCCGAGCAAAAGGACTACGCTGTCTCCCGCGGAAGCCTGGCGGGCCTTTTGAAGGGTCGAGCACATTGCCTCCGAAGGGTATTCATTGACGGCATGTTCGCGCGCCGGTCTTGTCGGTGGGCTCGTGTGGGGCGGGCGATCCGCTTTTCGCAGCAGCTGGACTTCTTCGTCTCTAATGCGCTCCCGCATGGTGTTTCGCAGAGAAATCAAGAGTTCGTCCACATCGACCGGTTTGGTCATATAGTCGCTCGCGCCGAGGCGAGTAGCCTCCACCGCTGATCTGATGGACCCGTAAGCGGTCATTATGAGGTAACGAGCGGACGGATGGATGCCTCGGATTTCCTTCATAAGGTTTAATCCATCGGCATCCGGCAACTTGAGATCCAGAAGGACTACATCAGGGAAGAAAACACGGATGGTGCGGCGGACTTCGGCAGCGTTATGGGCTCCTGCAACCTGGTACCCCTCAGCTCGTAACAGATACTCCAGGTGCCTCACGACCTGCGCATCGTCGTCTACTATGAGGACTGTTCCCGCCATTTTATTCTCTTCTCGATGTGACTAGTCGAGACCTGAAAAAAGGGATGAGACTGGATGCACGGAAAAAACCGCATTTCAGGCAACGTTCGGGCCAATCACCTGTTGCCTCACGGCAGGCCCTTCCTTTCAGTGTCCAGCAACAATAGCCCGTGCCGGAGGACCTCACCTCACAGTCCCGGCAATCGACTTTCTCCGACGGGCACTCAAGGGCTCGATCCCTGTGCCAGTCCCAACAGGGGATTGCCGCAGGGTGCGGGAGGAGGATTTTGGCTTCAGTTCCGTGGTTCGGCCGAGAATCTACCACTATCAACCCTCCGTGGCCTTCCACAATGTCTCGCGACACGGTAAGCCCAAGGCCGCTGCCTGACGTCTTGGTGGAAAAAAATGCCCTGAAAATCCTGGTCTCGCTTGAAGATACTTCATCGGGAATCCCCGATCCGGTATCTTCAACGAAGATGACGGCCACTTTCCCTGAGAATCCGGGCACGAGATCATCTTTTCCTGCCTGGTCGAGTTCTCGCCAACCAATTCGGACGAGGTCTCCCTTTGAACACGCGTCCAATGCATTCTGGACCAGGCTTCCGAGTACACCAAGCATGGCTTGTTCATCCACTATAACTGTTGTGGAGGTACGGGACCGAGCGAGTTCCAATCCGACGCCATGCCTTATTGCAAGAAGGCCGTGGGCATCTATGGCTCTTCTCAACAGAGGCTCCAGGTAAACCGGTCTGAAGGAGTGTGTTCGGGGACGACACGATGAAAGTAATCGGTTGATCATGTTTGTGAGGGAATCCACCTCTGCGGAAAGCAACTTCAGGATAATACCGTGCTGAGAGGATTGCGGGGTGTCCCTTTGGAGAGTCTTGAGGCCCACCACGATACTGGCAAGGGGATTCTTTATTTCGTGGCTGAGACGAGACATCATCTCGCCAACGATTGCTAGTTTCTCGGCCCGCTGCCACGTCTCTTTGCTCTCAGTCACGGCTGTTATGTCCCGAAACACGATGACACGACTACCCTCAGCTCCGCAGGGATCGCTCGAAAATCCAAGCAACCGGTTGGTGCCGTCCTGAAGGGTTACGATTGCCTGCTGCTGGGAACCCGTCTCGCGCTCGAACACACGGCTATTGGGGAGCACGTCTTTCAAAGATTGCCCTATGATGCTTTCGTCAAGACCCAGGAGACATAGAGCAGACTGGTTGGCAACCAATACTTCTCCTTGCTTGCCCAGCACGAGCACTCCGCTGCTCATTACATTGAACGCCCGCTGAAGCAGCTCCAGCCGCTTTTCAGGTTCGGAGACCTCCCTCATGAGCCTCTCTCCATTCCCACTCCATAATGCGTCCTGCTGTGCCTTCGAACAAACCAGCCGCAATGTAGACGTTCACCCACAGGTAACCATAGTCCATTATCATCCCGTGAATCATTGAGCCGGGAATAAAGATACTTGGCCCTACCAGTCCTCGTCTTGACACTCTTCTCATTATGGTCCCGGATTTCATGGTTCTTTGTCACCCGCCGATCTTCAGGTCATCTCAGGGTGGCCCCCTTGAGTCATTTTGATCGTCCATTCAGGGCCTGCTCTCGTACGGGCTTCTCCTGTGCTGTTATTAAGCCTGAACTCCTATTCGGCGCGGTCCTCCATCTTAGCAATCAATCTCCCCGCGACCGCCAGAATCTCTGGAATATCTACCGGTTTTCCGAGGATCGCATCCACGCCACAATCAGCCATCTTTTCTGTATCCTCTTGATCTATGTCTTCTCTCTCCGCCTCGCCCGTCAACAAAACAAAAGGCGTCTTAGGAATCCGCTTTTCTCGACAAATCTCCTTGATCCTTTTGCTTACCGCCCAGCCATCGAGTTCCGGCATCTCCAGATCACAAATCACCAGATCCACCGGTGTCTCCTGGAACACCTGGAGACCTTCAATGCCCGACGACGCAGTGAAGGGCGTTTGCCCGAACTGAGCCAACCCCGCCTCAAGGATTCTTAGGTACGGCTCCCTATCATCGATGGCAAGGATTCGGAGTTTCCTGGTTAACTTAGTGATATCGGGAGATTTATCTACCGGTGACGCCTCGACAGGGGGGGGTGTTGCCGCGGGGGTTCCCTTGCCTTCAGCGCTCCCCACAGAGGCGGGTCCGGAGCCACTTACTTGACTGCCTCCGAAGCCGGGTTCCTCTAGGACTCTCCGGATGGCTCGGAGAAGATCTTTTGCCTCAAAAGGCTTAGCAACGAATTCAATGGCTCCATTTTCCATGATGCGCTTTTTCGATTGATTCGATGAGAATCCAGTGGCGATAAGTACCCTTGCTTTGGGATCGATCTTGAGGATTGCGTTCAGGCACTCTGCGCCGCCCATACCCGGCATGTTCAGGTCAAGAAGGACTAGGTCTATTTCTTCTTTCTTTTCCTGGTAGATTCCGAGCGCCTTCTCACCGCTTTCTGCCTGGAACACCTTATATCCTCTTCCCGTCAACAGATGTTCAATGATGTTTCTTACATTTTGTTCATCATCTACCACGAGGATGGTCTCGGTTCCGAAGGCAGGCATCTCTCCCGACATCGTTGCCATGTCCATCTCGGATCCTACGGGTAGGGATGGGAAGTAGATGTTGAATGTGCTTCCCTGCCCCGGTTCGCTTTGGCATGTAATATGACCGCCATGATTCTTCACGATACCGTACACGATGGCCAGCCCTAGACCGGTCCCTTCACCTGTCTCCTTCGTGGTATAGAACGGCTCAAAAATACGCTCCAACACCTTTCTTTCCATCCCATGGCCAGTGTCCGTAATCTTCAGCAAAGTGTAATCGCCTTGGCGCGCATCCAAATGGGTTCGGCAGTAGTCCTTGTCCAGTGTTGCGCTCTTGGTCTCAATGGTGAGCATCCCGCCTTGGGGCATGGCATGGTGAGCATTCACACAAAGATTCAAGACTACCTGTTCGATCTGTACAGGATCTCCATTCACAGTCTTGGCATCGTCTGCAAGAATGAGGTCGATCCGGATCATCTTGGGAATCGTTCGCGCCAACATTCTTTCGATACGTTTCAATTCCAGGTTAAGGTCACAGGGACGCAGATTGCTCTCCACCTGTCTGCTGAATGTAAGAAGCCCTTTGACCAGTTCGCCTCCGTCCTTGGCTGCCTTCCGTATGGTCTCCAGCTTTTCGAAATCCGGTGACCGCGTGCCTCTTTGCATCATCAGTATGTCGGCATAACCAAGAACAACCTGGAGCAGATTGTTGAAATCGTGCGCAATACCTCCGGCCAATGTCCCTATGGCTTCCATCTTCTGAGCCTGGCGAAGCTGTTTCTCCAGCGACACTTGATCCGTCACGTCGTGCTTTACCGCCACGTAGTTGACGATATTCCCGAGTTCATCCTTGACGGGTGAGATCGTAGCCTCTTCCTCGAAGAGCTTGCCGTCCTTTTTCTTGTCAACCAAGTGTCCTTTCCAGGCCTCACCTCTGAGCAGAGTCTCCCACATATCCTTGTAGAATTCGTGATCATGCTTTCCGCTCTTGAGTATCCGGGGATTTTGACCCACGGCTTCAGGGGCAGTATACTCTGTCAGCTTTTCGAACGCTGGATTCACGTATCGGATTGTGCCATCCTGATCGGTAATGACGATGGTCTCGGCTGCTTGTTCAATGGCGGTCATGAGGCGCATACGCTCTTCTTCAATCGCTTTGCGAGCAGTAATGTCCCTAATTATAACCGTTGTCCCGTCCTCAGGGCCAACCAGCTTCGTGGGACCTACAGACACGTTGCCGATGAAGATTGATCCGTCCTTCCTCCTGAAACGCGCCGTGGTCTCAAGACGTCTTCCCTCGGCGTTTTGTGCCAAGAATATTTCTACAACTCGCTCATATTCCGCGCGAGATTCATAAAATTCGTGCAAACTTCTCACCTTGATTGCCTCTGAATCATCTTCGTCGTATCCAAACAACTCCCTCATAGCCGAATTCCACCATAGTATCTTTCTTTCCTGAAAGTAGGCGATCCCGGAAGGAGAGGTTTCGAGTATGGTATTCAACATTCTCTCCTGCTGGCGACGAGAGTTTTCAGCCTGCTTGAGGTCGGTCACGTCCAAACAATACTCTATGACCTGCACTACCTTCCCGGTATCGTCGAGAACCGGATAGGCGTGAACCTCAATATTCCTCGGTTTGCCTTCCTTGTCATGGTGGACGTGCTCGACTCTGGCCGGTTGTCCAGTCCTCTTTACCTCATCGAGGGGACACGGATGCGCCGAATCGTTACAAGGAATTTCTCTGCCGTGAGTTGCACCATAGCAAGTTGAACTGGCCGAAACACCACTCGACAGTGCCGCGGCGTTAGCCAGTTCAATTAAATGGTTATCCGCATTGATCACGTAAAAAGGGTGGGTCAGCGATCCCAGGACCGTAGTAAGGAATTCGTTATGGCGACGCAGCACCTCGTCGGCTTTCTTGCGTTCGGTGATGTCCTGGACAATCGACAAAAGGTACGGCCGATTATGGAATTGTACTATTTCACCTCTATAAACACAGTAGACTTGTCTCTTGTCCTTAGCCGTAAGATTAAGCTCCATCTCTTCCAGACGCCCGTGCAACTCCAACTGTTCAACCAACCGCAATCGATCTTGCGGTGATATCCAACCCAGCTCGATCGATGTCCTTCCTACAAGCTCTTCGCGAGTAAACCCAGATACCCGGCAGAATTCGTTATTTACGTCAACGTACCTTCCATCCTCTACGTTGCTGATGGTCATAAGTGCTGGAGCGTACCGAAAGGCTTTCGAAAACCTTTCTTCGCTTTCTCGCAGCACCTCCTCTGCCCGCTTGCGTTCGGTGATGTCGGTGAACATCCCGAATAGGCCATTGAAACGATGATCGTCGTCGAAGATGGGTGTTGCGGAAACAAGCGTCCACACCGTCCGCCCGTCCTTGCGGCGGAAGCGGCGTTCGTAATTCTCCGACAGTCTCTGGTGACAGTTCTCCATTCTTCGCAGATGATCGGGCGCATCCGCGTCGAACATGAAGTCGGTTACCGCTCGGCCGATCATTTCCTCGCCGGAATAGCCGAGCATCTCGGCCATCCTGACGTTGACGAAGGTGGTCATGGTGTCCGGCCCGAGCACCCAAATCCCCTCGGTGGCCGTCTCCACGATGCGGCGATACTTCGCCTCGCTTTCCTCCAAGCCACGATGAGACAACAGACTGGTCAGGCCATCAGCCAGCCGCCTGCCGGTCTCCTGGAACAGCCTCTCCTCTTCCGATGTCCAGACCCGCGGGTAAGAGCATTGGTGGAGGCCGAACGCCCAGGGCTTGCCCGACTTGGGATAAAGAGCAACCATCATCATGGACTTAACGCCAAATTGGTCGGCACTCACCTTGTTAATGGGTTTTTCCGTCCCGGCGGTATAAGTCACTGGGCCGACGGATTCTAGAGCCTCACGCAAATCTTGGGCCATGTCTGGGGGCATCGGTAGGTCCACAGTCAATATTTTGGCGCCTGGATATTCAGGCTTGGTAACTTCCATGGGAACCCGAAACGACGGCGCATCCGGGTCGCACGGATAGAAGAGCCAAGCTCGGTCGCAATCGAAGATAGAAAGTACAACGTCGAGAACATCGCTCATCATGCTGTCAACATCGCGGGCTCCTTGAATGGCCCGGTTGACCTTGTCCATGCTTTCAAAAAAATTGAGATTGGCCAGACGCTCCTGTTCCCTCCGCTTGCGCTCGGTGATGTCTATCATCGTGCCGAACACGCGAATGGGCTTTCCCGACTCGTCTCTCGTCACATCCCCGTGACTATAAATGTCGCGCACCTCGCCATCGGGCCGGACTACACGGTATTCCACGTTGTAGCGAGGGCCGCCTGCTAGCGCATCAGCAAGTGCCTGAGCCGCCTTGGGCTGATCTTCCGGGTGGACCAGCTTTATCCACTGCGCGTGCCACTCGGGCAGTTTGGGGAAGCGAAAGTGCTGTGGCAGCCCAAAGATTCGACAGGCTTCGTCTGAAAGGGTAATGCTCTCGGCGACGTAATCGTGGTCCCAGTAGCCCACATTCGCGATCCGCGCGGCATCTACAAGTTTCGCCTCGCTTTCGCGCAGCGCTTTTTCCGCCCGCTTGCGATCGATGCGGGAGCGCAGGACCACGATGCCGAACGCCAGATCGCCTGCCAGCTCTTCCATGAGCTGGATTTCGTTTGGAGTCATAGCGTCGGGTTCCGCGTGATAAATCAGGAGAACGCCGAATACCTTTGCGCTTTCGTCCTTAAGAGGCAGGGCGATACCGGAGCGATATCCGCGCTGCAAGCCGCTTTCGCGCCACGGGGCCATTTGTGAGTCGGTTGCGAAATCCTGAACATAGATTGTTTCACCGCTTCGGATAGCTTTTCCAGCAGGACCTCGCCCACGTTCCGTGTCGTCTGCCCAAGTAAGCTTGGCATTTGCGATATACCCGCTATCGAACCCGGCCCAAGCTACAGGACGCACAGTCTTGGCAACATCGTTCTCAGCAAATCCCACCCAAGCCAAGCGGTAACCTGCCTCATCACAAATGATTCGGCAGATGTCGTCGACCAAGGTCTGCTCATCAACTGCCCGCAAGAGAATCTGGTTACAGTTGCTGATGGCCTTCAGTTCGCGATTCAAACGGCGCAGCGCTTCCTCTGCACGTTTGCGATCGGAAATGTCTATAACCATAGAACGGCTCTCTACCACGTGTCCGTTGGAATCTCGGATTCCATTTACTGTGAGACTGATCCACACGGGGGTGCCATCTGCCTTTTGCATCTGGAGTTCTTCATCAGCTATCGGTTCTCCAGCTATAAACCGCTTAAATAACTTTCCTGCCTTCTCCTTGCCCTCCGGCTTATCGGCATACAGATCAAACACTGGCTTTCCGATCAATTCTTTCCGCGAATAACCCAAGAGTTCTCCGGCACGACGGTTACAGAGTCTAATGATTGCATCCGGCCCCACCGAAAAGTACGCGCAGGGCGCATTCTCGTACAGGTCAATGAATTTGGCTTCCGAGCGGCGAAGGATTTCGTCTGCCCGCTTCCGCTCCGTGATATCTCGAGCGACATGAATGCAGCCTATAACATGACCGGCTTGGTCGGTAAGCGGAGAAACCCCAACGTCGTATGTCCCACCAAGACGAGGTTCCACCACTTCTGCTGAATGTGCTTCACCGTCGGCAAGAAGCTGAGAGTGGGGACAACAAACAGGGGGTTCTTTCTCTCCATGCACAAGTTCAAAGCAAAATTTACCTACCAGATCCTGCTCCGTCATTC
Source organism: Desulfomonilaceae bacterium (assembly GCA_052146735.1). Classification (GTDB taxonomy): domain Bacteria; phylum Desulfobacterota; class Desulfomonilia; order Desulfomonilales; family Desulfomonilaceae; genus CAWBBA01. The sequence goes on along the minus strand of JBKQMK010000416.1, from coordinate 2,494 downwards.
CTAAGGCATCAGCCATAGCCTTGTTTGCCCGGAGTATCTTGTGTTGATCGTCCAGAACCATAACGATGTCTGAAATAGAGTTGAAAGTTAGTTCCCAGTCCTTGTTGGCCCGATCTACCGCTTCCTCCGCCTGCTTGCGCTCAGTGATGTCATGAATTATCGAGTACAGGAACCGCTTATCTCCGACATCCAAAGGACTAGAATGTACTTCCACATCCCGTGTCTCTCCCGACGCCAGTCGGTGCTTGAAAAAGCCATGTAGCCCATTCGGAGTTTTTGCTTTTCTCATTTCTGCAAAAATCTGTTCGAGAGCATGGATACTGATATCCGAGATTTTCATGCGTTTCAGGTCGTCAACGGTGTAGCCGTAGAAGTCTGCAGCAGCCGGGTTTGCATCAATCAGTTCTGCCGATTCCGGGTCTATGAGCAACTTGACGGCGTGGCTTCCTTCAAACATCTGGCGGTAGATTTTATCAATCCGCGCCTTGGCCTCTTCCGCCAATTTTCGCTCGGTAATGTCGTGCAATATGCAGTGGGTCTGCTTGAATTCCCGTTGTTCGGTATATCCTATTCTACCGTCAACCAACACAGTGATCCGTGAACCGTCCTTCCTCAGCATTACAAACTCGGCCCCGTGAATCTCACCCGCGGCTTTGAATTTGGGAAAGTTCTCTTTGAGACGATCCACGTAGTCAGGGGCGAGAAAATCTCCGACCCATTTGCCCATAACCTCTTTGCGGGAATATCCGAGCATGTCCAGCCAGGCCTGGTTGACTTCCAAGAGGTAGCCGTTCTCATCGAGGGACTGATAGCCCAGGGGAGCGTTTTCATACAGCAACCGGAACCTTTCCTCGCTCTCTCTCAGTGCCTTTTCCGTTCCGCGGAGCCTGGCTTCTGTTGCCTCCATTAAGGAAACCGTGTTGCGCATCTCTTTCAGTTCATCGATGAGCTGCTCTTTGGTTTTGTCTAGGGATTGCATGTGGCCCTCCTGTGGAAGCATGAAGGTACCGAGGAAAGAAAGGAAAGGAATAACTAATACATAATACCATATGAAATAACGAAATGGGCAAAATTTGGATACCTTGAGGAATAAGCCTAGTGAAAGCGATGTTAGCGTAGGACGATGGGGAACAATCTTGGCATCACCAGTGGTTCGCCGACGGCAATAATGGGAAGTGAGATGGGATCTTGCTAGGCAAGAGTTGCGAGCGGTGAGGTTGAACTGAAAGAGTCCGACGAGCCTGTCGGGTACCTATTAGCTGGCTTGGGCCAGTAAGAGAGGGGATCTCACATGGCTGATAATCTTCTGTGTGGTGTCCAAATGGTGTCCATCGGAAGTGAAAGTTGGGGAGAGGCAGAAAGAAGAGCTTGCGAAAGGAGTCAGGAGAATTGGCGAGTTGTGTGGGCAGGAGGAGTTCGCAGGCGATTGTCGGAAATCATCCCGTGACTTTTCATGGACCAATGGGCATTCATACGTCCCTACGGTGTTAGATGATGCTTGATTTTTCAGGGGAATTGCGAAAAGACGGCTTCAATAGTTACTGGTTGACGGCCTTCACACAGCACAGTTCAAGTAGAGTAGGGTAGGGGATGCGGAACAGGTTATCCGTTGCCAGAAGGCGGCATGCGTTTTGTTCCCAATTTGTTCCCACTTTTTGGGTTTGACGGGGACATAGGGGGCTTCATAGGTCTCATCTAGGATTGAAATCGTTGGGGTTTTAAAGCAGATCGTTTGTTCATGGGGTGGAACGACGCCCTGTCACGCCGGAGGTCGCGAGTTCGAGTCTCGTCGCTCCCGCCACTAAAAGTTAATGATGTCAGGAGATTAGAGATACCCCCCTTTCTCCTGACTTTTTCCAAAGATCGATCTTGTTAACAATTTGTTAACATTTTTCCCGAAAGAGGGACCATCTCTTTCGGGTTTTTCTTTTTGGACTCCGAGACCAAGATCTCTGTCTCACCATTCTTGAAGCTCACCTTGTCTATCTCTTTGACCAAATCAGCGTCACTGATCCTACCGTAACGTTCGGCAACTGTTTTTCCTCTGAACCAATGGCCCATGATGCTCTCTCGAACCTCAGGCTCCATGCCTGACCGCATAGCGTTCGTTTTCCAGGTATGCCGCAGATCATGGAGTCGAGGCGCTGGATCAAATTCAAGTTCTATTACCGCATGTGTCCACGGTTTTCTCAGAGAATCCTCATTCGGTGCGCGCCCCTTTATGAGAAAAACTTTGTCAGTCCCCATGGATCGTACTTTTAGGACTTCTTCGAGGATAGGGACAAGATCCCTGTGAACGGGCACTCGCTTCCATCTTCTTTCCTTCACCTCTTCTGGCCTCAGCAGGATCATTCGTTCCCTCAGGTTTATCCGTTCTCTGGTAAGTCCTAAGGCTTCTCCTCGCCTCATGCCCGTATAATAAAGAGTCTGGACAATAGGCCGTTCCCAAAGAGGCAACTCCCCAACGATCAACCGGAAATCCTTATGGCTGAGA
>JBKQMK010000415.1:0-13121 GCA_052146735.1 Desulfomonilaceae bacterium | reverse complement strand
TTTTCAAAGTAATCAGATTCCATGCGTATCCGCCAGGATCAGCCACGAAGGCTTCTATTCTCCATCGGTATTCTCTCGGCTCTTGCACAATATTGTAACAGGCCTTTTTCATGCCTGCCATAGCATCAGGCCCGTTGGCGATCTCGAAATAAGGGTACATTATAACCGAGTCAATGGAAAGGCTGAAGAATACCTGGCCCATCCGTCTACCGTAATTACCGATAGATAGGTGGACTGGGACCCTCAGTTATTTCAAGGACAGAGCACTAGCGACCTCCTCCGATTCTTTGTCGAGTGCAGAATTCCGGATACTTATAGCTACGCGTCTCTAAACCCTTATCCCTACCACTCCATTTGCTGATATGTCCTTAAAATGGCCATCAGATAGAGGGTTCTCCCTGCTTCGTGAACAGGAACTTGGCAGTTGTGGTTTTTTTGAGATAGAGATGGATATGTATATGTAATTATATATTAAATGTCAGCACGTGTTCCTTCTTTGATTGGACTGAAAGTGCATTCCACATCTATTGCTGTGCAATGTCCGCTAAGGGCAAATCGCTCAAATCGGTGGCCCAGTTGGCAAAAAAATGATAGTGCGTGACGAGAAAGTCTGTGATAAAGTTCAAGACTCCGCGGTGGTAGCCGGTGGTTTTGGTCTTCTCACGCAGCAAGATCTCCGAGGTTAGGAGGGAATTGCTGCCTTTCCCCTTTATTCAATCGCGAAGGTTTTCCGTTGAGGGGGGTATGACCGGCGATGCTCACAATAGCCACACTCTCCTTCAAACTTGAGTTCCAAAAAAGTGGCGGCCTCCACCCTTGGTTTGGAAGCATCTTGCGTGGTGCGTTTGGGGTTATGCTCCGCTCCCTGTCATGCGGCTTGCAGAGTGCCACGTGCTCAGCGTGTGTTCTTGCGCCAAGTTGTGCTTACGGCTACCTCTTCGAGACTCCCATGCCCCCTGAAGTAGCATCTCTCCAAGGATCCCATACCCCTCATCCCATTGTTTTCAAACCCCCTTTGGTCGACTCAGTCCAGAGCGGAGAGTCCTTGGACTTGGGCCTCACTCTCGTAGGTAAGGCGCTGGATTATTTACCCTATGTCGTTTTATCGATTCGAGAACTCGGACGTCGCGGGATGGGTCGGGAGCGCGTCGGTTTCGAGGTAGTCCATCTAGTCTGCACAAGAACGGGACAAGAAGTTGACCTTGACCGGCCTACAACATCAAGAGTTGAGTTTAATCTTGACCCATCGGCAAATAGACCTCTGCGGTCGAACGGCCCAGAACCCTTCCAAATCCTGCTGAAGACCCCCTTGCGGCTCAAATACAACAATCAGCGAATGTTCCATTTTGCCTTTCGTCCATTCATCGCTGCTGCGATCCGGAGACTAGAACTGCTGGCATTATGGCATTGCGGTGTGGACACATTCGGCTCCCTCAGCGATCTCCTGGGTGAAAGTGATAAAGCCAGGCTGATATCAGATCGGACATGTTTCCGCGACTGGATACGATTTAGCAAGAGGCAGGGCCAGCGGATGCCCGTCGGAGGAATTTTGGGCCACGTCGTTTTGGAGGGCGAGTACGACGTTTTCTCGGAACTGTTCGACGCAGCCAGATACCTGAATGTGGGCAACCAGACTTCCTTCGGCCTCGGACAGGTAGATTTTCAGCGACTTACTTAAGGCTAGTGTCCGTTACCATCTAATCGCCGCTGAGCCAGGGCTAGATATGCCGCAGGACTACACGAAAGACAAAATGTCCCTTCCCCACATGTGAGGTTCGACAATGAGGGATGCCAGGAAATACGAAGTCGTTATGGGGGCTCTATTACATGACATAGGCAAATTCTTTCAACGGGCTTTCGATTCAGAGGAGGTTCTTTCACCGGAGACCCGTGGTATGGAAAGCACGATCTGCCCGGTTTACAAGGGAAGTTACACCCATCGCCACGTGCTTTTTACGAGTGAGTTTTGCTCCAGATACGTCGGTCATATTCCCGACCCCCTAAATGCAGATTCCATACATGCTCTGGCTTCTTATCACCATCGTCCGGCCGACGCCGAGCAAGAGATCATTCAGGAAGCGGACAGACTTTCCTCCGGAATGGAACGAGTACCGGATGAGGCCGAGGTTGCTCGGGCGCGAGGTCAGTTTCGTAAGGTTCGTCTCATACCAGTTACATCTGAAATTGCCGCTGGAATGAGCATGGGGGTGAAGTGGGAAAGGCCCCTGGTTCCCTTGCGGCTTGAAAGGCTTTTCCCAGAAAAGGCGTCCAAGGATCATTCTTCAGACCTGACGGCAGATTACTCCCGCCTCTGGTCGGAATTCCTTGGTCTCTGGGAACAAAACGAAGTTCCTGAGCCATGGGGATACGTGAACCGATGCTTGGGGCTTTTGGAAGAGTTCACTTGGTGCATCCCATCGGCTACGTGGGGAGTGATTCCCGATATATCCCTTTACGACCACATGAAGACAACTGCTGCCATCGCAGGATGTATTCATGGCGCTGCATCAGCAGAGGAGCCTTTTGTTCTTGCTGTCTGTGATTTCGCTGGTATCCAATCCTACATCTTTGACATTCATGCAGGCGCTGGGGGACTTGCAAAGCGCCTCAGGGCAAGATCATTTTTCGTGGACATGGCAAACTGCTCAGTTGCGTTTGAGATACTCCGCCGGGTGGACATGCCACTAACCAACTGTTTGATGCTCTCGGGCGGGAAGTTCATTCTCCTCCTGCCAAACAATGAACAGACCTGGTCAGAGCTGGACCGAGTTAGAAGATCCCTTGACGTCTGGTGTATTCAGGAGACGATGGGCGAGGTGACGCTCAACATGGCCGCGCTGAGTTGTTCGAGAAAAGACATTCTCAACTATCCCAGTACGCTCGGACGATTACACGACCGGCTGGCAAGAGAGAAACTGAGGGCTTTAAGGTCATATCTGTACTCTTCGAAAACTGGATGGAATGTGGATGCATTTGTACCCGGCCCAGTGCTGGACGCAGCCAAGGATGAGGAACTTTGCCGAGTTTGTCAAAAAAGAGGTGCTTTGGCCAATGAGGAAGGCGACCCTGTTTGCACCCACTGCTTGTCAGACGCCAAGATGGGAGCCTTATTACCCCGAACCCGAGTCGTGGCATTCTACAATGATCAAGATACCTCTGGCTGGCAGCTACCATTCGGTTCGATCTTTTTCTCGGCCGATCCACTGGACGTGCAGGGCAATCCATTCTTGGTGATCGGTCTGGACGGCATGCTCCACGAACCGTCCCGACTTCCATTGGTGCCGGGCTTCCGCTCCCGCCATGTACCCGTTGACAAATTTGGAAATGTTTGTGAGTTCACCACGATCGCAGACCAATCAACTGGGAGAAAGGCCCTAGCTTGCCTAAAGGCCGACGTTGACAATTTAGGCTGGGTTTTTCGATACGGTTTGGTGCAAGGGTCAGAGGACAGGCGTTCCATCTCCAGACTGAGCACCCTTTCGGACTCCTTCAATCATTTTTTCTGCGGCTATTTGGAAAAGCTTCTGAAAACGGAATTTCCCTGGGTCTATACGGTCTATTCCGGCGGGGACGACGTCCTCTGTTTTGGGCCTTGGGATCAAGTTTTCCGGCTTTCAGTGAGAATCCGCGAGGATTTTGGCAAATTCTGTTGTGGGAATCCGATCCTTACCCTGTCCACAGGAGTAGTGCTGTCCGGCCCCAAGGCCCCCGTACCCTTGTTGGTGGACGAGGCGGACAAAATGTTGAAGGTCAGCAAGGAAGCCCGTGGACCCGAGGTCCTGCCGTCGGATGACCGTGGTTCAGGTGATTTCAAAAAAGATCGGATCACAGCTTTCGAAACTTCAATGCCCTGGAATATCTTCCCAGCAGTGCTTGTCAGGTCGAAATCCTTTTTGGGTCTCTTGTCCGAAGGGGAACTCCGATCAGGACAACTGAGAAGGATGTTGCTCTATAGTGAACTTCACCGGAACTATCAGAGGACTGGAGATGTTTCTTATTTCCGATATGCTCCCATGATGGTTTATGACCTGAAGCGAAATTGGCTGAAGGACAGGGCCTCGCCGGCCTACGAAAAAATCCTGGACTGGATCCAAAGTCTTACCGCACCCAACAATCCGGACATGGCAATCATGAGGTTTATTGCACAGTACGCTCTCTACGGCATACGTTCTAAGGCAGGAGGAGAGGATGGCTAAAAAGGGCAAGGGAACAATCAAGATGTTCAATCCGGAAAAGAACTTCGGGTTCATCCGCCCTGAAGACGGTCCCGATGATATTCACTTCCGTGGAACCGTGTCGGACGGCACTCCTAGAGAAGGGCTTGCAGTCGAATACCTCGCAAACATGGGAGACAGAGGACTAAGTGCAACCAAGGTGACCATTCTTTCCGGGGAAGTTACAGGGACGGCGCAAACAATGCCTGGAGTGAGAGGACAGCTGCCAGCTGAGTGCGTCTTCGCCACCTTTTATGCGATCAGCGGCACATCAGGCGAAAAAAACTTGAAGCCCGAAATCTTCTTCGAAGCACCGAAACGGGCGGCAGCGCTTTTCAAAAGTGCCAACCTTAGTGCAAGTGCCCTGAGGATGCTTTTTCAAGGTTTCAGGGCCTTTGCTGGCTCTCTGAGCGAGGGGAGGACGAGTTTCGACAAGGCAAAGGAAATGTTCGGCAATTTTTACGTGGAGAAGGTAATCCGCCAAAACAAGAGGGGGATGCTGCCTGATGAAGTGGTTTCACTCTTTGATTCTCACAAAGACGTGATTCTGACGGACGAAGCAGAAATGAGAGGATTCCTCAGATATCTGACCAACATTCTTTGTTACTTCGGTGACAAGGTGAAGTGAAAAGGAGAGAGAGATGGCTATAAAGATGATCAGTATAGAAGAATTCAGAGGGATTCTCGAAGTCAAGGGGAGTGGTTTGAGGATAGGCGGTTCAAAAGAGGTAGTCGGCATTGGCGAAACAGATAATCCCATCATACGCCATCCAATAACACATCGACCGTACGTGCCCGGTTCGTCTGTCAAGGGAAAAATTCGATCCCTCCTTGAATTGAAATATCGCCCGCACTCCCAGGAGACGGGGATGCCCTGCAACTGCGGAACTTGTTTTGTGTGCAAGCTCTTCGGCTGCGGGGAGTCCAGGAATTTACAGTCACCTTCCAGGTTGGTTTTTCGTGACTGTCAGCCGACCGAGAAAACTCTTCAAGAGTGGGACCAGGCAGGTGTAGATTCCGAGGTCAAGACAGAGGTTTTGATAGACCGGACAAAAGGGCTCTCCTATGGCAGGATTGGACCTCGCACAATGGAGAGGATTCCGGCAGGAAGTACTTTTGATTTCGCCGTCTCTCTCAGACTCTTTGAAGGAGATGACACTAAGGAACTCTTCAGCAAAATCAGCGAGGGTTTCCAGCTTTTGGAGAAACACTACCTCGGTGGGTCAGGCTCCAGAGGATACGGCGAGGTAGAAATCAAGACGGCCGGCGGAAAGAACTTATGGCAGTTCTTCAAGGAAAAAGCTGTGGAAGGTTGAGCCCGTGTCAGACTACAGAGACTATCGCCTTGATGTGAAACTCCTTTCCCCTGTAGGTACACCGTGGCAGTCGGACACCATCATGGGACACCTCGCATGGTGTGTCGGCCTGCGGGACGGGGAATCGAGTCTTAAAGCATTTCTGGAGCCATTCCTGGAGGCAGACCCCCTATTCGTGGTTTCCGACGGATTCCCTTCTGGCCTTCTGCCGAGGCCTTTTTTCCCTTTGGTGCAAGAGCGTGGAGAAATGTCCATAGAACAGAGTGCCCTGGCCAAGAAAAGAACGGAAGCTCCACTTCTGTCTACAGAGGATTTCGAGGCCGTGCGGCGGGGGATGGGGGATCTGTGTGCCCCCGTTGATTCACCCTGGCGGACTTTTGAGATGCTTCACGCAGTGATTGACAGAACTACTTTCTCCACCGAGGGACAAGGCAATATCTATACTACGAGTTCCCAGGCTCTCGATCTTAAATCATCCGTCATCTCGGTCTACGTCAGAGCCAAAGAACAAGCGGCAGAATCGATCAAAGATTTGTTTGAATATCTTTCCTCTATCGGATTCGGCAGGGACAAATCCACGGGGAGCGGTGAGTTTCGTGTGGTGGGATTTTCGGAATGTGACCTCTTCGCACTATTTCCCAACGCAGACGGTTTCATTTCTTTGTCCACTTTTGTTCCTGGTTCATCGGACCCGACCGAAGGATTCTGGAAATTGCATGTAAAACGGGGAAAACTAGGCGAGGGAACAGGACAAGGGAATCCTTTCAAACGACCGCTCATCCAGTTTTTACCAGGTTCGGCATTCTTCACAGATGGAATGCCGGCTCCCTGGTACGGAAGGGTTGTCGAACGGATAGCACCCGGGATGACGGAAGCCGTTCAGATTTGTTATTGCTTTGCAGTGCCCTGTGGTATTCCCGCACTCACCTAACACCGGCCTTGTCCACGTCAGGGAAAAGCTGGCGCAATTCCTCGCGGCTTGGTGAAAAATGACAGTACTTTATCTTACGGAAGACGGTTCGGTGCTGCGCAAACGGGGAGAGCGCCTAGTAGTGGAAAAGGAGGACAAAGAACTCCTGGAAGTTCGCCTAAGAGGCCTTACTTCGGTACTTATGCTTGACACGGTGCAGGTAACCACCCAGGCTCTTGTGGAAATGTTGAAGTTCGGAGTGGAGTTTGCCATCCTCTCCCATCGGGGAAAACTGCTCGGACAGCTCACTCCGCCTCTGGCAAGAAACATCTTTCTGCGTAAGGCCCAATTTCAAAAGGAGACCGACGCGGTCTTCGACCTGCTTCAGGCCAAGCAGATCATTTCGGTGAAAGTGATTAATAGCAAGGAAGTCCTGACCCGCTACGTCTGGGACGGACTCGGTGACAAGGCTACCCTCGACCTGGCCACAGCCAAGCTGGAGGTCATATCTAGGACTATCGAATCCGCAACGGATCGCGACCAATTGCTCGGCCTCGAAGGTTCAGCCGCAGCAGTATATTGGAAATCATTCGCAACCTTGTTCAAAGTTCCGGACATTTCCTTCATAGGCAGGCGGAAGCACCCGGCGCCTGATCCGGTAAATGCTATCCTGTCTTTTGGATATGCTCTCTTGACCAATACACTCCAATCCTTGTTGGATGGCGTAGGATTTGATCCGTTCCTGGGCTTTTTCCACGAAGAAGATTATGGTCGTCCTTCTCTGGCCTTGGATCTCGTGGAACCATTTCGCGCTCCTGTGGTGGATCGCTTCACCGTGCGATTGTTCAACCTCGGTATTCTGAAACCTACGGATTTCGTGTTGGACCAAGAAGGAGGTTTGTGCCTGAGCAAGCAGGCGTTGCGAACATTTTTTCAGCAATGGGAATCGCTTATGGTAAAGATGGACATTCGTAGAGAATTGCGTACCCAGGTTGAAACCCTCGCCAAGGTGTACACGGGCGAGGAACCAAGAGTGAAACCTTGGATCTGGAGGGCCCGGTAGTGATTAGATGGGTGGTTGCGTACGATGTGCCCGAGGACAAGCGAAGAAAACGGATAGCGGATCTGCTGGAGAATTTTGGCGACCGGGTCCAGTATTCGGTTTTCGAAGTCATGGCCGTTAACGACAGCGACATGGAAACCCTCCTCACCAAGGTCAAGGCCATCCTGGTAGCAAAAGAGGACCGTGTCAGGCTCTATCCCCTTTGCGGCAGTTGCGCCGGGAAAGTCATCGTATTGGGAGTAGGCACGGAAGAGCTGTGGCCGACTCCGGATGTCTATGTGGTATAAATTTGGATAGCACATTGGGTAACGAGATGCTCTACCGATCCGCATGTGCGAGTCCGGTGCAATTACACCATCGGAAGACTCCGGTTGAGCCGAAACCTGGGAAGTCGCCCTTCAGACACGAGGATTCGGTACAGCGCTAACTATGCTCTTTGACAATTCAAATTGCTTATTCTTAGGTTCGTGTGTGTTCGGGAATCGTTGCGGTTATGCATGAAGATCAACCTGGTTTCGGTACAGAGACCCAAAAGACTACTTCTGGCAACTGGTTGCACTGCCGGCCGTCAGAATAGAAGCCCTGGTACAGAAGGGATTGAGACTTAAAAGAAAAATTAAGAGTAAAAGACCTACATATTCTAGTCAGAATAGAAGCCCTGGTACAGAAGGGATTGAGACTTCTAAAACTTCTCTTATAATTGTATGTGTTCCATGATGTCAGAATAGAAGCCCTGGTACAGAAGGGATTGAGACTTATTTATCAAAATATCAACAGCAACTTGTCGATCAGGTCAGAATAGAAGCCCTGGTACAGAAGGGATTGAGACGTTAAGGGTGTTCGCCATTCCGAGATTCGGATTCACTGTCAGAATAGAAGCCCTGGTACAGAAGGGATTGAGACCAAAAGAATTCGGGCCTGAAAAGCATTGGCGGTTATTGGTCAGAATAGAAGCCCTGGTACAGAAGGGATTGAGACGGAATCAGGTCACGCCTCCTAATACTGTCGGTCCGACGTCAGAATAGAAGCCCTGGTACAGAAGGGATTGAGACGCAGCAATAGCGGTAGTCCCGGCAACAACTGCCAGGTCAGAATAGAAGCCCTGGTACAGAAGGGATTGAGACTCTTCCTCTCTTTTTGGCCACGTTTTGAGATTCTGAGGTCAGAATAGAAGCCCTGGTACAGAAGGGATTGAGACTCAGAATGTTCTTGCTTCCATCTTTCGATGTTCTTCTGTCAGAATAGAAGCCCTGGTACAGAAGGGATTGAGACTGCGAACTGAATGATTCTATCCATGTTGTCTTTTTTGGGTCAGAATAGAAGCCCTGGTACAGAAGGGATTGAGACTTACCCAAACATGAAACTGGAGAGTAGGATGGTCTTTCCGTCAGAATAGAAGCCCTGGTACAGAAGGGATTGAGACGAATCAAGAGCGAGGGAACGTGGAACGATGACGTTTTCCCAGTCAGAATAGAAGCCCTGGTACAGAAGGGATTGAGACTGCTCTCGCATTCCAATGGAGCTGCTCTTCTTTCAAGCGTCAGAATAGAAGCCCTGGTACAGAAGGGATTGAGACGGTCAGATAACGGCCTCCTTGATACTATTGGCCTGTTCAGTCAGAATTGAAGCCCTGGTACAGAAGGGATTGACACCAAACAGTCTCATGTGTCCTCCCTATTTCCTCATAGTCAGAATAGAAGCCCTGGTACAGAAGGGATTGAGACTCGATGTCCCTAGTCTTTTTGCTTCCATCGCTTTTCTGTCAGAATAGAAGCCCTGGTACAGAAGGGATTGAGACGGAGGATAAGGGTCATCTCCTGTTTTCCCAATATTCGTCCGAATAGAAGCCCTGATGTAGAAGGGATTGAGACAGATATGTCCATATCAGCCAGTCCACGACGCGCTTGTCCTTGTGTCAGAATCGAAGCCCTGATAAGAAAGGGATTGAGACCGGCGAACTGAGTAGCGTCCCCCATCACAAGTTGTTGGTCGGAATTGAAGCCCTGATGAAGAAGGGATTGAGACTCTTTCATTTGCTCTTTAGACCACATTGGCTACCTCGGTCGGAATAGAAGCCCTGATGTGGAAGGGATTGAGACTCTATGGTGTCTCGGGAAGAAGGAACGAGTTTCAGGCTTAGAATTGAAGCCCTGGTACAGAAGGGATTGAGACTATGTCCCCAGATACCAATGAAATATCTTAGCTTACAGTCAGAATCTAAGCCCTGATAGGAAAGGGATTGTGACTGCTCCCGATAAATCAGAACCTGGTAAGCTTCCGTTGCGATAGTCAGAACCGAAGCCCTGATGAAGAAGGGATTGAGACTCTAGACCAGCAGGTTCAGCATCATCTCGAATTTGATTTAGTCAGAACCGAAGCCCTGATAAGAAAGGGATTGAGACGGTTCGCACATGATGAAGGTTTCGCGCATTATCTGTCTGTCGGAATAGAAGCCCTGATGTGGAAGGGATTGAGAGCCGGATCAGAAGGGAAACTAGATGCCATTAGGACTCATGATTTCGCTGGGCGGGACCCCTGAGCCTCTCGTGAGAGCCATAGCCGAACATCGCCCGAGATGGGTTTGCTACTTCGCTTCTCAGCGGTCGGTGGTGCAGCTCGGCACGGTACACAATCTGCTTGGGGAAGAAGGCATCACCTTGGACGATTTTGGGGTCGTGCTAGTGGATGATGTCAACGACTTGGTTCACTGTTTCGCCAAGGGTCTGGAATGCGCCAGTTTTTTTGCAAAGAAAGGCCTTACACCTGATGAAGTTGTCGTTGACTACACTGGTGGCACCAAGACAATGACGGCAGCCATGGCCCTTGCTGCCGTGCGGAAGGGGTTCTCGTTTTCTTACGTGGGAGGCACTGAGCGAACCAAGGCGGGACTCGGTACGGTTGTCGGTGGAACAGAGGTTGTGTATACCGACGTCAGTCCATGGCAGATTTTCGCTGTGGAAGAATGGCAGCAGCTTGTTTTGCATGTGAATCATTATCACTATGAGGCTGCATTGCTAGCCATTAAAGAGACTATCCTGCGGCAGCCGCCACACGAGCATATGTGCTGGCAGGGTCTGAGTGGTGTCATCGAAGGGCTCCTGAAATGGGACCAGTTCAATCACAGACGGGCGCTTCCCGAACTGCGCGAAGGAATTCAGAAACTTGAAACTTGGGGTCGAATCCGCGAGGATGAACGACTCAGGGCTTTCGTGGACCAGGCCAGAGAATGCCTGGAGTTCTTGCAGCAGACGGCCTCAGAAACCAGGGGATTCCAGAGAATCGGGCGGCCGATCCTGGTCGACCTTCTCTCAAATGCCGACCGAAGGGCAGCCCAGGGGCGATACGATGATGCAATGGCACGACTGTACAGGTCCTTGGAAATGAGAGGACAGCTCGCGTTCGAGCAGCATACCGGGGCTTCCACGTCAGCTGTTTCCCCTGACAGCCTGCCCGTGGGGCTACGTGACGAGTTCGTGACCAGATACCAAGATTCAGAGACGGGGAAGCTGCAACTGCCACTTTATGCAACCTTCCGAGTTCTTCAAGCCTTGGATGATCCGGCAGGTCACGAATTTTTCGCCCAGCAGGGGGCGTTTACCAAGGTCCTATCAGCTCGGAATCAGTCTGTACTGGCACACGGTATCCAAGCGGTCAGCCGGGAGACCTTCGAAGAGTTTCGCGACCTCCTGAGATCTTCATTTGAAGTATATGAGGCGGTTACGTTTCCACTCATCCAGTCGCCGATCTGATGAGCGAAGACATAGTGGTCGGCATAGAATCTGCCTTGGCTATACCCCGCGAGTCCTCAAAAAACGGCACCATCACAAATATTCTAAAAACGTATGCCTCGCCCGAACCCTGAACGACGCCCAGAATCGATTAGACGAAGCGTGGGGGGCTTGTTCACCAAACATCTCCATTCTCAAATCTCCTTTTGATAAAAAACGGCGGATAGCATCCTTTTCAAGCAGTAAAGTTGGATCGCTGTACCCGTGTGCTTCATTAGAACCGCTCTCGCACTTGTTAGTCTCTCATTTCGCATTAGCCAATGGCTACGTAAATAACTGCATTTAATCGTATCCTTGCAGTTCTCAAGCACTGGAGCTACTTTTTGGATCACGAATCATAAACCCATTTATTTTGAGCGGCTAAGAGAGAGCGGTGACGTGGAGTCAAGTATTTATAATGATAGCTAAATGTCATAAGGTATAGGGGTGGGTTTCCCATCGGGTGGCATTCTGAAATGAGTCTTTTGCTAAGCCGTAAATAAAGACCGCTGGAGCGGTCTTTCAAAGGAAGCAGCCTCCAATGTCGACGTTGATTTTCAATCGTCCTCGGCCTTTTCCGACGGCTTCTCCGTTGGGACACCCCCATGATGGGTCGTTCTGAAAATCTCCCATTGGCGGGCCGTTCCCTCAAAAATAAGTTTCGCTTCATCGCCCTCACCGTCGTACACCTGGATCCAAAGGGCGTCCGGCGTATCTTCCATCGTCTCATGCTCCTTTCTCTCCGCTATTGCCCGGTCCATGCCGGTTCGTGATTACCTCTTCACCAGTTCTTGCAGTTATCGATGAATGGACATTGACCGCATTGCCAATCCGCTTTCGGGAAGAAGACGTCCTTCTTGATCCCCTGCCATACGTTCTTGACGAGCTTCACGAACCGTTCGCGATCCGCGTCGTTGCGGGTAGTCTCGTACCGTATCAGCTCCGGATTTTGAGTCTTCAGGAGCACGTCGAGGCGAAAGCGAGTCTCACCGTTGAAGCCAAGGACTTTAGCCCCCAACGAATAGCAGGTAAGCTGTACGTTGGAGTGGACGGTATTATCTGAATAGCGCTTGGAAGCTGTTTTCAGGTCAATGACGCTGACCGTTCCATCCTGCGCCAGCTCCACCGCGTCTATCCAACCTACCAGTGGCGGAATGCGTTTGCCCAGATTCACTTCAAAAGGTTCCTCGATCCCTATAATCTGAACACCCGGATCGAATGCCTCATGGAACACATCCAGCATCAGTTTTGCCTTTGTCGTGAGAGATTCCGCTGCATCACCGTTGAAGAAACGGATTTGTTGCTCCTTGGAATGGCTCTCCCAAGCCTGACGAAAAACGTCATGAACCTGGCTCGGAGATAGAGGGTCTCCTTCAAGACAGCTTTGATAGAAGGCTCCCACGGCTTCATGGATGCAGGAGCCGAAAACCAGCGCAGAGCTGACAAAAGGGGGCTCAATCTTATCTATGTAGTGGAATTTGTATTTCAAAGGGCACGTCAGATACGTGTTAATCTGTGAATAGGACAGGTGGGGTTTTTCCATAGACGCGTTCATCTTGGCCTCCTTGTTCTCGGCCCAATACACCTGTTGCGCCAATCGTTCCCCCGGTTGATGAGTCGGTGCAGTTTGCGGACCAGCTTCTTCCTTGTGTGTTTGAGTGCTGGGAATAATGATCTGAACCTGAACATGGTTTTCTCCTTCCAGGGCAGAACGCAGATGGACCTATACCGTCCCGCCCCTTGGTCGTTTACGCTCGTGTTTGTCAGATTGGGTTATGCAGCGACTTGGGTCTGCAAGTGGCCGATCAACTGCGATGCGGATTCGCGGGAAAGGTCTTCAAAGCGGGAAAC
>JBKQMK010000414.1:0-6495 GCA_052146735.1 Desulfomonilaceae bacterium | reverse complement strand
CTCATCTGGCAAGACCCGGTGCCCGCAGTCGATCATGAGCTGATCGACGCGCAGGACATCGCAAACCTCAAGGGCAAGATCCTTGCCTCGGGCCTGTCGATCTCGGAACTGGTCTCGACCGCCTGGGCATCGGCATCCACGTTCCGTGGTTCCGACAAGCGCGGCGGAGCGAACGGGGCGCGTATTCGTCTTGCACCGCAAAAGGATTGGAAAGTCAACCAGCCTGCCCAACTGAAGACCGTGCTGCAGACCCTTGAGGGAATCCAAAATGAGTTCAACAGCGCGCACTCAGGAGGGAAGACGGTGTCGCTCGCCGACTTGATCGTCCTGGGTGGATGCGCAGGTGTCGAGCAAGCTGCGAAGAATGCCGGTCACGATTTGACCGCTCCCTTCACGCCGGGACGCACGGATGCGTCGCAGGATCAAACAGACGTGGAGTCATTCGCCGTACTCGAACCGGCTGCAGACGGGTTCCGTAACTACCTCAAAACCAAATACGCCGTATCGGCAGAGGAACTGCTGGTTGATCGAGCGCAACTGCTGACGCTGACCGCTCCTGAGATGACGGTTCTCGTTGGCGGTATGCGCGTCTTGAGTGCCAACTTCGGACAGTCCCAGCACGGAGTCTTCACCAAGCGGCCGGAGACCCTCACCAATGACTTCTTCGTGAATCTGCTCGACATGAGCATGACGTGGAAGGCAACCTCGGAAGACGAAGACGTGTTCGAGCTTCGTGATCGCGCAACGGGCGAACTCAAGTGGACAGGCACCCCTGTCGACCTCATCTTCGGTTCGAACTCCCAACTCCGGGCCTTGGCGGAAGTCTACGGATGTGAGGACTCTCAGGAGAAGTTCCTGCACGACTTTGTAGCGGTGTGGAGCAAGGTAATGAACCTTGACCGCTTCGACCTCGCCTGATCGTAGCATAAACGTCTTGGAGGGCTTCTGAAGCGCATTCTGAACTGCAAATCGGATGATCAGGAAGCGATACTCGCCACGAATTGACGGATGTTTTGAACGCTCACGGGGGCTATTGGCAACATATGAGGGCGGGGTTTCAATACAATCTCAAACGCCACGCTTTCTTTAGGCCCTTACAGTTTGCTGGTGGCCAACCCGGCCGCTGTAGAGGCCGGTTTTAAACCCGCCCCTACGGGAAACGTCCTTATGAAAGGGTCTAGAAGCATGCAGGAGCATCTGTTTACAAAGGAAGAACTCGCTGGCTGTAACGGAAAGGACTGAGCGCCAGCATTCGTTTCATACAAAGAGAGAGTGTATGACGTGTCTCAGAGTTTCCTTTGGAAGAATGGACGCCATCAGGCCATGCATTCCGCTGGTGAAGACCTGACCTCAACCCTTGGCCAGGCCCCGCACGGCGAGGAGTTGCTCGACCGTGTGCCGATGGTCGGAATCCTCGTGTCAGGCTGACACACTTTTCCTTCAAATACGAGCTTGCATTACGGCCGAGCAGCCATGTAACCTGCCACTTTCCGTCCCCCGCCGTGACACTTGCCGCAGCCCGTTTATCCGAGAGCGATCATCCCGATTCTTCACAGGCATAGTTCCCTATGGTATTATAGTACATTAGACATGCTGTTTGCCCGCAGCGCACGTCATCCGGCAACCAGGGACTGTTAATGAAAAACGATGATGAGAAGCAGTGCCAAACCACAATGCAGTTGGATCGTTCCATTTCGCCGGATAGCGAGTTGGAAACGTTGAGAAGCAGGCTCCGTTGGGCACAAGATAGTCAAGGGCTGGCCGTCCGAATCTTGGGCCTTATAAATCGCCAAGTTGTCGGTCTCGATGCTATCCGGGAAATTCTCCGAATGGTAAAAGAATTCACCGGATTCGGAGCTGTTGGCATTCGATTGCGTGAAGGAGAAGACTTTCCCTACTTTGAAACCCAGGGCTTTCCGGATCATTTCGTCGAAGCTGAGGGTTCTCTGTGCGGTTACACTGGCGATGGTGAGATCATCCGCGATTCGGTCGGAAATCCCGTCCTGGAATGCATGTGTGGAAACATAATACAAGGACGGACGAACCCTTCGCTCCCCTTCTTCACGCAAGGTGGAAGTTTCTGGAGCAACAGCACAACAGAGCTTCTCGCCACCACATCGGAAGAAGATCGACAGGCTCGTACCCGAAATCGATGCAACGGAGAGGGGTACGAATCTGTTGCGCTCATACCCTTGCGGTCGGACCGTGACATCATCGGCCTACTGCAACTGAACGATTCCCGCAAGAATTGTTTCACACCCGATATGATCAGTTTTCTTGAAGGAATAGGAGCCAGCATAGGCACCGTGCTTGAGCGCAAGCAATCAGAGGAAGCTCTGGAGAAGGCCAAGAATGAGCTTGAGCAGCGTGTCGAGGAACGGACCGTACCCTAAAAGAAGTGAACGAAAAGCTTGTACTGGAGATTTCCGAGCGCAAGAGGGCGGAGGAACAGATCAAGGGGGCGGAAGAATTCCTGAATATGTTAGTTGACAACCTCCCGATCCCCGTTTTCGCAAAATCTGCTAAAGACGGGCAGTTTATTTTGTGGAATAAAGCAAGCGAAACGCTTTTCGGAGTTACCAAGGAGCAGGTTATAGGCAAAACCGACTATGATTTCTTTCCCAAGGAACAAGCGGATTTCTTTTGGGAGAAGGATAGCGAAAGCTTTGCATCAGGAGCTATCGTTGATATCCCCGAGGAACCGATCCTCAGCAAGAGTTTTGGCACGAGAATTCTCCACACAAGCAAAGTGCCTGTCTATGATAAAGCGGGACAACCTTCTTATCTGCTGGGCATTTCTCAAGACATCACTCAGCGCAAACAGGCTGAGGAGGCTTTGCAAACAAGCGAAGAACGCTATCGAACTCTCGTGGAAAATGTTGGTGTCGGCATCTCATTAATAGATTCGGAGCACAATATAATCGTGTCTAATCCCGTAGTTGGCAAATGGTTTGATAAACCTGTCTCCGAGTTCAGAGGTAAGAAATGCTTCCAGGAATTTGAAAAGCGCGAAACTGTTTGCGAGCATTGTCCGGGAGAGCGAGCTATGGCCACCGGGCATCCCGCGGAGGCCGAAAGAGAAGGCGTGAGAGATGATGGGACCGGAGTCGTTGTGCGTATTCGCGCCTTTCCAATGTTTGGACAGGATGGAGTGGCAACTGGATTCACCGAGGTTATCGAGGACATCACGGAACGCAGGGAAGCCGAAAGGGCGCTAAGAGAGAGTGAACAGCGCTTTAGGGCGGTCTTTGAAAGTAACCATGTGGTGATGCTCATCCTAGATCCGGAGACCGGTAGAATAGAAGATGCGAGTCCTGGAGCCTGTGCCTTCTACGGTTATGATAGAGCAGAATTGAAGCAAAAGCACCTTAGCGAAATTAATATGCTTTCCCTTGAGCAATTAAACCAAAGAATGCAAGAGGCTAAGTCTCAGCAACGCAAGTACTTTGATTTCCAGCATCGCCTAGCGAGCGGAGAGGTCCGCGGTGTTGAAGTGTGTACCGGTCCGATTTCTATTGATGGAAGGACGCTTTTATTCTCCGTGATCAATGACGTAACCGAACGAAAACGAGCAGAGCAGGCGTTAAAGGAGAGTGAGGAACAATACCGGGCCGTTTTCGACAACGCAGGGATTGGGATCAACGTGGTGGACCGTGAGATGAGACTTGCGCAGGCAAATCCTGCATTACTCAAGATGTTGGGCTATACGGAACAAGAACTGCGACAGCTTGTTCTCACTGACATAATCCATCCTGACGATCGAGCAAGCGCCTGCCAAGACTTCGATGCTCTTATGCGAGAGCTTGACGGTCCGTACAGAGTTGAGAGACGTTATGTCAAGAAAGATAGAAGCTTCATCTGGGCAGACCTTTCAGTTTCTCCCATTCGGGACGGAGGAGGAAAGCCTCGGGAAGCGGTGGGAGTAATAGCGGACATCACCGAGCGTAAACGAACCGAGGAGGCGCTTCGCGAGAGTGAGCAACGCTACAGAAACCTCTTCGACGAATCGCGAGACGGGGTCTACTTGTGCGCTCGGGACGGCGTGCTGGATGAGGCTAATCAAGCTTTCTTCGATCTCTTCGGCCTTACAAGAGAAGAGGCCAGGCATTGGAACGTTGCCAAAGCGTACCGTGACCCTGCCGACCGAACACGTTTCCGGGAGACAATAGAAAGAAACGGATCGGTAGTAGACTATGAAGTCAAGCTTAAGAAAAAGGACGGCACGGGGATCGATTGCCAGATCACCTCGACTTTGCGTCTTGACGAGAACGGCACGATCCTCGGATACCAGGGCATTATTCGAGACATTACAGATCGCAAGCGGCTTGAGCAACAACTCCTCCAAGCACAGAAAATGGAAGCCATTGGCACTCTGGCCGGTGGCATCGCTCACGATTTCAATAACCTCCTAACAGTGATACTTGGGTACTCCGAACTGATTATATCCGATAAGAACGAACGGGACAGGGATTACGAAGATCTGAAAAAGGTAATTCATGCTGGACGAAGTGCGGGCGACATGGTTCAGCAGATTCTTGCTTTCGGTCGTAAGACGGAGACAAAGTTTTGGCCCATCAACCTCAACAAGCAGGTTCCGCAACTCCGGAAGATGCTTTCCAGGTTGCTTCCCAGGACCATAGAAGTCCAAATAGATCTTGCTCCCGATCTTCCAACGGTTAATGCCGATCCGGCACAAATAGACCAAATTCTGATGAACCTAGCAGTAAATGCCAGAGACGCAATGCCGGATGGCGGCAGCCTGACAATCGAAACCAGGGCGGTAGTGCTGGATAATGAGTATTGCAGCACTCATATCGAAGCCTCCAAAGGGTTGCACGCCCTGCTTACAGTCAGGGACACAGGGACCGGAATTGACGGAGCCTCATCGGATCGTATATTCGAACCGTTCTACACAACGAAAAAACCTGGTCAGGGGACGGGGTTGGGACTGGCGATGGTTTACGGCATAGTGAAGGGCCACGGCGGGCACATTGCCGTTGATAGTGAAGCCGGAGCGGGAACTGCATTCAAAATATACTTACCGGCGCATCAAATCGAAGCCGAACCGGATGTGCCAACATCCGTCGAGTTTTCGGCATTGGGGCGCGGCACAATCCTGTTGGCGGACGACGAGGTGCTTGTGAGGTCCCTTGGCGAAAGAATACTGGAAAAAACGGGGTACAGGGTCCTTGCGGCATCCAACGGGCGGGAAGCTCTTGAAATTTATAAGCAAAAAAAGGACGAAATCTCATTGGTTATACTTGATCTCATCATGCCGGTGATGGACGGCAAACAGTGTCTTGATGAGATTCTCAAAGTCAATTCGCAAGCAAGGGTGCTGATAGCCAGCGGATATTCCCCTGATGGAGCCACAAAAGATATTTTGGCGAGCGGAGCAAGGGGATTCGTGAACAAGCCCTATGATATCAGACAACTGGTTCAGTCAGTTCGCGAAGCTCTGGATTCTCATTGACCAAAGGTGGGACCCAAGCAATATGAACTGTCAAAGGGAGTCGGCTACCGCCAGCTTGACTCTGAGCTGTTATTTCGTTTGCCTCTTCAGTATCTTGCTCTCGATCTCCTTCGCAATTGAGACCGGGTCACCAAAATAGATGCAGTGCGCCAGACACACATTGTCCGCGCAAGCGGGAATAAGCCCTTGGTCTACCCGGTGGTAACATAGGTTGCACTTTAGGGCTGTTTGTTTGGCCTCGTCGAAGCCTATGGCACCGTACGGACAGGCTTCGATGCAGCTCTGACATCCTGTGCATGTGTCGTAGTCGAGTATTACAATGCCGTCTTCTCTCTTCGAGATAGCTTGTTCCGGGCAGGCTTCAGCGCATGGGGGGTCGTCGCAATGTTGACACACTTTGACACGATACATGTAATCGACCATGCCGTCGCCTAGCGAGGGACCCTCTTCAGTCGCCAGCAAGAACTTGGCCTTGAAATCAAATTCCTGGCTACAGGCAGCCTCACAGGTCCTGCATCCCCAGCAAGCCTCATTATCTATGACAAGACCGTACTTGCTCACTCTTCCAACCTCCCTCCGGGTGACTCCGGATGAATCCTGCAAAGAAATGTTCTGATAGCGGTTCCGCCCATCGCAGGGTCGCAGTTCTCATAATTGTTATCCGTAAGCATGTTAATGTTGGATTCCTGCCATGAGCGTTGCAGGTCCTCGCACTCCGGCAACCACCAGCCGTGCTCTGCAAAGATGATGCGAGGGTCCATGCCCGCGAACAGTTTGGCCCGCTGTCGGATCTTGCCTCTGGAAGATTCAATGAAGACCCAATCTCCTTCTTTGATACCCTCTTTCCGAGCCGTTTCCGGATGGATCTCAACAACGGGGTCTTTATGAAGCTCTCTGAGGACCGGGATTTGGCGCCCTTCAGAGCAGAAAAAACCAGGTATTCGCCTTCCTGAAACGAGGATGTATGGATACTCCTTGTAAAGTTCGGGCGCGCTGTACGGGCTGCCGGGAGCTTCATGATA
>JBKQMK010000413.1:0-8183 GCA_052146735.1 Desulfomonilaceae bacterium | reverse complement strand
CCTCCAAATATTTCAAATATATGATCCACACGATCACCGCCACCACCAGTGGATAGTGATTCCAGAATGCGTAGAAAAAGAAATCGGATGCGGGCAAGCGGTGGTTAGCTCCTGAAAGACAGCAGATAAAAAATAGTATGGGGAAAGTCCGAACGAACTCAACCCGCAGCATGGCGAAATAAGTAGGGACCAGAAGAATGACCCATTGGTAATCTTGAAACCGCGGCTGCACCAGAGCATAAACCAGACAGGCGAGGCATACGGCGGTTTTTCTTCCGTCTACCGTACTCATATCAAGCTTGAGAAACGCACGCCAACTCGAAACGACCACGACAATCACTGCGGCCAAGTACACACCTCCTTGAAACGGTTTAGGGACCGGTATTCCTACTACAACCTCCACTCTCTGTGACACCATTTTCACGAGCGAGAGTATCGAGGGATTTAGTACTCCAGAAAACCTACCCTTGGCCTGAAACAATGAATTCGCAAGAAACCCCGAAAAGAAATCGGGGTATGCTCAGAACAATCGAGGAAGCGACCAAGAAACCTGCGATCATGATAAAAATGGGGCGTTTGTTTATCGGACCTTGGTGGAGCAGGAGGAGACCGCCAAACAATAGTGGCGTGAGCTTGAATATGGCTGCTAGTCCGATGAATGCACAGAAGAGTGTGATTTTACCTCTTACGAAGGCAAGAAAACCGGTCCAAATGAGGGCCTGCTCAAGCAGTGAAACGTTCCCGGACCGCCAATCCAAAAATAGGGCTGCGTTAAATCCTAGTAGACAAAAGACTAAAAACACAGGATCTGGAGACCCATCCATGAACTTGACCTGCCACAGAAACAACAGGTAAAAGAATGCAGTACATTTAAGAAGGAAAAATACGAGCTTGGCCTGTTCAAACGAAAGCAGCGCAAAGGGCTTTAACAGAAAAACGGAAAGTGGATAGTACGGTAGGTACAAACACTCGGGCTCCCACTTTCCGGCGACTGCACATACATTGGACGGATCGTAAGGATTCAGGCCAAGAGAAAAGGCCTTTGCAGAGTAGTAGTAAACCTCGACGTCCCATTGACTGGGCTCACTACTCAAGGCCACGCGCATGATCAGAGCGACCCAGAATAAGAGCGCCATACCGAAAAGAACTGGCCTGAGCGTGCGGGGGTTCATGCGTTGATGCCCGGTTGGGGATTGCTTGGGGCTCCGCTCTCGCAATTACAGTTCGGCGAGAAGCTCTTTCCCTACCAGTAAATGAACGGTCGCGAATCGATACCCTCAGAAAAGGGCAGTCCACTCGGGAAGTGATTGAATTTTTGCGCCAAAGTCGCCGTGATATCTTCGAGTGATCGGAACAGTCGGTCGGCGGTAACTGTTCGTCAAGTGCCTCGCAGGTTGTCGGCAAATGCCTTGATGCTGGTGATCGCATTAAGGTACTGGTTTATAAAAAGGTTGAGGTCGGCGATGTAAGTCTTTGGAACGTAAATCACATCATACGGCTTGATCATGATGTTGGAACCCAAGTCTCCCACATCAAGAATTCTTTTTAAGTCCAAACGCCGGCCGATGGGTTTGCCGTAAATGTTCTTGGATATGAGGATCACGCTCGTAAGGTCCGCGGTAGCGGGGTTGGGGCCCCCTGCCATGGCCAGAGCATGCAGGGCCGTGATGGGCTGAGTATAGACGATGGCCCCCTGGTTCCCGACTTCGCCGAGCACATAGAACTTGCGCGACTTGGCTGAGCCCAGGGAAACCGAGGCTACCACGTGTTCGAGCGGTCCGGACCTGTACAGCCTGTTGACGGTGTTTTCAACCTCCCTGACCGTATGTCCTGCGCACATAACCCTTTCGTTGATCAGAGGGAGGTCGATGGTCCCGTCAGGCTTGATGGTAAGCGCGGTCTGGCTGCCGCCGACGAGGGTTGTCAGCGAATCTGTCAGCTTCTTGACCTTTTCGTAGAAGGTGTTCACGTGAACCGTTACCAGCCGGTAATTTTTTAGCTGTCCCCGAGTTTCATCCTTACTGAATATGTGAGCTTCCAGAAACTTCTGTTCGATCCGTTGGGCGAGTTGGTCCGGAGTCAGGCCTACGGCTTGGACCTCCCCAATGGCCTGGAGAGTGATCATGCCGTCAGGCCGGATAGTCACAGTCTCATTGAGCTGGGGATCAAGGATGAACTTGATGGAAATTGAATCGAGCGTATCGAGTTTGTAGGTCCCCAGAGGGATGTTCCATTCGGTCTGAAAGAGAACGCCGATCTGGTCATCAGGCCCGAGGCGATAGTTTCTGCACACGATGTCAAATGCTTCGGCAAGGTCCTCGGCCTGCGGGGCCTTCTGTGGTCCGGGGGAAGGTCTGAAAGGAGAAGGAATCAAGCCGATACACCCTCCAAGCATGAGGCCCAGGAGACAGAGGGCGGCTAATCTCCTTTTATAAAATATATCTAGTAAAGTCAGCAAAATAACAACCTTGATTAAAACATAACATCGATAACTTGAGCTATCATATCATAATTGATGGATAATTGTAAACAGACAAATCTGGCGGCCATTCTCTTTTTTCTCACTTAAATGCAACCCGCCATAATTCCACCATATTTTAAGGATAGACTCTTCCTTTGTCGGCTGCTCCCTTATCTACGTAGATGGCTCTAGTACAGGGAAACCCTCTCCCATCCTCAATTTCCCCGTGGGCAAGCATTGCCCGTAAGGGCGGGTTTGAAACCCACCCTTACCTAAAATCTACGGAAACAGTACCAATTATTATAATTATTTATATCAAAAGCCTTATGATTTGACCGCGCTTGTGATATGGTCTGCGGAAGAGGGCGGACCCAAGAAATATGACGAGGGACAACCCGAAAACAGAGCCGGTTCCTATGACAGATCGCTGCATTCACTGCTGGAAGCCGCTAATCGTGGCGACGCTCCTACTCTGGTGTATGGAAAGCGTGCCCGGGGCGGCCAGCCATTCAGACGGGATGGAACAAAAGTTCCTTGAGCTTGGGACCCAAGCGCCCAGGGGTAGTGCGGCCGCGCAGGACGGATGCCCGGCGGCGACTCAAGATCCTCCCCTGACTCGCTTGGCCTACAGCGCGGATGAACTGAAGGACCGAATACGTCGAGCCCCCATAGCCCCAGACAGCCGGTCGGGCGAGAAGCAAGAGCCTCCCAGGACACTCCGAGCGATAAAAGGCAGGACAGGAGATTACGTCACTGCAAGCTGCGCTGATCTGAGGATGACGTTGGTTCAATTGTTGCGCAAAGTCAATGCGCTCAAAAAAAGAGAACACAGCTTGTTTTCCGGACTTTCGGAAACCGAAAAACAAGAGTTGGACGAAGCAAACCAAAAACTGACTGAGGTTAGCACCGTGTTGAACGCTCGGTGCTCGGCCCTTTCCTCCGAATGATGTAGCCTACGGCCGATTTTAACGATTGTAGCGATTGCCGAATGACAGGGGTGGAATCACCCTCCTCCTAACCTTCTCCCTCCAAGAAGTACGTCAAGTTGGAACCTCCAGTACTGCTTGGCCCAATATACAAGAGGGGAAACCACAAAGAAATTCATTGGGATTCAACCAGAGATAACTTCTGGCATTTACTATAATCTTGCTGCCCAACTAATGAGTCGAAAACAGGCCTTTTAGCGACAGCCACGAGGTCCCTAGGTACTCGTGGATCGCTGTTTGGGACAAATCCAGGGCCTTTGGTGACGGCAGGAAGCTGCCGACATCTAGTTGGAAGCCCGCCTTGGTCATAAAATCCGCTGGCGCGGGGATCGGATCCAGACCCATTCGCTTGAAATTCAAGACCGATCGCCTCATGTGGTAGGCGGAGGTTACCAACGCGAACCTATTTTCCCCCAGGACGCGTTTCAGAAGCCGTGCCTCGTCGTCAGTATCCCAGGAACGGCTCTCCAGGACAATCGCGTCTTGAGGCACACCTAATTCCCGCGCTAACAACGCCATTCCAAGGCCCGTGGGCATCTTTCGCGAGGAGAAGGTCCCCCCGGAAAGCACCAGCTTGCTGTCAGGCATGCCTTTCCACAAACGTATTCCTTCCATCACCCGCACGAGCGAACTACAGGCCACACGATCTGCCGGCGATAATTCCCCTCCTCGAAGGTCCCCTCCGAGAACCACGATCCACTTTACGCCGCTGCGCGAAAGTTCTCCCGGCTCCGCGTACTCTCCCGCTTTGAGTTCGAGTGAGCTCAGCAGCAGAGAGCCGGTCAAAGGCAGGGACATGACCAGCAACAATAATGACGAACTCAACACCAGGACGAAACCGATATGTCTCCGCGGCCTGAGAATCCACAGCGTTGCGCCGGTCAGACAAAGCAAGAGCGATATGCATATGGGGTTGAGAGTGCTCCCAATAAGGCTCTTAGCCACGAACAACGGCCATTCCATGAGTGCTCCCTGTAATCGATTCGTCAAACGTTAGTGTCCAGACGGGACAGATCAGCGGCGGTTACAAACCTCCGGACAATCGGCGCCGTGCAAGCCAAGTAGGGACATCCCGCTAGATGCGGGATCGGGGCTCTACCGGTTGAAATGACGGGAGTTTATCACATGTGGAGCAGCGTCCGAAACGGGTCGGGAAAATAGTTCAAGAATTTTGCAACAAGCCCTGGCTGACAGCGCATTGCAAATCATCCGAGATTTAACGGCCACAGGTGATCTCACGGCAGAGGACATTTTCTGAAGTGAACCGGCATGTGTGCGGTTTCCCTGATATTTTGGTGCCAAGGAGATATATGCTTGAAAACAAGTTCTTTTTTTGATATAATAGACTCATATCACACTGAAATTATAACATGGTGACGAAATGAAGGCTCTCACTGTAGTTTTGATTACCATTACCGTTCTCCTGCAATTGTGCGCCTCATCATATGGCGGCGGTACAGGGGGCGCCTCTACGCCTCCATTGGACACTACCCTGATGGGCATGAAAGAGCATGGGGCCTGGTACTTCTTGTGTGTGGCTCCGACGTTTCCTTGTCGCATTCCTCCCCATTATCTCACGTACGGGCCTCCGCCCCCTCCGTACTGTCCCCCGCCATGCGCGCCCGTGCCACGGAAATCAGCCAAACTCCGGGGACCGGTCGTCTGCGGCACGGTGGGACACGGCCATTGACAGATTATCGTTGACATTTTAGATGAAAAATTATAATTAATACTCTAAAATAATGGTGGAAAGTTAATCATGAAAACTAAAATATTGATAGGGATTTTGGCAGTGATGCTGAGTTTTCCGGCCTCATCCCATGCGTTCGGACTTCTCAGGTACGTTTTTGATGCCGTCGCCAACCAGTTCGGTCTGGATCGAGGCCCGATTCCCAAAGCTCTTCCACAGACGCCCCCCCCGGGTTGCGGTCCCTCGGCTACCGCTGCGAGCAAAAATCCTGACGCTCACAGAATCTACATTCAAGCAGAAGGTTTTTGAGGACCCTCTGAATCCAAAGCGAGCGAAATTTTTGCAACAGGGGCCACCCCGATAGACCTTCCCCTGAAAGCAAACCGGTACCACCCATTTTTCTCTGGTCACCGCAGGAAAATCAGACTAAGTATACCCCCTGAGCGTGGGGGCCCGTGGCTGTTAATAGGCTTCCCCTTTGGCAGGCCGGTCACGCATAGCCGCATAGAAATGAGGTAAGCAGAAACTTCATGAGGCGTGGGGTTCTCCTGACAGGCCTATTATGGACTGTGGCGCTGTTCGGTTCAGGATGCATAGTTCCATCCCAGGAAGCTATGAGAGGGCCCGGCGGGCCGTTCCAGAACCCGACCGCCTCTCAATCGGAACTTAGGACTGGAAGCGGTTCTCTGATCAAACCCACTATCCCCCAAGGCGCCACGCCGGCTCCACTGGCCGCGAAGACTTCGGAGGATGCTTCTGCTAAACCGGAGCACGTCATGCAGATGCCGGCACCGAACACTGAGAACCCTTTCCAGGAGAAGCCGAGGCTAAACGAAGAGCAGCCAAGGCCGGATGAGCTATCTCAACCACCTGGTGGGCAAAGCGGACCTCCAAAACAGGAATGGGAAGATCAGAAAGTTAGAGATGCGGCGGTTGAAATGGCGAAGGCCTCTCCCGAGGTGAAGAAAATAAAGATCTGCTATGCCGTCAAGGAACATGAATGGTGGGTCATTTTCTACGAACGAGGCGAAGGCATTTTTGAACTGAAACAGTACATCTGGAACAAAGAATCGGAAAAACTCGAACCCTTCCTTGTACTCAAAAGGATTCCTGCAGCCCGTCTCCAGCAGCACTTAACAGAAGAAGAGCCCGGCAGGGCCTGTGAGATAATGGAACCGCCTTCCAGGGGCTCTGTGGAACAACCGACCGGACCGGGGGGCTGATAATTCTCTATTTTACATTATATTTTGATCATAATATGTTGTATTTACGTAATTAGTGGACTTGGAATCTCCCTCTGTGATAGTATGGCGGTAAGCTTGACTCTCTTTTGGAAGTTCCCGCTCATGGGAGGTTGCCATGATTCTCCGGATCAAAGTCCTCATTCCGATAGTATTTGTGGTATGCGCCGTTTCAACTATAATTTGTAATTCCAGTGTGTTGGCCTCCAATGCAGTCGCCGAGGTTAGCGTCTCCCCTGATTTACGGCGCGTAGCCATAAAGTTAGATGGGCGAATTGGCGGACACACGTCTGCAGTCATGGCCCATCCTTCGAGATTGGTAATAGACATTCCAGCCGCCGGCGTGGGGCCGGAGCCGCGGATCATCGGAGTGGACAAGAACTCGGCTATGCATGTCCGAATCGCCAAAACCAATGCCGGCGCGCAGGTGGCGCTGGATTTCGGCGCCGTGCCGGTGCCCGATCACAGGGTCTGTCAGATGGACAACTACCTTATTGTTCTCCTGGGAGAATGGCAGCCTCAGCCGCGAATCCAGGGCAATGCAGAGCACGAGAAAGCGCCTGCCCAACGTCCCATTTCCGCCACTCCTCAAAACGCCCAAGCTGTTGCTCATGCTGCCGGTTCTGAACTTCTCATAAAATCTGTGGAGGAGGTTAATGGGACGATTGTTTTGAAGGTGTCAAAGCGCACCGAGCCCCAGCGGGTCTATCGGATTGACCTAGGAGTTGACTTCCAGCAACTTGGCTTCAACGGGGCGAATGTTTATCCGGTTGGGGGAGGCCGTGACGGAAGTGAACGCCTTGCTGAGAAAATGTCGAGTTGGGCTAAACCGTCTGCCCAGGGTAAGAAGATCGGCCCTCGCAAAATGCGTGTGCCGGTGGCTGCAGGGACACGGGTTGCTGCAACTGTTAGGAAACCGGCCTCAAATTCCCACGTGCCAGCCGTGCTGCAAGCCCGTGGTAAGGCCCAAGGAAACCTCAATAGAGTCGAACTCGGCCGCGTTCGACCGTATACTCCGCCCACAGGCGGAATAACCCGGAAGAATCTGGAATGATAATATTCTATTCCTTCGGCAACTCAAGGGGTTTGAAGCATCCTTCACGAACTCATACCCGGTCTCAACAGTAATGACCGCTTGATCCCGAAATCGGCAACACGAAAGTTCAAAACTGTCATGGGGAAGGTGCCGCGCCCCAAGCAATCCCCGGTGGCGTGGGCTTGCCGACCGTCAATTTTGAATGACAGGTAATCCCGCGTTCTGCGCGGGGGCTGCGACATGGCAATCGCCAAGAATCGTGCCCCTGATTCCACCCCGGCACAATCAATTAGGACAAAACTTTCCGCAACCGCCATATTGCCGGGCTATTCGGCCTCCCGACCTCAACCTGACGGCATGCCAGCCGCGCCGAAATGTTTTTTCGCGAATGCCACTCGCTGCTCAACGGTTTCTAATTCAGAGTGGCACTGTTCTACCAATCTCAGCCTCAATAAAAGGCCCGCGTTGTTTGCTATCTGAATATTCAGGCCCGGACGAGCATTCAGTTCCAGAATGAGAGGCCCCCTGTCCTTGTCCAGAACGATGTCCACACCCTGATATCCTAGGCCTGTAAGGTCAAAGCACCGTGCGGACAGATTCAGCAGGTCGTCCCACTGCGGAATGGTCAGGCCGGTGACAGGCTGCCCCGTGTCCGGATGATCGGTCACTATCTCGTTTCCCAAAACCGCGGCTAGAGTAGTTCCTGTGGCAATGTCGATTCCCACACCTATGGCCCCCTGATGCAGATTGGCCTTCCCATCCGACATTC
>JBKQMK010000412.1:0-3702 GCA_052146735.1 Desulfomonilaceae bacterium | reverse complement strand
TGGCCTGCCCCCGTATTATGTACCACTTGTTAAGTTAGAGGTATAGTACCATGACCTCCTGGGATAGGGAAAGGATCTCCTGGTGGAGCATGGAGGATCCACGTTGTGAGTATGGCCTCAGGAGCAGGCGGGCGGTAGTTCAATGAGCTGTGAGGTCTGAAGGTGTTGTATTCCATTCGCCAGCGTTCGATGAGCACTTGGGCCTCCCTGAGGGTGTAGAAGATCTCTCGATCCAGTAATTCGTCTCTGAGTTTGCCGTTGAAGCTTTCGCAGTAGCCGTTTTCCCAGGGGCTGCCGGGTTCAATATACAGGGTTCGTACCCCTGTGTTTTCCAGCCATTGACGCACCGCCTTGGCGGTGAATTCCGAACCGTTATCTGATCTGATGTGCTCAGGTGGACCGTGGGTCACGAAGAGGTCCGTTAGGCAATGGAGCACGTCATCGGCGCCCAGTTGTCGCTCAACCACAATGGCGAGGCTCTCTCGACTGAATTCATCGATAACCGTCAGTATCTTGATTGGACGACCGTCGTGAGTGCGGTCTGCCACGAAATCATAGGACCAGACATGGTGGCGATGGGTGGGCCTGAGCCTGACACAAGACCCATCGTTGAGCCAGAGACGTCCTCGTTTGGGCTGCTTCTTAGGAATCTTCAGCCCCTCCTGGCGCCAGATGCGTTCCACCCGCTTATGATTGACCCGCCAACCATCTCGTCTGAGCAATGCGGTAATCCTGCGATAGCCGTAGCGCCCATAGGCTTTGGCAAGCTTCACAATCTCGTCTCGGAGTCTCTCTTCGGCCTCTGTCCGTTCGCGTACGAACCTCTGAGTCGACCTCGGCTGGCTCACTACCTGACACGCACGCCTCTCCGATACTCGCAACTCCTTGCGTAGGTGGAAAACGCATCTTCTACGCCGCTCGGGGCTTAGTAGTTTCCCTCAAGCGCCTCTCTCAAAATAAGCTTGTCCAGAGTCAAATCGGCAACCGCTCGCTTTAATCGAGCATTCTCCTGTTCAACCTCCTTCAAACGCCTGGCCTGGGATACCTTCATACCGCCATATTCTTTCCTCCAGCGGTAATAGGTCTGCTCGGTAATCCCCAAATCTCGGCTCACTAGCTTGACGCTCTTCCCCTGAGAGAGATGAACCTCAGCCTCCCGAAGCATCCTGATGATCTGTTCCACTGTAAAACGATTCCGTTTCATTCTGACCTCCATATTTAGCCCAGGTCTTACTCTATACTAACTTAGAACCTGGACCAGTTTTTGGGGGTCAGGCCACTTCTTGATTGCAGTTGATTTTGCTGGCGGGGCCTACCAGTCCTTGCAGTTATCAAGAAATGGACATTGACCACATTGCCAATCCGCTTTGGGAAAGAAGATTTCCTTCTTGATTCCCTGCCATACACTCTTGACGAGCTTCACAAAACGTTCGCGATCCGCTTCGTTGCGGGTGGTCTCATACCGTATCAGCTCTGGATTTTGAGTCTTCAGGAGCACGTCCAGCCGGAAGCGGGTATCTCCGTTAAACCCGAGGGTTTGGGAACCCAATGAATAGCAAGTCAATTGGAGATTGGAGTGGACGGTATTATCTGAATAGCGTTTGGAAGCTGTTTTCAGATCAATGACGCTGACCGTTCCGTCAGGCGCCAGCTCTACCGCATCAATCCATCCAACCAGCGGAGGAATACGCTTACCAAGATCCACTTCAAAGGGTTCCTCGATTCCGATTATCTGGACGGTCGGATCGAATCCCTCAAGGAACACGTCCAGCATCCGCTTTGCCTTTGTCGTGAGAGATTCTGCTGCGTCACCATTGAAGAAACGTATCGATTGCTCCTTGGACTGGCTCTCCCAGGCCTGACGGTAAACGTCATGGACCTGACTCGGGGATAAAGGATCACCTTCCAGAGAACTCTGATAGAAGGCTCCCACGGCTTCATGTATGCAGGAGCCGAAAACCAGAGCAGAGCTGACAAAAGGCGGCTCAATCTGATCCAGGTAATGAAATTTGTATTTCAAACTGCATGTCAGATACGTGTTGATCTGTGAATATGACAAGTGCGGGTTTTCCATAGACGCTTTCATCTTCTCCCCCTCCTTCCATACAAACGCCTGGCCATGCGATTGCGTTGTTGCTTCAGCTTCCGGATTCTCTTCTTCAAGATGCTTTGTTCCGCTACGGATTTCCAAAAGATTCGAGCGAATCTGTACATAGTTCTCCTCCTCTCATTTGGCGGAACGCTGACAAACCTATCCCGTCCCGCCTTTGGTTGTTTATGGTTGTGTTTGCTTGGTAGGCTTATGCAGCCACTTCGGTTTGCAGGTAGGAGATGAGGCGAGAAGCATCTTCTCTGGTAAGGTCCCCGAAAGTTGGAGCGTTGAGAGGGCTAAGCAGGGACTGAATGTCCTGCTCTGTGTACTGAGCCCGTTTGGTCAGGGCATAAAGCGCTCGGCATTGCGCTTGGGTTGCCTGACCAATGCCGCCACGTTGCGGTTTTGATCCTGTCTCAGCCGGAGCGCCACTCGGCGCTCTGGTTGCTCCCCTGTTGGTGGGATCAATGCCGTCACTTGACGGATTTGATTTTTCGCTTTTGTTATGGCCGTTATCTTCGGAGAACACTGGTGCAGAGGCTTTGTCACCATTTTGCTCAGTGGCTGGCACGTGGGTGACTTCTTCAAAACTTGTGAATTCCACTCCGATTCCGCTGAAGCGAAGCGCCCGAGCGATGGCCCGTGTCTCAGCCAGTTCAACCAGGGAGTCTGCCAGTTTTGCATCTCTTTGCCCCGATGCTGTTCCCGTGCCGTTGAACTTTCCCCTTTGGCTCTCCACCGCAGCCTTGACCACTACGAAATCATTTTCCAGCCTTATGATTTCAGTCTGGATGCCCAGGTGATCATTGTTCTCGTGGAGAATCCTCAGGCGGCCACCGACCACTGGAAAAGTCCTGGTTTGCCACTCATCACCTACTTTCACCTTGCGATGGATCAGCTCGCTTTCCAAAAACTGACCATTTCCGTTTGTGCTCATTGTGTGAGCCTCCTTTCTTGGTTTTCTGTTTAATCCTAAGATTTAGAGCGCCTGTGCTTGGGCCCGCGGATCACCCCACGCCAAGCATGCACCGAATTAGCAGCTCCAGGATAACGTAGAGCCACAGCATCGCCTCCAGAGTGACCACTATGCAGTCCATCAGAATTCCCATTTCTCCATCTCCTCCTTGTGATAAGCTCGGCCAGCACAAACAGGCTTGCCTCTATGATGATCGCCAGACTCATTGTTAAAGCCTTTCTCATGCGGGTACGCCTCCTTTCTCTTTGATCAGGGATATCCCTCAAGGATTTTCCCACTAGACCCTCAAATATAGAGAAGAAGGGAAGATGCAGTCGGGGGCACATCAAAGGAGCACGCTGGGAATTTGGCAGCAGAGGCGGGTCAGTCAATGCTAAACA
This sequence comes from Desulfomonilaceae bacterium, assembly GCA_052146735.1. Classification (GTDB taxonomy): domain Bacteria; phylum Desulfobacterota; class Desulfomonilia; order Desulfomonilales; family Desulfomonilaceae; genus CAWBBA01. The sequence continues at coordinate 254 of JBKQMK010000412.1, read as the reverse complement.
GCGGCCATAGAAAAAGACATCGGAACGTCTGATGATGGGAAACGCAACCTGTTCACACTGGCACGCAATTCGGTAAGACCCGACTCAGACACTGGACACATTATTGGGGGCAAGTCATTTTCTCAGCTCGGAATCTTTTTCACGGTATGGGCATCCACATAGTTACGAGAGTACCCTTTGGTCTGGACGGAGTAAATCGATCAGGGGAGAGGGAAAGTTCACGCCGTCGCAATTCTTGGAGCAGCAGTCTTGGC
>JBKQMK010000411.1:0-8581 GCA_052146735.1 Desulfomonilaceae bacterium | reverse complement strand
ATCGGCCAATTCAAACTGCCGACACGACGACATCCAAAGCCGTGTCTCAGGGGCCACTATCTCGGCCCCCCACAGGAATTATGCTTCTCTCAGGATTTCACCAGCTTGGCTCTTGCCGAAACTCTGGAAAATTGGGTTGAGTGCAAAATCAGATACCACCGACACTCGTGGTCACACGAATCCCTATGCTACGTCTCGGTAACGATTTCCTTGTGGCAAATTAACATTTGCATTTCATCAAGGGGGGCTGCCCGGTAGTCTCGGCCGAATCCCAGCCGTCTCCCCCGACCCTAGTCTCCGGGACAGGCCGAGCACAGATCTTCTCCCTCCGGACTCACCCGCACCAGTCCCCTTCTCAGCGCTTCGCGGTTCGCTATCAAAACGCTTATCTCCTCATCGAACTTTTCTCTCTGTTCGGGTCCGGCCTGTTTCGAGTCGGCTTTGAATTGCGCTATCTGATCATCACACTGCTCTACCACGGCTTCCACTTTACGTTCATATTCTCCTTGGCTTTCCAATTTCCGTTCCCCCTTTTGCTTGCTGATAAATTACGTAACCATGTTGCTGCATATAATTCCCGCATTTATAGAGCCCCCCTTGGCCTCCGATCTTGAAAGGCGAAGACTCCTCCAACTTTAGTTTAATGCCCGATGATGAGGATGTCAAAATCGCTTTTCAGTGCAGGCAAGTTGCGCTAGATAAGCTCAACGACATTGGGCCGTAGCGTGGCGCTTGTTGCCCGACGCTTTACACTCTCCATTATCTGTCTTAATCCGGATGGAGATGTTCCTGTTCTTCGTAAAGCGCACCTATTGCACGCAGAAATTGCCGCTGATATAATTGTTTCATTGAATTGATGGATGCAAAACACCACGCGGGAGGAGGAGCAGCAACATGAGCAAGATTGGAGAATTGTATCAGACCGCTGACTGGAAAACCGAAAAACATGTTCCGGTAATTGAATGTCCGGACGAAGTCACAGCCGACGAGATGTTTGAAGTGGCTGTATCAGTGGGAAAAGATGTGGCCCATCCCAACACCACAGAACACCACATCAGATGGATTCAACTCTTTTTCAAAGCGGAGGGGGAGAAGTTTGCCTATCAGGTGGGGAATTTCGAGTTTACCGCTCACGGAGAGTCGGTTGATGGGCCCAATAACGGACCTGTGTATACGAATCATTCGGTGAAGGCGAAGCTCAAGATCAAGAAGCCCGGGCAACTCTTAGCCGCCTCGTATTGCAACATTCATGGCCTGTGGGAGTATGCCAAGGCCGTGAAGATCAAATAGAGCGGACCGCCTCACACCCCGACGCCCTTTTCCGTCTTCGACGGCTGAAACCGACCATCCGCCTGTTTGTAGGGGCAGGGCATGCCGTGCCCCTACGGGCAAGCACCAATCGCCGCCAAATTAGCATTATTGTATTGACCCAGCATATTAACTCTCGTCGGTACCAAGCACGGGGAGTTCGCGGTAGAGCCCGCCATGAATTACATATCTTCCCTGATTGTAAGTTAATCCTTTCATTAAAATAATCTTTGGTTTAATAAACTAATATAACATATTATAAATACGTTTTCTTTTGACATAATCATCTCAACTGTGGTAATGTACCAATGAGGATTCCCGTGGCCAACAGTGCCGCAGGAATGCCTCAGGGATATCGCACTCAGTAGGGCGGCTTGGAACACCCGCTGCGGTCAATGCGCTCAGCGCACGAGAGGGTTAGTATGAAATTGTCACTCTTACGATATGGTGCCCCGGCACTCTTTTGTTTGTTTTTTATAGCCACTTACGGACAGGTGTGGGCCGCGGAGCCGGCCAACATCACGTCGGTGCAGGTGGCGCCGGACCTCAAGCAGATAGCAATTAAGTGCGACGGTCCCGTCGGCAGGAACTCGGCTTTTGTGATCCAGAAGCCGTACAGACTTGTGTTGGACATGGAGTCCACGGGTTTGGGGAAAATCCCTCCCAAAATCAATGTCGGACAGAATCCCTTGAATGAAATCCGTGTCGGCTATGCCAACTCGCGTGCTCGAGTCGTTATGGATTTCGGCGATCATCCAGTCCCATCGTTCAAGATCGACAGACAGGCCAACGGCCTCCTTGTGAGCTTGGGTGTCAAGGCCGGCGCGTGGCAACCAAGGCCGGCACCGAAACCGACCACACAGTTGAAAAAGGACCCGGTCCAGCATAAACCCGTAGCTTCAGCTCCGGCCTCTCAAAAGGGAGACAGTTCGAAGGTTGTGGTCAAGACTGCGGGCGTCACGGACGATCTGATCTTTGTTGAATTGGCCGACAAAAAAGACGCAAAGCGCACCTATCGGGTGGTAATAGATTTGGATGTGGAGCGGCTTCAGGTTCGGCAGACCAGCGTCAGTGACGGCCAGGTCCATTTGAAACGGTTCGATCTGGCATCGAGCGTATCCGGCAACGAAGATTCCGTGCCGCACGCCCAGGCCGGTGTGGGTCCCCGCAGGACTGCCGGGCCCACTGCCGCGCCGTCAGCGGACCACTCCAAATTCAAATGGGGCGTTCAGGCCGGCGAAAACAGGCAAGCAGGTGCATCGAAAATGAACGCTGGGCCGTCTATACGTGTGGAACGGTTCGAGCCTCAGCCTATCCAGCACCAAGTAGCCGCTGAGGAAGGGTGACGTCTTCAGATCCAGACTCATACGATTCACCGGCTACGGGTGCGTGCGGGATCTGCTCTTCAGCTGTGTCGAACAATCGGTCAAGTTGTGGCAAGCAGGGCGTGGGAGAGCACCCCCCCTTTAATCATGTATCAGCTTGTGAGCTTTTCCCCTCATAGCTGATACGGTTCTTGCTTATAGGAATTCACTTTGATTGCAGATGGTTTTCGGACCGCCCTGCCTCTTGACCCGCTACCTGCGATGCCTAAGAACGAGACGCCAATATACGACTGCGCATAATAGGAGTAACATCTCGGCAGGCGAAAACATACCCATTACACCCCCACCCCAAAACCAGTCCACCCATTGCATTGCACTTTCGGGCGGAAAACCGTAGAGCCAAACAGAAGACAATGCAATTATGATAACTCCCGATGCTTCGATTCCACTGAGACCGCACTTCTTTTTAGGTTGGCTCTCCATCCGCCTGTGCCTTGGAACTAGGACTGCTTCAATCTGAACCTGAAGGACGCCGCTTTCACGGCATCCCGCATCACCCGAAAACACGGTTGAAAAACCGCATCGCCCGCATCTGCCAATATGTCACATTGATAGGCACAAGGTTTCTAGGGTCAAAATTCACATTCTTGATTTTCCCGAAGGACGATAAATAGTTCACATGAGCCGCGACCGAGACAGGGCATCCTTTTGCCTCAATGTGTCTCGATGACCGATTCCTGAAACAATGAATGAGAGAGCCGAAAATCTTCAAGAGCATGTCATTGGTCTTGGTCTTGCTCGCATCAACATCCGCGGTGGTTTTGTAGCAACCTGCAACCTTCACCTGGTTGCCATTGATATCACCTGCCCAGCTCGTGCAATCTCCTGCGAAAATTACTCTTTCGTCAGGGGCCAGGTTTAACGGCCCATCCACTTTTCCCACCACGTACCGCACCTTTTTCATTTCCTGATGCACGTGAGGATAATACTGCTTGAATATGTGCATCGATTCCTGAAGGGCTCCGGGACAACCACCCCAACAATAGTCTCTGGAATGATCCTCCGGGAAGGTCCCAACTGTGCAGGTCAGGTTGCTCTCTTCACCGAAGTACTTGTCAACGTGTTCCATGCAGAGTTCGAAGGTCTTGGTTCTGTCTCGCATCTCTTCCAGGGGGAAGTCCCCACTCACTTCTATTTCATCGAGGCTCATCGGACCGTAGCCTCTTTCCGCCGCCAAACGGAGATGAATCAAATCGTGGGGCTCAACATGGACCATGTGGCAGCCGACCGTGTCGACCGCGCATGAGTTCAAGCCCATGACTATGGCACCCATTGAAAATGGTGTAGGCGTCAGCATCATCTTCTGTCCCGCTGTTATGGCATCAATAGCTATGAAGCTCGGCTGAATAACTTCCTGAAGGTCGGCTATTTTATGTTCGAGGAAGCTGTTATGATCGACCAATCTGTGTCGATCATCCTGTAAGCCGATGAAATTCTTGAGGCTGAGCGTCAGCCTGGTCCAAGGATGCGCCTTGAATTTCGGCAAGTTGATAAGAAAGTCGGACTCGATAATGGGTTTCGGAACGAAGATCAGATCCCGCAAGCGCCCCTTACGAGACAGTTTCACAGGGACTTGTTTGGCCTCATCGAGGTAATATGTCTTGATTCCATGCTTCTTGAGAACTTCAATGTAACCCGCGTTCCTGAAACAGAAGCGTGTCGGGACGGTGATACCGGACCTCTCCCCCACGGAGAGTTCTGTTACGGCCTCTCCTTTCTCTCGTGTGGCCACGATTGCGCCCTCGAGGAATTCTTTGCGTGTAAAAGCATGCGGAAAGAGTTCGGAGTGGGCGATGACACAATTCGGCTTGAGGAGGGTCTTTCCGAAAGGCTTTACGCCCAGCTCCTCCATCCCTTGCTTGATTATGCCCGCAATTTTCGCGGGGTCATAATCGTTGCACCTCATAATCAGGACTTTGTGTTTCGTGGCCATCACGCGTTCCCCCTCTCTTTAAAATACATCAAATCAGCTCCCATACTTTTCCAACCAACAGACCAGCCCCAAGATTGTCCAGATCTGCCTGTTGTTGTCCTTTCGCCCCTGGAGATGCTCTTCGAGCAAGCGGCGGCAATAGTTTTCATTTAACATGCCGGTAGCTCTCAATCTCTCCGCGGTAAAAAATTCGCCAAGGAAGTCTCTTAGTTCGTGCCTGATCCAGAAGGGTAGGGGAGGAGTGAATCCCTTTTTCTTCCCCTTGCGAATCTTAGGCGGCAATAGATTCCGGGCTGCTCTGCGCAGGAGCCGCTTTGTCTGGAGCCCTTTGGATTTGATCCGGGGCGGTATAAGCGCCACCCGCTCCACGAGTTCGTGATCCAAAAGCGGCACCCGTGCCTCAAGAGAATTGGCCATTGTCATGCGATCAACTTTGGCCAGGTTGTCGTCCAGAAGAAAGGTCTTGGCATCCACGTAAAGGAGCCGGTTGAGGGGATCGGCATGTTCGGTCTTGCGAAAATACTTGTCAAACACGTGGAAGCTGTCGATCAGCCCCATCTGCAGCCAATCCGGTTTGCAGAGATCCTTCTTGTCCTCTTCGCTGAAGATCACTTTCCACCAGTAATGCCCTTGCTCCAGCGGAAGGTCCGCCCCTGATACGAACCTCTTGGCCTTGTAATCGAAGCTGATTCTCTCCATAGAAGTAGGCAATGCCATTACGAGCGGATTGATAAGCCCTTCTCTGAGCCATCTTGGGATAATGGTGAAAAGGCGGCTGACCCTGTATGCCACATGTGTCGGATACCCGGCAAAGACCTCATCCCCTCCGTCCCCTGTGAGAACGACCTTGACATAACGTGCCGCGAGTTGCGAAACCAGGAACGTTGGAATCGCCGAATAGTCCGCGAACGGCTCGTCGAATGAGTTGAGAAGCTCAGGAATTGATGCGATCATCGCCGGGTTGGCCTTTTCTTCCAGGTGATCGGTTCCAAGAGTGTCTGCAACGAGCCTGGCTTCCGGCGATTCGTCGTACGATTTTTGGTCAAAGCCGATGGTGAAGGTCCGAAGCGGCATTTGGAGCTTGCGAGCCATCACGGCGGCCACCATAGTGGAATCGAGTCCACCGCTTAGGAGGGCGCCGAGAGGAACGTCGGAGATCATCTGGCGGCGAATCGCGGTTTCAACCAACTCGAGGATTTCTCCTTCATAATCACTGCTTGCCGATTCCTCTTCACCATTCGCCGGAAGCGGGATGTCCCAGTACTCCCTGATATGTAGGCCGTTCTTCGAACACGTGAGCACACAGGCGGGTGGAAGCTTTCTGATCGCGGCGAAGGCCGTCGCTGGCGTGGGCACGTACATGAGAGAGAGATAATCGTGGAGCGCCTGGTAATCGGGCCTTCTGCTTACCGGTGTGGTCAAGATCGCCTTGATTTCACTAGCGAAATAAAACGCTTGGCCTTGCTCGTATGAGTAGAAGAGCGGTTTGATCCCGAGCCGATCCCGGGCCAGGAAAAGACGGTGTCGATTGGAATCCCAGAGCGCAAAGGCGAACATGCCGTTCAGGCGAGTGACACAATTCTCTCCCATCTCTTCATAAAGATGGACAATGACCTCCGTGTCCGAGCGGGTTCGAAAATGATGCCCCTTTGCGAGAAGTTCAGATCGCAATTCCGGGTAGTTATATATTTCCCCATTAAAGACGGTCCATATTGTCTCGTCTTCGTTGGCTATAGGCTGGCGACCTCCGGAGAGATCAATGATGCTGAGTCTGCGCATGCCCAGGCCGACCTGTCCCGACACGTAATAGCCTTCGTCATCGGGTCCACGGTGACTCATGGTCCGATTCATACGCTCAAGTTCGGGACGTTCCACTCCGGCGCCGGGATCGAGCCGAAGTATGCCGCAAATTCCGCACATGAAGAGGGCCTTACTGGGAGCTTTTAGTTGCGATCCTGAAGCCGGAGCAGCGCGAACTGGTCCAGGATGAGGCCAAAGAAAATAATGTTGATGCCGCCGGCCAAGAACAAAACGGTCCCGCCTGAGAATTGGGCAAAAAGGATGAGGTTTCGGACAGTAAGGGCAATCCCGGCAAGCACCAGAGCTAAGCCGGCAGGAAAGAAAATCTTATTGGGATTTGCCATGCTTATTATACGAAGAATAAACATGATGAATCGAAAGCCGTCACGGAAAGGATGGAGCTTGCTTTCGGTATGAGCAGGCCGTCGCCGCGCCCTAATAGGCAAAAAACTAACGTTGTAACCAGCGGTTATAAAGCTCAATGTACTCGTGGAAGGAAAAGAATAGCCGTTCGGATAGATGTGCATGAACTTGGCCGCTATGTGGTGCCGAAAGGCCCTGAGGCCTGAAGTCAAATCCGGAATGTCCTGTTCCGCAAGAAACGAAGCTAGCCTGCGCAACACAAAGTTGCCGGTGTTCCTCAAAATGGATCCCTCTTCCATGGTGAAAGAACGTGCTCCCACCACCAGATCATACGTGTCCAGCCGATTCAGGAGCTTCGGCAAATCTTCAGGGTCATGCTGTCCGTCGCCGTCAAGAATAGCTACCAAACCGCCGCTGATAGCACGCAACGCGGTCTTAACGGAGGCACCGTTGCCCTTGTTAAGGGGGTGGCAGATCACTTCGGCGCCGGCTTCCCGCGCGGCCACAGCGGTCGAGTCGGAAGAACCATCGTCAATCACCAGGATTCTAGCCTCAGGAAGGTTTTTCCTGACTCCCCGTACTACCTCCCCTACAGTTCCCTCTTCATTATACGCGGGAATGACTACAGTGATCCGGCTTTCCGGCTCGTTGCAACCGGCCGGTGATCGTGGGTGTTGACTGCTCATGATTCTATGCTTGAAATACCATTATCAGACGCCAGTGTCAAAATCCATTGGAAGAGAGCATCGAGTGAGAAGTGACGACGGTGCACGCACTTGAACCAGGGACTTAGCCAAACTACAATCGTAATTCCGTCAGGCTACTTCTCGGACTTCTCGGTTGTAAACACCTTGCAAAAAAATGGCTCCGAATCGGTCAAGATTATGTTTGACCGGGGTGCCGGTGGGCAGGTATGCTCCAAAGGGGAGGGGACCTCCTTTGTTAGCAACATGACGACTCTTCTTGCGGCCATAGTTCGTGCAACGCAATCCGGCGTATTTTCAGATTGGTGCCAACAATGGAAAGGCTGGTCCTTGAGCCGGAGGCCCGAAGGGTAGATTAGAGCCTTGCACTTCAATTTCGGTACGTAGCGTCTATGCAGAAATGACTGAAAGGCTAAAATGGGCTTGGAGATCAAAAACCGCTTCACGGATGAAGTAATTTTCAGCGGGGACGCCCCGTCAATAGCGGCTCTACTTGAAGAAGCGGTCGCTCTAGAAGTGGACTTGGCCGAAGCGCACCTAGCGGGGGAAAATCTCGCCAAAGCAAAACTGCCGGGAGCCAAGCTCGCTCTGGCAGATCTTTCGAAGGCCAACCTGTCGGCATGTGATTTGACCGAGGCCTGGCTTCCCGGCGCTGTAATGTGCTCCGCAGATCTCTACGGCGCAAGCCTCAGGAAAGCCAACCTTTCCGGAGCCGACCTTTCGGATTCCAATTTACGGAGCGCGGATTTGGGATGGGCACGCCTGACAATGGCCAATCTGTCAGAATCCAATCTTACCCAGGCGAACCTGTTCGGAGCGAACCTGACCGGTGCAAACCTTTTCGAGGCCATACTAAACGCCGTCAATATGGCCGGTGCCAATTTGGACGGTGCCTCTTTGGTCGGCGCGCATATCAGTAAGGCTAATCTTGTTTGGGTCCAGGGAATGGAAGATGAGGGAGGCGAACCGGATAGCTAACATTGTGTGCAGTCCAGAATTTACGCATTGAAATAGGTCGGCGTAGACTGATTTGCAGCAGCGCGCGTCGCCTTGGCACGGATATCAAAGTGCCAGCGAAATTCCGGTGT
>JBKQMK010000410.1:0-11121 GCA_052146735.1 Desulfomonilaceae bacterium | reverse complement strand
GTCGGCGTTGATGAGTGCAAGCTTAGCTTCCAGATTCAACCGTATATCGATCATCTTGGGAAGCGTCCGTTCCAGGAGTTTTCGAGTGCGTTCAATTTCAGCGTTTAGCTCTAGTGGGCCAGACTCCATGTCCGCCTTTCTGCTGAACGTGAGCAGCCGTTGGACCAGGTCTGCTCCCTTCTTTGCCGTCTGAACTATTTTTGCGAGATCCGCCGAACGTGGGTCTTGCTCGTCCGTGTCCGATTGAATCAACTCCGAGTACCCCAAGATTATGGTCAGCATGTTGTTGAAGTCATGAGCTATTCCGCCTGCGAGGGTTCCGATGGCTTCCATCTTCTGTGCTTGCAGGAGTTGCTCCCTCAGACTCTTCCTTTCTTTCCCTGCCCGTTTCCTTTCGGTTATATCCACAATCATCCCGAATGTGGCCACGCAAACTCCCTTTTCGTCGGGAATCGCGGATACGGAGAGGTCCACCCAGGCGATTTCACCATCCTTCCGGATATAACGCTTCTCGATTCTGTAAGAGTCTACTTCACCGCGGATCAGGGCTCCGAACTTATTCCTGGAGATTTCCACATCGTCGGGATGGGTAATGTCAGAAAATGAAGCAGACTGGAATTCTTGTGGCATATAACCCAGCGTCTTTAACGCAGCGGAATTTGCCTGGGCAAACTTGCCGTACCTGTCTGTGACAAAAATTCCTACGGCAGCATTATTGAAGATAGCTCGGTATCGCTCTTCACTTGCTCTCAGGGCTCGCTCCACACTCTTACGGTCAGTGATATCCACCATTACGCCGATCAAACCGGCTAATCGGCCGTCCCCATCAAAAAAAGGCGCTTTATGATTGACCAATGTCCGCTCCGCACCGTCGGGAGTCCGCATAGTAAATTCAAAAACCTGGACGTCAGGGTGGCCGAGCAATTCCTGATCCTTTTCGCTCCACAGGTCGGCCAATTCTTTGGGAACAACTTCATAGACGGACTTTCCCACCACGTCTTCTTTTGAGCGGCCCACTAGAGCAGCGAATGCTTCATTACAGCCTAAATACTTGTGGTTGACGTCTTTATAGAACACGGGATTGGGAATGGAATCGATCAAGGTTTGACGGAAATCCAACAGCGCTTTCAAAGAATCTTCGGCGTGTTTCCGGTTCGTGATGTCAAATATATTGGCAAGAACTGCCTTGTTTCCGTTGTGCTCTATCACCGTGGCCCACACTTCCCTCCATCTGACCTTGCCGTCCTTTCTCAGGGCCCTCAGTTCGTATTGGCTGGGAACCTTCTTCCCCGCAAGCCTATCGAGCCAGATTTGCTCAACCATTTTGCGATCCTGCGGAGCAACAATTTCCAGCATCGGTTTGCCGATCAGTTCGTCGGCTGAGTAACCAAGGTCTTTGGCGTACCGCTCGTTCACATAAACGTGAACCCCGTCTTGATGTACGCAAATACCTGTCAAAGAATTCTCTACCAGAGCACGGTACCGCTGTTCACTCTCGCGCAGCGCTCGTTCGACGCGTTTCCTTTCTGATATGTCGGAAATGGCTGCGATCGTACCCCTATTCAAATCTGAGGGCCCAAGAGCTTTCATCCTGAGGTGACCGTCAAAAAGGGAACCGTCTTTTCGCCTGAGCGTTGCGTCAGAGGAGGTAACTCGTCCGGTTTGCAAGCTTTCATAAAGGACTTGTCCGACATGTTCATACTCTGTGTCGGACGGATAAATCATTCTGGCGCTTTGCCCCACAACTTCACTTTCTTTTTCAAAGCCGAACATTTCCAGCCAGGCCTCATTCGCCCACTTCATGATCCTGTCTTCAGCCAAGCCTATTGCAACTGGAGAGGTGGATAAGACGCTCTTCAGCATCGCTTCGCTTCCCCGCAATGCCTCCTCTGCTTTCTCACGGTCGATAATTTCTCGCTTCAAGTGCTCGTTAGCCGCTGATAGCTCAGCTGTCCGGTCCTGAACCTTTTGCTCAAGTTCGTCACGGGCTTTCAACAGGTCTATCTTTTGGCGCTTATGGGTAATTTCTACGGCAGCGAGATTCCCAATAAGAAAAAGAGTGTCAAGGTCTGATCTGGAAAAGGAGGTCTTGGCCCGGTTAAAGCCGTAAAGGACGCCCAAGTTCGCCCTGCCAATTTGGATTGGCACAGCTAAGCCGGATATCAACCCCTCGGCACGGACTACCTCGTGTACGGGTGATTCCACTTCCTGAAAATAGTCACTTACCACATAGCCCTTTCCTGTCGCGGCGACTTTTCCTCCCAGTCCCGATCCGAATGGCAGCCTCATTCTCTTGAATGCCTCACTAGTGATGCCCGACAGAGTGTGCATATAAACATCGCCTGCCCGCTCGTCGCGAAGGGCAATGTACGATGCGTCGAAACCAAGCAATTTCCTGCTCTGCTCCACTACCATCGAGAGGTTTTCATTCAGGTTATTGTCGGCTGTCATCGCCACTGCCAAGTCATAAAGCGCCCGAAATTTGTTTGCCTCCTTCTCCAACTCTGCCTCGGTCCTTATCCGCTGTGTAATGTCGAGTAGAGTACCCATGACAGCCGGGGCGCCTTCGTGATCCACGCAGGAGCCTTGAACATCTACATGTATGACCTGTCCATCCTTCTTTATTCCACTGAATTGGTAACCTATGGCCTCCGTCTTTCCGCAAATTCGCTGTCTGATATTTTCCTCAACCATGGGCCAGTCTTCGTGCGAGACGAGGGCCTTGGCGGCAACCTTGGTTACCAGTTCGTCAACGGTGTATCCGAAGATTCCCGCCATCTTGCTGTTAGCGTATTTGAAAATGCCATCTTGGATTATGCAAACTCCAGCAACCGAATTCTCAGCAAGGCTTCTAAACTTAGACTCGGATTGCTGGTAGGCCTCCAGAATCCATTCATGCCGGCTTTTCCAGGCTTCCAATCCCGCGACCTGTTGACGCAGATTTCGGATCTCAGCCGTGAGTTGCTCGATGATCTTAGACTCGGCCGTCATAATTTAGGCACTCCTGAGGTGATTATCGGTCTCGCAGTTACCTGTCGTCATTATGTCATAACTTGCTGAAAATGTGGACCTTGCATCCTCGCGCAGGATCGGCAGGATGTCACAAGATAGACTCGAATCCCGAGCAAAATCAGCCGACACACCTGGCCTCTCTTTTGGGGAGAGCGCATAGTTCTGCCCGGCTGAAAGAACCGCTACGGATCATCCGGTACATCCTCTCTTGAATCAGCCCTGCCTGGCGCTGACCACCTGCTGGGCGGCTGAGTGGATACTGGTATCGCTGCAACCCGCCCGCGGCCCGTGTGCCGAGCAATTCACAGGTTCTGTGGATAACTCGCGGGCAAGGCTGTGGATAACTTATGTACGGGGTCACAATCTCTTGGATTTCCCTAAAGTGCGCCAATGCTGACCAGCCGTTAACTAGCTGTTATTTCATTAGTTCACTTAAGGCCCTAATCTCACTTGAATCGTTTTTTAACATTCACCAGGACGGCCTTAATTTATAAACAACTGTTGATAGGATGATTTTCTACATGCCGTGATAAGTGAATAATTCCGGCCACCGAGGAAGCAAACCGAGGGATGGGTTCGAGAGGCAAAAGGATTTTGGTTCAGAGGCCTTGGGGAGAGGAGCTGCTCCAGGATCATGTTACTCCCTTTTAAGTCAGAGGCATAGTGCCCGCTCTTCATTCAGCAGGGTGTCAGGCCTGTCAGATCCCCCGCAATTCCCCCGAAATTCCGCACTCAGGTTATCCCTAAGTTATCCTTACAAAAAAAGGCCAGCCTCAATCGGCTAACCTTCGGTATTTGCTGGTGGGCCGTCGGGGGCTCGAACCCCAAACCTACTGATTAAGAGTTAGTAGACGTAGCACACTAACGAGTTGTAATATAATAAGATGTGGCTTGTTGAACACATTTTTCCTCTTAAACGTCTTTCCTGCCGTTTAGTTCTTGACTTTACTCCTTTTTACTGACAAAATCTGCTGCACTATACTTGTTTGTGATGCACTGTAGTGCAGCGTGGGTGCAGCAGGAAATTACCCAAAAATAAAGTCATTCGGGGTTGATCATGGCAAGCATTCTGAAGAGGCCGGGGCCGAAAGGGAAGACGGTTTGGCAGGCGCAAGTCAGAAAAAAAGGATACCCTGCCCAAATCAAAACCTTTGACCGAAAGACGGATGCGCAGAAGTGGGCCAAGAAGACTGAACATCAAATGGAGGCCGGACTCTGGAAAGACTCCAAAGAAGCGAGTCAAATCACATTAAGCCAGGCTCTAGACAGATACTTGGCCGCAGTCACGCCCCGAAAGCGCCCCAAGACTCAAAAAAGCGAGAACCTCTCCGCCACCTATCTAAAAAAAAGCATGGGGAAGCTGAGCTTGCTGCAAATTACTCCGGAGAAGGTGGCATCGTATCGGGATAAGAGACTTGAACATGTCTCTGCGAACAGCGTGAGGATTGAACTGGCTTTACTGTCCAATCTGTTCGTGATCGCACAGAAGGAATGGTCATTCCACGGTCTTGATAATCCTGTCCGCAAAGTGAATAGACCCAAAATCCCAGAAGGGCGCTGCCCTGTTCTCTCCGAGGAGCAGATCAGACGGCTTCTTGAAGAGTGCCGCAAAGCTACCACGAAGCTGTTGTATCCCTTCGTCCTACTCGCCCTTCATACAGGGTGCCGGTCGATGGAGTTGAGAGGTCTGCGCTGGTCTCAGGTCGATCTGGAAGGAAACTTCATTTCTCTGGTCGGGACTGAGACCAAAACCCACCGCGCCCGTGCCATACCTCTCAGCCTCGCTGCTGGTGATATCTTGCGTGAGCTTGCTGAAGATCAAAAGATCAAGAAGGTAGTGGACCTCAGCGGCCAGCGTGTTGGTTTGGTCTTTCCCGCAAGACGGGATTCAAGCAAACCCAGGGACATGCACATGAGCTTTGACCGGGCCTTAAAGCGGGCCGGCCTTAATAAGCTTCCCGGCTTAGGGAAGCTTAGAATCCACGATCTCCGGCACTTATGCGGAACATTTCTAGTCATGAGCGGCGTCGATTTGGAGACTATCAGAGCCATTCTGGGGCACAGGGACTTGGCCACAACGCAACGTTACCTTCATGTCGTGGACGCACACAAAAGAAAGGCGATTTCAAAAATCGGGCATCTGGGCATGGCCGCTAAAGCTAATGAATGAGAGGACGCAAATGGGAGATGGAACTGATAACATCAATGACAGTCCGAAGGTAAGCGGCAAATCTAATGAAGAAGTAGATCAGAATCCTACGTCTGCAAAATCAGTCCCCATGACTTCGGAAGACGTCATGGAAAGATTGGGCATATCGGAGGAGAAGCTCAAACTTCTTGTCAGTCAGTCCGGCCTGCCAGTCTATTACAAACACTTAGAGGACCAGAAGCCAGTAGCCATTGCGCAACTTGAAGCAACGGGACTCTTTCAACTACCTTTCTTGTATTTTATGTCTGCTGACATAGAGAAATTTGAGCGGGATCATCCTGATTACTATACGAAGGATCAACGGAAAGTTGAACCGAAGAACACAAGTTTAAGAAATTCGCAACGTCACAAAGAACGGTGCAGGGCGCTGGCCCAATACATCTGGGAACAAAAAAAAGATCGTGATTGCACCATTGCTGACATGATCAAGGGTGACGCCATAACCAGAATTGGCTGCGAAGGCCAAAAATATGAATCTGACACGATACGTGAGTGGATAAAAAACCTTTGCCCCAATCCAAAGCCTGGCCGCCCCAAAAAAGATTAATCAAAAGCCCTTTTTATTAATCTCCTTCTGACCTAACCCCCCATTCCTGATCACTGTGCAATGTTTGGACGCGCCCAGGGGGCGGTCTCGCTGTCCGTCCGTCCAGTCCCCCCAATAAATTACCGGTCTACATCTAGAAAGAGAGTTCTTCGCCTGGACCCTAATTTTATTTCCAGCGGAGTTGTGAGAATTCAGTGTCAACGGGCATTCGCGAGAACTCTTAAGTCTCAATTCGCTTGTGATCCGGAAAAACAAAGGAGGACTATTGCCAATGAAACACCACCTAATGCCTCTGACAAGAGCAGTGGTCGAGATTACTCACGAGGCTCGGCCCGGCGACTTTCAGGGAATCAGGAAAGCCGTGAAAAGCTGGCACAATCGTTTGAGCGCAGGGAGCATTCCCAGGGCCATAGTAACCAAGCTTGGGCGGTCTCTTTTTCTGGACCTTGACGCATGGGAAGCCTGGTTTGAGGAGCGCGCAAAAGAAGGTTGCCGCCCGCGTCCGGGTAGGCCCCGCTCAGATTGACACGGCACAGCTTCGGCAATTGCCAGGTCAAGGCAGCGCTACAAACAATTTTCGTGCAAGGAAGTTTCATCAACCGGAACTTCGGACACGAATTTTCAAAGCGGAGGATATCACGATGAATCGAAACTCACCGTTGGAGAGGCAGAAGGTTCATGCCTCTGTTCTCTCGATCTTGGCAAACCGTGAGATAGGGAATCTAGGGGCCAGCAGAACCGAGATTCAACGTGCAACTGGGTTTTCTCGTCGCCAAGTCGGGACGCATCTTCAGTGGTTGAAACGCTGGGGCTTGGCCGAGAATGAACTCCCGAACTTTTGGACTGCGAGTCCGGAGCACAATGTCTGTTGGATTCACGGAGATCGGTTGAAGGAGGAGGCGATATGTCCTACATGCGCCCGCAATCCCAAGTACTAAGACCCAGAACGTGCAGTGGCGGTCTAGTCCACCGCCACGTAGCACAAAAACTAAATCAATATTGGAGCATTAACTATGAATAAACTACTACAAAACCTTCCTATCCGCAAGCTGAAACTTTGGCAAATCACCAGTCCCTACAAAGGCTCCCAAGGCCGCTGGTCAACCAAAGGCCGAGCTGACCTCGATGCCCCTCTGTCAAGACGGGAAGAACAGCTACTTGCTGTATATGTAACGCTTTTGATTGATCAATTCTGGGACAAAACGGCCGGCCCGCCCGGAGACGGCTTCATCATTTGCCTTAAGCGAGCGGCCCGAGACGGAACCCTGCCCGGCTTCGGTGAATTTGTTGCCGAACAGATGGCCAGAATGGAACGGATACAACATGAATCTGCTAGGGCTCATCTTTGATATTCGCAACTGATGCGGGCGTGCGTGTCTCGAATCACCGGGGCACGCATGCCGGGCCGAACGAACGCCGTGAGACACGACACAACTCCGAGAATGTGACAATGAAAAATAAATCGAAAGACAAATCAGATCCTAAGTCTGCCGACCTTCTCGAAGAGAAGCAGCAACGAACAGTCACGCCAGGATATCCATTTGACTCGGACATCTTCCAACTATCAGAGGTCATCGGGCCGTATGAACTTCTCCTGTTGTTTGCGCTCAAATCAAGATTACACAGGAACCACCCCAGTATGACTTGCTGGGAGTCTCAGGGCAGCTTGGCGCAGCGCATGCATTGCGGAAGAAGTACTGTACAGCGATCAATTCGTACCCTGAAAGGACTTGGAATAATAACAGTCGGCAAGAAACACCGCCGAAGATTTAACCTCAACGAGTATCGAATTTGTTTCCCCTGGAAGAACGAAGCGTTAGACAATCTAGACAAGTGTGACTTGGGTCAGACAGAGGCAACGCTTGCATCAGCGGGACCATGCCAATGCCTCCCAGAGAAGCAGCCACTAGGGTCACAGGGAAGCGTAAATCACTCAAATCCGAATCAGAGATTAAGTAATAAAGAGAATAGCTCAACACGATCTGAGATGCCACTTCCAGCGTATAATACCAAGGCAGGACGAGAAGACTTCAGTAGGCAAGCGGGAACAGCGGGCACAGAAGAAGAGAGGATATTTAGGCTAAAGGGGTACTGGCCTGTAGAAGATTATGCCGGATGTGCAGGCACGGCTGTTATTATGGAGGACCTTCTGGACGCTGGAAAAAGGTTCAAGTCTGAAGGCCGATTGTCTAAAGGAGAAAAAAGGGGATGTGATGAACCCCTGACAAGTCCTCTGAAAGAAAAGCAGTTAGATTTATTCGCAGACTACAGGCTTCGTATCTCGTGGTTTGGAAAAGAACCCCCAAAAAATCCAGCCGGGTTACTGAGGTTGATCAAGCGAGTAGGCCGCTGTGACCCTGCTACTTTAGGGCTGAACTACATGTCTCAGTCAGACTGGGAAGAAAGAAAGAAGAGTGCCCGATTCATTGGAATGCTCCTCTCCAGCAAAGACATTGTTGAGGGCGTGTTCCATCAAGAGCATTTGGAAGCCGCTCGATGGGAGTTGCTGAGCGGAGAAGACTTCAACTTCTGGGATGACGTTATGAAAGAATTGCAAAGGCTAAAAAGTGAGGATGGCATCATTCTTACGGAGGATCTGGAACTCTATGCTCGGCAAAAGGCGGCGGAGCGTAGAGAGGAAGAGAATAGGAAAGAGGCGGCCAAAGCGCTGACACATAGATACCGTGGGAAAGGGCGGGAATTCTACCACTATTCCCGGCGGCCAACATGGGTCTGACTCTTCACCAATAATTAGTTTCACCTAAATACAGCAGCATACCCGTAATCATTGAATAAAATGCAGGCGCCCCCCTTGAGGTCGGGGGCTTGCATTTTCTGCGCACGTGATTGCAATGATTGAAACTTTGGTTTCAATTTCTGTGTCCCCCGGCATGTGCACCAGGCCGATTTACACTGAATCTCGTCCCGGCAGTAATCTTTTTTTGCGGCAAGTGGCCGGTGCATTATGGTAGTATTGGTTTGCTTTTTCCACAACTCCAGCCGCCGCTGACATCTGTGAACGGGATGACAGCACTGTGATCTGAAATCACTTTTGGAGGGGGCCGCCCTGCTAAGGAATGGCGGGCCGTCCGGTAGGTCACAGCAGCGGCAGGAAACTTCTGGAGGCGAACAGTTACCTTGTTTGAGTTTTGCCGTAATATGAGGGGGACAACAAATGGACGAACAAGAATCTCGAAAGCTGGGCAGCTCAGATCCGGGCGGGAGGGGTCTGCCTACTCAGGCCGAAGTGGAAAGCCTCTTGAATCTGGCCAAGCAGGGGGATGCCGACGCACAACACCGACTTGGACTAATATACTTGAATGGTGAGGGAATTACCAAAAACTATGAAGAGGCGGCTCACTGGTTCCGACAAGCCGCCGAAC
This sequence comes from Desulfomonilaceae bacterium, assembly GCA_052146735.1. Classification (GTDB taxonomy): domain Bacteria; phylum Desulfobacterota; class Desulfomonilia; order Desulfomonilales; family Desulfomonilaceae; genus CAWBBA01. Next base: position 1,970 of record JBKQMK010000410.1, on the reverse strand, counting down.
AAGGTCACGCGTCAGCCCAAAACGATCTTGGGGACATGTTTTGGGAAGGCCAAGGATTACCCCACGACTATATTCAGGCTATGGCCTGGTATAGAAAGGCAGCCGAACAGGGGCACTCTATGGCCCAAAACAACCTTGGCATCATGTATGAAAATGGTGACGGAGTAACTCAAGACTACAACGAAGCGATTAAGTGGTTCAAAAGGGCAGCCGAACAAGGTGATTCTGACGCTCAATTCAACCTGGGCAGGATACTTTTCGAGGCCGCTGAAGGCGAAAGAGATTACGGCGAGGCGCTCAAGTGGTATCGAAAGGCCGCTGAACAGGGGCACCCGGTGGCTCAAAATAACTTGGGGTGGATGTATGAAAATGGTCAGGGAGTTGCGCAAAACAATGAAGAAGCCATTAGCTGGTATCGCAAGGCCGCTGAGCAAGATCTCGACCAGGCCCAAGTCAATCTAGGGGCAATGTATGACAACGGGAAGGGAGTTGCTCAGGATTATACTCAGGCTGCAACTTGGTACAGGAGGGCTGCTGAACGAGGCCACCCTGTAGCCCAAAATTACCTCGGCGAGATGTATGAGGGGGGCGACGGAGTAGCGAAGGACTATATTGAAGCACTCAACTGGTATCGCAAGGCCGCTGAGGAGGGGGAGCCTGTAGCCTAAAATAACCTAGGGGCCATGTACTCCAAAGGGTTGGGAGTGACCAAAAGCTATGAAGAGGCAGTCAAGTGGTTTAGAAAGTCTGCGGAGCAAGATTGCGGACTGGCACAACTCAATTTGGGCCAAATGTATTTGTTGGGAGATGGTGTCTCCCAGGATGTGGGCGAGGTAATTAAGTGGCATCGAAAGGCAGCAAGAAACGGAGAACAAGAGGCCGAGAAGGCACTAGCCCGTATAGAGAAAGTCCCACAAGGTCCCGGAACTGACCCTAAGCTGCAACGGGTGGCCAGACTGCTCCTTCTTTTCCCTCGTGGCGAGGCTTTGGGTCCTGAAAAGTTCTGGACGTGGCTCGGGAAGGGGATACAACCATCGAAAAAAGACGCAAACACTTTCTTGCTTGCCTGCATACTAGATTATCAAATGCGTGCTCACACGGTTTGGGAGAACACCCGCCGTTTCACAGAAGATGTCCTTCATGATCCGGATGACCTATGGGGAGTGATCACTAAGCATTCTGAAGCCGAATGGAAAAGTAAGTTTCGGGAATATAAATTGCATCGTTTCCCGAAAGCTCACGAAAGAGTGTGGCACATTGGAAAAGACGTTGTGACTCATTACGAAGGTGATGCACGCAAGATTTGGGAAGGGCAGACGCCCGCTATTGTCCACGAACGTCTTATGAAACTGGGGAAACACGGCGTGGGTCTAAACATCGCTAACATGATCGTCGGGGCGCTGTTGGATACTGACCAAATTGATGGGACGGGGGACCTCAAGGCGGATACCCACGTTAGGCGTGTATTGGGGCGTGTATTGTTAGGCAGGGAATTTAAGGCCGATGAATCGTCCGAAGCTGTCAAAATGGCCCGCAAAGTTTATCCGGTTAATCCCTGGCTACTGGATCAACCGATGTATTTTCATGGGCAGAGTGTCTGTCTCAAATCAGACCCGAAGTGCAAGACCTGTTACCTTCGTGCTGAATGTGCTTTCTTTAAGAGGGCTTGAGAAGTTACAATCTTTCAGAAATGGTGAATGGCTAAGAGAGAGAGGTCACCGTGCCGCCCAAGTATGTGAAGACAATACAGGAAGAGATTTATTACGAGTACGGCAAGCTTATGTCTCGCAGAGCGTATGCGGGAAAGCTGAATTTTGGATTCATAACGAACCGTTTCAAAGACTTGCGGGACGGCCGCATGACCATCTCGGGAACGATCAAGGAATTTGAAGCGGAACACAAGCTTCCTCATGAATGTGTTTTTTGCGGGGCGACCACCGATCTTGAAACTGATCATCTTATCCCCCGAA
>JBKQMK010000409.1:0-12527 GCA_052146735.1 Desulfomonilaceae bacterium | reverse complement strand
AGTTAATTGGTGGAGGCGGCGGGAATCGAACCCGCGTCCGAGAATCTTCAGCACAAGATGTCTACATGCTTATTTCGAGTTTTTGTGTCTCGTCCGGAAAGACCCCCTCGAAATAGGTTCTCGCCAGACCAACCCGCTTGTTATTTCGCCTTGCCTCCAACAGGTACGGAAGCTTGGCTATCCCGCTAATCGTCGCCTCTTCCGCCCTCGCAGGAGAAAGACGGGGAGACGCTAGCCTTACGCGGCTAGAGCGTACTCGTAGTTATTGGCGAGTATTTAATGATACCGGCGGTTTAACGAGTCACCGGAGTGCTCGGCATGCAACCTTGACCTCAACTATCCCCGTCGAAACCAGGGCGCCCCCTTTCGGTTATCAGGCCAGATCTAAAGCCACGACATTAAGGACAACCATTGCCACTTTTAGTTTCTCGTCAAGTCGGAAAGACACGACCGTCAGGACTGCCGTTGTCGATACTTTACCAGTCTTTCCATCTCGCGGCGCTGGTCCTTCTTCTTCATGGCTTCGCGCTTGTCGTAGGTTTTTTTGCCTCTCGCAAGCGCCAGTTCCACTTTTACCTTACCATTCTTGAAGTAGAGTTTCAACGGGACAAGTGAAAAACCTCTCTCAGCCACTTTGCCCATGAGCTTCTTGAGTTCTCGTTTATGAAGAAGAAGCTTGCGGTCCCGCAGAGGCTTGTGATTCTCCCTGCTTGCCTGTTCATAAGGGGAAATGTGAGCGTCCACCAGAAACAATTCGCCCTGTCGGAACTTGCCGTACGAATCGGATAGGTTGGCCCTGCCGTTCCTGAGGGACTTCACCTCCGATCCCCAAAGGCTGATGCCCGCTTCAAAGGTGTCCTCGATTTCAAAGTTGAAGCGAGCTTTTCGGTTCTTGCAGATTATCTTCACGTGCTCATTTTGGGTCATAGAAGGCAATTATTCACCGCGGAGGTCGCTGAGATCGCAGAGGATTCTTTTTTCTCTGCCTTTCTTCTAACTGAAGCATAGCGATTTCGGGTCTGTGACCGGAAGGCAGTACCGGCCAAACTGTGTATCCCCGTGGCTTATGTGGCGGTGTGCAAGCCATTTTTCGTCTCTGCGTTCTCGGCGCACTCTGCGGTGAATTCCGCCTGCCTGGTGAACGCTTACCATTTAAGAATACTAAGAGGCATCAACGAAGTAATCCTTCGGAAAGCGCTCGCTGATCCAGGACTCGAGGAACCCGTGTATTTCGCGCGCCTCCTGCATCTCAAAGGCTTGCCAGGTGAGATCGCGGCATTCCTCCATGCTTATGGAGCGAATCAACTTCTTAACCATGGGAATAGCCAGAGCATTCATGGACAGCTCGTCAATCCCCAATCCCAAAAGGATTGGAATATTAACGGGATCCCCAGCCATCTCCCCGCACATGGCCACATGGATGCCCCTGGCCTGCCCTGCGTTGATAATCTGACGTATCAGCCTGAGCACCGCCGGGTGAAGCGTGTCATACAAATAATTGACATGCTCGTTTACCCTGTCGATAGCCAGCGCATATTGGATAAGGTCATTGGTGCCGATGCTGAAGAAATCGACCTCTCTTGCGAGCATGTCGGCAATAGCCACGGCAGAAGGAACTTCCACCAACACTCCGAGTTTCAGCCCGTGGTCGTACGGCTTTCCCTCAGCGGCCAGCTCCTCCTTGACCTCTCGGATCAGCTCTTTGGTAGCATGAATTTCCGTGATGCATGAAATCATCGGGATCAGCAGGTTGCAGTTGCCATGCACGGCGGCTCTGAGAATAGCTCGGAGCTGAGTCTTGAAAAGGTCTTTTCTTGTCAGACACAGTCGAATGGCCCTAAGCCCCAATGCCGGGTTTGATTCCGGCGACATGTTGAGACTTGTGGCAATCTTGTCTCCACCTACATCCAGGGTGCGTATGGTAACCGGATTTGGGGCATTATTGACCAATACGTAACGGTAAGCCTCGAACTGCTCTTCTTCGGAGGGTAGATCGTTCCTGCCCAAGAAGAGGTATTCGGTGCGGAAGAGTCCGATGCCTTCGGAACCATGCTCAATAGCGATAGCGATTTCATCCACGAGTTCGACATTCGCCGTGATTCGAACCGACGTACCACCATCCCTGGTCACAGCGGGAAGACGACCGAACGCAAGCAGGGACTGATGGTACTTCCGATAGACCTCGTGCCTTTGCCGATAGCGTAAGATCGTTTCCGGATCGGGATTGAGGATGACAACTCCGGTGCTGCCGTCAATTATGATCGTGTCGCCAGTCTGAATCTGGTGGCTGACATTTTCCAAACCCGTCACGGCCGGGATCTTTAGCGACCGGGCCATGATCGCGGTATGGGAAGTCCTGCCGCCCATATCGGTGGCAAAGCCGAACACACACTCACGCTTTATCTGAGCGGTATCTGCGGGGGAGAGATCGTGAGCGATGATGATCGAATTCGGAGGAAGTTGGTGAATCTTGCTTTCCGAAGAGATCCCCATGAGAACCTTGAGGACCCGTTCCCCGACGAAGTGTATGTCCCTTGCTCGCTCCTTAAGATATTCATCCCCGATGCTGTCGAAAGCGGAGGTGATCTTCAGCATGATCTCCGACAGAGCCCATTCAGCATTTTGCCTTTCCGAGGCTATGGCTTTCTTGGTCCCTTCGAAGAACATTCGATCTTCTAAAAGGAGAAGATGGGTATCGAGAATATATACATGGTCCCCCAGCGGATGATTGGGGTCTATGTGGCTCTTGATCTGCTTGAGCCGCTGTGCAGCATCTTCAACCGCGGACTCGAACCGTTGGATCTCCGCGGGGATTTCTTCGGGCTTCAGCACGCGCTTGGGGCAGATATCGGTGGTAAGGTGCTCGATCACCACGACCTGCCCTATGCCGACGCCACCCGAAACACCGATACCCTTCATCATCCTGTTGATGCCGTTGTTGTTGAGCTTAGGCTGGTCGGGCGCCTTTTTCTTGTTAGTTTTCTTCGGATTCTTCATCTTGAATAATTCGGCCTATCTCGTTAATAGCTTCCATGCAATCCAGTCCCTGGGCTCGGACAACAATTTCGCTGCCGGGTGAAGCTGCCAGGAGGAGCAATCCCAGCACACTCCGCGCGTCAACTTCAACACCGTCTTTTATCAACGTCACCTGACAAGAATAGTTCCGCATGGTTTGAACCAACATCGTTGCCACCCGAGCGTGCAAGCCCAGTCGGTTACCCACCGTCAGGGTTTTTTCCACGATTTCCTCTTCAGCGATCATCCCACCGATGTCCCTCCATGCAATATCACAAAAAGAGCTACCGTTGCGAGCGCACAGATATAGATTACTGCTGTCAAAGGCACTCTCCGGCGAAGCAGAAGCAAGGCAATTCCGCCAACCACCGGTAGGCCCGCGGCAAGAATGGGCTGAGCTATAGTCCCCTCGCAAAATCTGCCTGAGGTAATTACCACTGCTCCGGCCAAGAGCCCCAGCCCTAACGCTGTCGCCTCACGCATCACCAGCATCGCAGCTTCCGCACGCGGTGATTTAAATGCGTGCAGTACCTGTAGACCGTTCTTCCAGCCCCATTTGAATCCTCCAGCCCGCATAACTAGCTGGGGGACATTGTAGACAACCAGCAACAGTACACTCCCCAAAGCAGACCCGAAAAAACAAAGGCTCACTAGAGATGCCCAAGCCGCTGCCAGCGGCTTAACACGGGTCCAAAAAATTCGATCCCCGTGCGCGGCCAAGGCTGACATGGCCCGCTTGCGATAGGGTATAATGGTTGTTGGCTCCAGGTCATGTTCCAACCGGGCCGTAAGTCCAGCCAACAGAGGCGCCATGGAAGGGTGAGTGTTCACTGGTTCCAGGTGCCGCGATAAGACCCTTTTTCTGTCATCCTCATCCGGGCACAGCCGTTCCAGCGCAGGATAGATGCAAAACGAGAAGCCCAGGTTTTGCATCTTTTCGTAATTCCAGAGAGTTTCGAGAAAAAAAGACCGCCCGAAAATCCGGCGGTTCACCCCTTTCATCACGCATGGTTCCGGCCCGGAGTCTTGCATGAAACCAAAGTAAACTACCCTCAAAGATGTGTCAACTTCGGGGATTGCCTACTGAAGAATCCTGACTGTGACTGAGGAGAAGGCTTTCCCGGAGAGTGTAGCGGAACGGCGTGATCGTGGTCCTCTTACCGGCCGCGGTTCTGTCATGGCTCGGCGGGTGCCGCATCGAAGTCTTTAACTGTCGGCGGAAGCGGAACTCTCTTGTTTGCGCGGGTGTCCTGAGGCGTTCCAGTATCAGTGAGCTGCGTGTCCAGGAAGGGGCTCAGAGAAGTGCATGATGCCGTAAAGAAGCCGAGGCACAAAACAAGTCCTAACACTATGATCGTTCTCATTTTTGCTTCCGCCCGTCTCTTTCCCCGAATGCGCACGTGTGCTCACTCTTGAGGAGGGGCGCTTTTAAGCGCAGCGGCGCTTCTCATGAGCGTCACGATACTCGAATCTTTGCGTTGAGTAAAGAACCGCGAAAGTAGCACTTACCGGATAAAAAGGATTGCGCTGTGGCACGATAGGGAATAATATAACATTAATTGCCCTGTAAGTCTTCGCGAGCAGCAGAAGCTCTTGATGGAACAGAAAATAAAGGGCACCAAAGTTACGGAAGTCATCGGAGGGATTGGCTGGATATTCGGAATGGTAAGTATCAGGTCGTATTTCACTAGCCGTAAGCGTACGGAAAAAAGTAACCTTGCCGGGCTGAACGAACAATGGACATAGAAGAATTTGCTCTGGGTGATTCATTTATTCACAAATTGGATCCGAGGGTCAAAATTGTCTCTGCCCTCATCTTTTCGACGGTAGTCGCAGTAAGCCATTGGATACCGGCTGCGGCAGTGGCAATGGTTTTCCCGATGCTTCTGATCGTGGCCGCGCGGATCAATGTAAGACGTGTGCTGTCGAGGCTGGCCGTGGTCAATACTTTTATCCTGTTCCTCTGGTTTTTCCTGCCTTTTACGTTTCCCGGTGAAGTGATCTATTCTCTGGGCCCACTGGAGATTCACCGAGAAGGACTGCTGTACGCTCTTCTCATTACGCTGAAATCGAACGCCATTGTTATCATGGTAATAGCTCTCCTGGGGACTTCGCGTGTCTTCAACCTCGTTCACGCACTGAGCCACATGGGCTTCCCGGATAAGCTGGTGCACATATTTTTCTTCTGTTTTCGCTATGTTCATGTAATCCACGAGGAATACCACAGGCTAGCCAAGGCCATGAAGATAAGAAGCTTCCGGCCCCGGTCCGATATCCACACCTACCGAGCCTACGCCTATCTTGTTGGGATGATTTTGGTGAGGAGTTTCGATAGGTCCAAGAGGATTTTGGCCGCGATGAAGTGTCGCGGATTTAGGGGCAGATTCTACATACTTCACCACTATGAAATGAAAAAATGTGATTATCTCACGGCAATATCAAGCGTCATGTTTTCCGCAGCGCTCCTGGTGGTCAAATGATTCATTTGAGAAACATTCGCTTCAAGTATAACTCCCGGTACATTCTGAATGGTCTGGATCTAAACGTGGCGCCGGGTGATCGCATCGGCCTCGTAGGGCCCAACGGATCCGGGAAAACGACGCTTGGCCAGATTGTCATGGGATTACTGGCCCCCGAGTCCGGAGATATAGAGATTTTTGGCAAGGCTAGGGTCGAAGAGAAGGATTTTCAGGAGATCCGAGGGCGTATCGGTTTTCTTTTCCAGGATGCGGACGACCAATTATTCTGCCCCACGGTGTTGGAAGATGTCGCATTCGGTCCGCTAAACATGGGAAAGAGCCCTACGGAAGCCAAACGCATTGTCACGGCTACCCTGGCCTCGCTGAATTTGAAGGGATTCGAAGAAAGGATCACTTACCAGCTTTCCGGGGGAGAAAAGCGGCTTGTCTCTTTGGCCACAGTGCTCGCTATGGAACCGGATATGCTGATACTTGACGAGCCCACCAGTGGTCTTGACGAAGAGACCACAGAACTGATTATTCACATTCTCAACGAGTCCCATCTTACCTTCATACTCATATCCCACGACCGAGAGTTTCTAGAGAAGACCACGAACAAAATATTGAAAATCAAGAATGGAATAATTTACGAGGCATGATTACGAAGCTGTTGTGTAACGCACTGCTTTCTCGGAGTCGTGGCAGGATGGCACTAACGAGTGTGGTTGCGCGACAGGGTTCCAGGCCCCTGGACCGATATCCACTTACACCTCTCCTTTGTCCTCACAACGGTCCATTATGTACAGCGTCTTAGCCCTGCCTCTAAGTTGCTCTGCGACTTGAGAAACCTTACCTCGGTCAATGTTGAAAGCCCTTATGTATGCATTTCCGAGGCTTTCAAGCCGGGCACATGGCCTCCGCGTTTTGCAGCAGCGCGGCATTGACTATCGCATTGATCGAAGATAGGTTTGTTTCAAAACTTCAGCAAGAAACCATCAACAAGGGAGGCCGTATATGAGGTGGAAGAAGCCCAGTCTACGCACGCGCATCCTTCTAATGCTGTGTGCATTGGTCTCCATAACTGTGGGCGGCGGCCTGATCACGATAGGTTACACGTACATTATGGACGGCTTTTTCACTGCGATCACAGAGACGGATGTCCAGGCCCTTCAGGCTTCGCAGGGACTCGAGACCGCGCTGGTGATGCAGAAAGGGTATGTCACCTACTTCTCTCAGGACAGCGATCCTCAGTGGTTGGAGCAACTCGAAAAGTACCACGTGGCCTTCCAAGAGTGGCTCAAGAAAGGTAGGCAGTGGGCCGAAACGGACAGCGAGAGGGAAATTCTCAATCAGATGGAATCGAGGTACATTCGTTACAGTCATGCCCGTGACCAAGTGATAAAGCTTTTCACAGAGAATAAAAAGGCAGAAGGACTCGAACTGCAGAAGAGTATTCGGGGCCAGTACTTTCAGTTAATGGACCTCTGCCGCCAGTACAGAAATACCTACGAACAGAGGCTCACCGCAGCCCGCGAAAAAATAAAAAATCAAGCCGCGTTAATTAACGTATTGGCCGCGCTGGCATTGGTCAGCGTGGTTGTCCTGGGGATAGTTCTGACCTACAGTCTGATCAACAACGTTCTGGAACCGATACGACAACTGGCCCTGGCAAGTGAAGGGCCTAGAGGTGATCTCGGGGCGGAGGACGAAGTCAAGGCCCTCAGCCGACGATTTCAAAACCTTATCGATGACGTGGACCAGACCAAATCAAAACTCAAATGGAGCAGAGAACATCTCCAGCAAGCGGAGAAGTGGGCCCTCGTCGGCAAATTGGCCGCAGGAGTAGCCCACAGTGTTCGCAACCCCTTGACTTCAGTCAAAATGCGGTTGTTCTCTATGGAACGGACGCTGACTTTGACTCCCAGCCAAAAAGAAGACTTCGAGGTCATCTCGGAGGAAATTAGGCATATCGACACAATAGTAGGTAATTTCTTGGAATTCTCCAGACCTCCGAAACTAAAGATGCAAAAGGTGAGTCCTTCGGATGCGGTAGACATGGCGCTCCAACTTCTCCGTCATCGCCTGGAATCTTACGACGTGAAGACAGTAGTAAAACGTGAAAAACGGCTGAGGGAGATCCTGGCTGATCCGGATCAGTTAAAGGAAGTCCTGGTCAACCTCATCGTAAATGCTTGCGACGCCATGGTAGACGGCGGCTCCATTTCTATCGTGGAAGAAGAGAGTTCCACCGACAGCTTGGGCCCTGTGGTGGTGATGCGGCTCAGCGACACAGGGCCCGGTGTCCCAGCCCACATTCAAGAGAAACTCTTTCAGCCGTTTTTCAGTACGAAAGAAGAAGGTACAGGGCTCGGGCTCAGCATAGCCACGCGCATTGTGGAAGAACATGGCGGTTGGCTGGATCTCAAATCCCAGGAAGGTCAAGGAGCGACCTTCATCATCACGCTACCGGCGAGAGAGGAATAGACGTGGGAAAGATCCTGATAGTTGACGATGATGCTCAGTTGCGGCACAGCTTTGAAAAACTCTTAACAGCGGAAGGACACGCGGTGCGCATTTCTCCCACAGGGGAAGGGGGACTTGAGGTTGTCCGTGAGGGCCTTCCCGACCTCGTTATCATGGATGTCCGATTGCCGGGAATGGACGGTTTGAAGACATTTCAGTTGATGCACGATATTGAGCCGAAGCTCCCGGTCATAGTGATGACTGCTTACGGCAACACTGACACAGCGATTGAGGCCACCAAACTAGGGGCGTTCGATTACGTCCTTAAACCGTTTGAGATCCCGGAGATGCTGTCCACTATCGAAAAAGCGCTCGAAGCGGGTAGGTTCATGCGTTCTCGAGTCGAGATGGATGTGGCTCCGGAAGCAAGTTCAACGGATGCTATCTTCGGTCGAAGCAGAGCCATGCAGGAGGTTTACAAGGCAATCGGCCGCGTCGCGTCCACGGACGCCACCGTACTTATCCGGGGAGAGTCGGGTACCGGCAAAGAGCTTGTGGCCAGGGCCATTTATCAGCATAGCATCCGCTCCGACAAACCTTTTCTCGTGATAAATTGCGTCGCCATCCCCGAAACGCTGTTGGAAAGCGAACTGTTCGGATACGAAAAGGGGGCATTTACAGGCGCGGTGAATCGCCGCGTGGGGAAGATAGAGCAGGCCAACGGTGGGACCGTGTTATTGGATGAAATCGGAGACATGCCGTTCAGTATTCAGGCCAAGATCCTCCGACTGCTGCAGGAAAGGAGCATCGAGCGTCTCGGCGGCCGTTTCCCTATACCTGTGGACGTTCGAGTTCTCGCGGCCACCAACCGGGACCTGGAAACGGCCCTGGCAGAGGGTAGATTCCGCGAGGACCTCTATTACCGCCTTAAAGTGGTAACGCTCCGATTACCGCCCTTACGGGAACGAGCCGGGGACGTTCCAATGCTTGCCGAATACTTCCTCAAGAGATTCGCAAGAGAAATGAGTGTCAACAGCCCTGGAATGACCGAGAATGCAAAAGCCATCATGGGCTCATATTCCTGGCCGGGGAATGTTAGAGAGCTTGCAAATACTATGCAGAAAGCCCTGATCTTCAGCCGAGGAGCGCCAATTACGGGCGAGGAGATCTCTCAGGCCCTCCGCGGGGAAAGCGCGCCAAGAGAGGATGGCCAGGAGCGCGAGGACCAAGCCATTCGCCAATGGGTGCGACGGGCGCTGTCCGGTGGCCAAGGTGACAAGACGTTCGGAGACGTTATGGATCGACTTGCCGGCCTTATTATAACGGAAGCCCTTAACTTAACAGGCGGAAACCGGTCTCAGGCAGCAAAGGCTCTTGGCCTGTCTAGACCGACCCTTTTGGCAAAAATTGAGAAATACGGCATCAAGATAGAAACCGCGGTCAAGAGCGAGTGATACCAATTCGACATCGAACAAGTGACACTCTGTTCCGCGTGGGACAGGCGTCCTGCCTGTCTCTGAACGACGGGCAAGATGCCGGTCCCCACCGAATCATCCTCAGTTGTGAACATTGCTCTCGGCAATTGCCGAAGGAGCCGCGCGTACGAGACCGAATTTTACGATCTGTCAGAAAAATTGACAGCGCCGGCTGGTTTTCTCTTCGGCCATGCTCATCGAATTACTGGTAGTTTCAGGCCGGTATGAGAGTAGGGACGGCTCCTCTGTGTTGGCACACCCATTGCTGTACCAGGAAATGATTCTTTAAGGGGCGCCGGCCATGAGCAACCAATTTACTCTTCTAATTGCCGACCGAAACAGACATGTGCGGGACTTCTTGCGTCGGGAATTTATGGCTGATGGCTATGCGGTGGAGCTGGCACGGGACGACAGAGAATTGTTAAGCATAATCGAAGCCGACGAGCCGCCGGATCTACTTATTGTCGATCTGGAAATGCCCTGTTCCGGAGGCCCGGAAGCCATAGAAACCCTCCTGACTCGCAACCCCCTTTTGCCGGTGGTGGTCCACACGTTTCTCACTGAAGAAGCAGCTCAAGCGGTGTGCGGACGCGCTGCGGCATTTCTCGAAAAGCGGGGAAACAACATCGACCATTTGAAACAAACGGTATTGAAAGTCCTGAGGAAGTGCTATCCTCACCGGTTCCCGCTGTCCGGGGAGGACGAAAGAGCTCCGCTGACAAGCGGTGTGAGCTGATACCCTTTCGCGTTCAGGAAGTAACATAGCCCTGGTGCGGCGCGCACCTGCGTGTGCGCCCAAAGAGTGCGCAGACACGCAGGTATGCCCCTACAGTGATTCTTGATCTGCAGCGATTCTCAAAAGTGATGACCCAACTTGATGGTGACTCAGTGGAGATGCATGCCTTGTTGGTGGGACGGGCAGGATGCCCGTCCCACCAAAGAACGGATTGCTTTCCCGAGGAAAGCAGGATTTCATTCCTTATATTGCCCCCGAGCTCGCAGCCTCCAAACTGTGCATGACACAGTCACGTGATTAATTGTTCTTTAAGCCACTTTGCGTGCCGCATCTCATCCAGCAACTGCTCCTCGAGCATTTCCACAGTAATCATGTCATCCACAATATCCGCGACAGCCTCGGCATACTCTTTGATGGCCTGCTGTTCGAGCTCCAGTTCCACTTTCAGCATGGCCTGCGTGCCTTGTTGCCGCGACATCGAAGCCAATTCCCGTCCTCGGACCGAGGCTGGGCCCCCTGGCCTTGTTGGATTACCGCCAAGTTCGCTGATCCTGGTGGTCAGGCTTACCGAGTGAGCATGTTCCACAGGGATAATGGCTCGAATACCCTCCACGATTTCCGGCTCCAAAATCTCGGAAGCGTGTGTGCGATAACATTCCAGCCCCGTGAACTCGGATTCCAGAAGGCGGTTAAGCAAATCTATCTTATCTTGATGGTTCATCGGCTCTTCTCCTTATCCTTGGGCGCGGAAACGAAAAGCACCGGCAAGGAGGACCGTCTTCTCACTTTTTCTTCAATATTACCGAAGAAAAAGCTGCCGATGGGGGATTTCACCCGGTTTGCCAACATGATCAGGTCGAAGTCGTACTTCTCAGCGTATTTCACGATCGCATCTGCCTCAGGCTCTTCCACTGTGAGAAATTCAGTCTTGATCCGCACCCCCTCCTTTCCGAGCAATTCCTCCAGGTGTGGCAAGTATACTTTCGCTCTCTCTTTGGCCTTGTACCCCCACGACCCTTCCTCCAACTGGATCTGCTTTTCAAAAGGGTCATCCGCCGGTGTCAAACGGTGGAGCAAAATCAAGGTCAGGGCGGCTCCCAAATCCCTCACAAGCCGTTTGGCATGCTCCAGCACGACCTGATCATTCTTGGATCCGTCCAAAGGTACAAGTATCTTCTTGTACATGGCGACCTCTCTCGATCAAAATTCAAGATAAAGGTCAAATCGAGCCACGATGGTCGCCCGGCGCTGAAGCACCGGCCTACTTTCAATCGCCCCGATGGGGCTCAAATGGCCGGCGTCCCAGGGAGACGTTGGATAGTAGACCGGTAATTTATTGCCGGGAGAGGAAGCATTGTGCCACGATTTTGTTGCGCAAACCAATTTTGAGACAGCCTCTTCCAGCCTATCAGTCCCTTAATTTGGGTCATGCTAGGCTGGAAACCCTGCCCCACGTAATGGATTCTTACGCTAGCCAATATACCTTGACCTATTGTGCGGGCTGTTTCAACTTTTTTCGACGCATACGTCAAAAACCAAAGTCGGCCGCGGCCTTGCACATAGGAGTTATGACTAATATACTTGTACATAACAGGTAACAAACTCGGCTACGCGGAAAAGAGGACAATTGATCCGCAAAGATTGATAGCCGTGTTTGTGCCTTGAAGCATTTGGAGGAGCAATGCCATGACCCCGGTGGAAATTGAGGTAGTCTTTCCGCTTCTTACCAGCGTCGCGTTCACTTGCCGGAGGTGCGGACCGCTGATGGGGCAACTCGACATTCATAAGAATTATCAACAGGACTGTAGCGAGGAATACCCGGAGGATTGGAAACAGAACGTAGAAAAATTATCCCAATGGATCGAAAACGCCTCTCACCTGTACAAGCATCGCATTCAGATCCGAGTCATTGATGCTTTCTCCCCCTTGGGGATCTGGAAGAAGATTCGGCATCGACTGTCCGAAATGCCGGCCTTCATCGTGGACAACAAGAGCACGCACTCGGGATGGGACACGGATCGCTTGGAGACACTGATCGACGAGCGGATACGCGAAGCGTCCGCCGGCTTGGCAAAAGAATGATTGGTCTCACGAACCGTTGTTGCGCTGGGGGCAGATCTTTTCTCTTATCCAGATATAGATGCTTTCTCCCTTCAGGTAAGACACATTGCGCTTTCCAGGAGCCGCAGTCCTAGTGAAGAGGAGGTCCCCCCTCAAAATTACGCAGGGCTCGTTCAAATCTGCCGTCAGCTTCCATTCTTAAGAAGCTGCTCAACCATTCTATTCAGCATTTTGGTGCCCTTGACTTCGGTTTCAAATAAAGGCGCCACAGCGCGGACTTTATCGCCGAATATCTTCCAAATCTGCTCCATGTGCTCT
>JBKQMK010000408.1:0-2854 GCA_052146735.1 Desulfomonilaceae bacterium | reverse complement strand
AATCCGGGCCTAAAGGAGATTCTGATTGAAAACTATGAAATGGCTGCCGAGAACGTCGGCCTTGGCGATGAAAATGACCGCGATGTCCGAATGCTGATTGGCGCCTATTTTTCAATGGAATATGCTTTTGAATCAGCGGCGCTGTTCAATCCATCGATGGTTCCGGCTGATGACCAGTCCAATGTGCCGGACGGCTCACTTGCATTTATAATGAGTTTGAGAGCGGTCGGCGAAGGCCACCTTTCCTCTATTGTTTTTCGGAGAGGCATAATCGACGAGAAAGGCGATATCAAAATTAATCCCGCCACCCTGCAGGTCCGTGCTTTTAAAAGGGAAAAAAACCGCAAATTTAAAAGGGTCGCTGCTAAAAAAGACATTAACAATTTGGCCAAAAAGAATCAATTTACGGACGCGATATTGTCCGAACTGCCTGATACGTTTTCTTTTGCCATGCTCGAACGAACAATCGAACGCCTTGCTCCAAAATACAAAGACCAGGAAGCATTCGACAGAATATCGTGGCTGCTCAAAATGAGGGCCGAGTCTGAGTATGAAATTCGCGTCAACCGGTCTTTCAACCTGGAAGATATGGTGCTTTTGCCAATAAGCAGCACGGAATCCCAGGGGATGGAAGATATGAGGCTGGTCCGGTTCGAAGAGGAAGACGGGAAAATAAGGTATTACGGAACATACACCGCGTACAACGGCTGGGAGATTGTGCCGCAGGTTCTGGAAGTTTCACCACAAGACTATGCCGTGGTGCATATGATGTGGGGCAAATTCGCCAAAAATAAAGGAATGGCTTTCTTCCCAAAGCGAATCGACGGCCAGTATGCGGTAATCGGACGAATCGACAACGAGAATCTCTTTCTCCTGAAATCCGATTCAATACATTGCTGGGACAATGCAAAACGGATAATTGAGCCAAAATACGACTGGGAATTCGTCCAGATTGGAAACTGCGGGTCCCCGCTGTTGACAGAAGAAGGATGGCTGCTGCTTACTCACGGCGTTGGGCCGATGAGGAAATACTGCATGGGAGCTGTCCTTCTGGATTTGAACGACCCTTCAAAAGTAGTGGCGCGATTAAAAGAACCTCTTATGAGTCCTATCGAGGACGAACGAAGCGGCTACGTACCCAACGTGGTATATTCCTGCGGCGCGCTTATTCATCGTGATATGCTGGTAATACCATACGGAATCAGCGATATGGCCTCCGGCTTTGCAATTGTCAACCTGCAGGAATTAATGAGCAACCTGAAATAGCTTCACATATGTATAAATTTCTATGTTTATGTAAACCAAGGTACAGAGCTAAGGATCTGGACTATACCAAAGGAAATCTACACCAGCACTACCCGAATCAGTAATCACTAGTTATCGCGCAGGCGTAGCCAGTTTATTTTGGCCTGCTAACTGTCAATGCTTAGAGTCTGATCCTTGTAGGTTCTCATTTTACCATTAGAAGTTTGGAGAGAAGTGCTCATGCACCGCTAAAGGAATTCTTTCCAAGAAGAGGGCGGAATTGTTTGAAGGATTTTGAAACGCGACATGATGGCCTTCCAAGTCATCAGCACCCGCATGATGACTTGTGACAACGTCAAAAAACTCAAGATCACAAGAGCGTTGCATGATCTTGTAGAAGAGGGTACTCTGTAAGAAACCGGACTGCCAAACAAGGAGGGCTGCTGTGGTGGGGAAAGTTGCACTGGGTTTGATAATCAGCTCAATTTTAATGGTTTCCGGCGTGACTGCTGAAAACACTGGCCCCAACCAGGATGACATCGCAGTCCGCAAAGCCATTGAATCCTATGTGGAAACTTATAACCGTGGGGATGCCTCTGCTGCGGCTGCTCATTGGAGCAGGGACGGCTCGTACCTGACCCAGACCGGAGAATACGCTAAAGGTCAGGATAAGATACGCGCTGCCTTGGAGAAGTTTTTTACCGAAAACAAGGGCATCCAGGTGAAGGTGGCGGTTTTCGACGTTCAACCCCAATCGGCCGGTCGGGCAATAGCTAAAGGCTTTGCCGCGTTCCATCGGCCGGATGAAGAGAACGAAGAAGTTCTTCTTACAGCAACGTATGTGAAGGAAAAAGGGGCATGGAAGCTCCTTAAAGTTGAAGAAGAGGAATCCTCTGTTCCTCTGGCCACAATCGCGGCACTTGGGGAGCTCGAATGGCTCATTGGAGACTGGGTGGACCGGGACGAGAGTGGCAGCGTAGAAACAAACTTTAGATGGTCAAAGGATTACGCCTTCATAAACGGTACGTTTCGTGTGACCGTGGGGGATCGCGTCGATCTCGAGGGTACACAGGTAATTGGTTGGGACCCTTTGGGAAAAAAGATTCGCTCGTGGATATTCGATACCAAAGCGGGCTTCGGGGAAGGCGAATGGTCCAGTGCGGGCAATAAGTGGACAGTGAAAGTGAAAAGCACCCTCGGTACCGGTGAGAAAGCATCGTCCATCAACATCTATACATATGTGGATCCGAACTCATTCACCTGGCAGTCCGTTAGCCGCGAAGTGGATGGAGAGCTTCTCCCTGACATCGATGAGGTCACGGTGGTACGCAAGTTCGCCCAAAAAGCCCAGGCAAAATCTGGGAAATAGTGGAGAGGCCCATGAAAAAGGTAGCACTTTTGGCTATACCTCTGTGTTTAGTATTCTTGCTGTTTCTAGCCATTGAAGACGGTTTCTCACGAGGGGGCGGTGGTAGAGGAGGCGGCGGCTTCGGAGGCGGCTACAGGGGAGGAGGAGGCGCTGCCTATCGCGGTGGTGCTGCTTCCCGCAGTCCTTCCATGAGTTCCTATTCCCCGTCGCGGTCTTCAGTATCGCAGTCAAGACCAAAGC
>JBKQMK010000407.1:0-2822 GCA_052146735.1 Desulfomonilaceae bacterium | reverse complement strand
AGGTGGACGCACTGCACGTTACGCCGGATTTGGCCGATGTCGTGGCCGAAAGCTATGCGCCTTTCCTGACCAAGGACGGCCTGGAAAACGCTGTGGAGGCAGACTTGCAGTCTGTGGAAAAACAGTTTCACGACGCATGCGAACCGTGCCTGGATGCAAAGATCCCCTGTGAGCTTCAGGTAGCCTCCGGAGATCCTGCCGACGAAATTCTCAATGCCGCTCAGGACGGTTACGACATGATCGTGCTTGGTTCTCACGAACAATCATCCCTGAAAGGCCTACTTTTGGGCGCTGTACACGCCAAGATCCTTCACTATGCCCAACAGCCGGTGCTCATTGTGCGCCAATTCCGTGAGATACGCCGTGTTCTGGTGGTATACAGAGGTTCGCAAAATGATGAAGCAGCTCTGTCGTTCGTCGCTCCTCTGTTGATCGGCAAGAAAGCGGAGATAAGTCTGCTGCACGTACAGGAAACAGGGCAGCGCGAAAGCGACGAGTTCGCGAGGGCCTCACTACAGCGTGGCGCCCAAATACTGCGAGAATTTGACTATGACCCCATTACCAAGATGGTGAAAGGGGATCTGCTGGAAGAAATCCTCAAGGACGTGGCTGTGCACAGGTACGATTTGATCGTCTTGGGGGCTTATGGCCACAAGCGTCCGAAATATCTGAAATTGATCAGCGATGAGGCGCTCAATCTTGCTCGTTTGACCACGCGTCCGATTCTCGTTTATCGGAATAAAATGGACACTTAGGTCGGCCCTTTTACAAGCATATGAAATCAAGACATCGCCAACTCATATCGATTACCCAAAGCAATCTCCTATACTGGGAATGATTTGGGCGGACCAGCATCACTCCTGAATCTCTGGACTAGTTGCCGTTCCCGCTTGAAGAAATCTTAGTGGTAACCATTTTTTCGGACGGGCGAACCAGGCGAGGAACTGATGTGAGGAAGGCGCGACGGTTCCACCAGAAGGTGCCGAACTGTTGGTCTCGGCCCCAACAATTTCCTCCCTGGCTGCAATGAGAAGCCCCTCTCCTGCGAGCAGCCCCTTCTCATCGGTTCTTCCAGTGACCCGACCGAAGCTCCTCGTGTAAAAGTGAAGCGGCCCCAGCAACCCGAGAAGGCAAATAAATGCGGCTTCTTTCCAAGTTAGAAAAGTCTGGAGATCGAAGCCGTTGTCAAGAATCAACTGTGCGAGGTTGATTAGGTCGTTGAGTGATTCCATTCATCTCACCCCTAGTCCAATTTATACGGAATGATGACCTCCATTTTGGGTTAATGTTCCACAAAAAAAGAAGGAGTGGCGCAGGTGTCTGCCCATATCGCGACCGGCCACCCCTGCCGCGCTGACCGCCACGGACGTAGGATGTGCTGCCCAACAGGAATATCTTCATCGGAGCTGCACGGCCGTTTGCCTGAGCGCTGCGATTCGATTCGCTGACCACTTCCCACTGAAGCGTGTCATTTGGATTTCTGAAACCTCATGATGCCGGCCGGATTCTAGCTAATACCTCTTCAAGAATCTCCAAAACTTGCGGTATTTCGCCTGGAAAGGGAGGCTGGTCTTTTTCGTCTTTGAACCTCTTGCCATGTGCGAGCCAGTTCCGGTACTTTACAATGTTTGCGAGCTTTTTCTGCAAATCTGGAGAGATTGCGCCTTCTAAAATCTTCTCAACATCTCTGAGATTAGATATATCCCCGCCCTCTCTGACCCTAACGATCTTAACGAAATTTTCTGCACATAAGTAGAATGGATATTTCTCTTTACGGCTCCTTTTAATAGCACGTCTTATTTCGCCAGAGGCAGTGTCGATGAGATCAAAAACGATTTGTTCGAAGACTCTGACTAAATCGAGGAAACATACCTCGTACAACGTCGGTGCAGCCTTATCAAAAAGATCCTTAAGAGATTCCCTGGTGTACTCTGGGTCTCCGTAGGTTTTCCCTGCTTTCTCAGCAAGTTTGGCGGCCAATTTCCTGTGGTTCGTCTTGACCGAATTCATCCCGTCGGAACAGCACACTTCCAGAACGTAGTATATTTCCAGCACTTCTTTTAAATCCCTGGTCTTTTTCACTCTGTCGTCCCTCGAGTACTCTACAGCCACTCTTCCAATAGCTTCTCAAGAGTTTCCTTGTTGAACGGAAGCCCCGGCCCTGAATACTTGCTCCTCCACAGTTCCCACCGCAGGCGGCCCTCCGCGTCTTCCAACGAGAGCAACATCTGAGCGTCAGATTTGAATCCTCTTAGGTACACGTCAATTCGACCAAGTGCTCCGATGACGAGTCTCCTAAATGGTTCAAAAACAATAGTCTCATCTCCAGCGGTAATTTCCAGAGTCCCGATCTCGTAGTCCCCCAATGGCTCTTCCGATTTAGGAGTGAGTGTCCGCGCTAGGGTTATGTAACCTTTTTCTTTCCATGGCATTAACCACTCTTCGACTTCATCGTACAGCTTGCCGACTCTTGCGATCCACTCGGATTTGCAAGCCTCCCAGTCCACTTTCTCTTCTGCTGCCTTTTCGGCTAGTCTCTTCAGCTTTTCTTCTAGAGGACTCATGACAATTCTCCTGCTCGAGAGTGAAGACCAGTCTCGACGTTTCGTCGGTACCTCATTTTGAAATAATAAATTGAGTTTGCCAAGTCGGCAACTGCAGGACAAACAGAAAGAGCCGGCACGAGCCCAGCCAACATTCACGCTTCCATCGATTCAACCATTAGCTCAATTACCGACTTAACCTCCACAGGCATATTATATCTCGCTTGGAGGTCGCTGAGCTGACTCAGGCAATTCTGACAGGACGTGGTAATGATATCG
>JBKQMK010000406.1:0-20055 GCA_052146735.1 Desulfomonilaceae bacterium | reverse complement strand
CCAGGGAAGAGCAGGCCACAGACAGGGTCCACAGGATCGGCCAGAGACGAGGAGTTCAGGTCTTCAAACTCATCACGGAAAACACGCTGGAAGAAAAGATCGACTCCATCATATCGAAGAAGAGGCGACTCATGGAGTCGGTGGTCAAAGAAGACGACAAATCCCTTCTTAAACACTTCTCACGACAAGACCTGATCGAACTGATATCTTTTTAAACGCGACAGAACCTACCGCCCTCACATTGCTAGTTCCCCCAAAGATTTTCTCTCAAACCGGAAGTGCCCCCTCGGCCGTCATTCCCGCGTACGGGGGAATCCAGAAGGGCTTGCAGTGGGCAAACATTCTCTGCGTGAATCCAGGCGAGGAAACGTCACCTCATTCGCATATCAGTGTGAAATCGCGATGGTATGATTTGGCGGGGACAGGCATCTTGCCCGTCCTGCAGAGACAGGCAAGATGCCTGTCCTACCGATCTGTGTGCGAGGTTCGCCCTCTTTGGTGCCACGGAAGAGCGCAGCTCATCCGTACAGGGATGAACCTTCTCGGTCCATTTGTGGCACCAGGCAAAATTCCTGAACCCACTTTGTGAAAGAGTTTCTCCCGAGCCTACTCTGAGAAACTCTGGCACTTGCCGGAATAGTCATTTTTCCGCAGGACAAATGACTATTCCGGCAAATGTTAAGAGTTCTTGGAGGGGGGTTTGGGGAGGGACCTTCTTACAAGAAGGTCCCCCCCAATTCTTGCCCTGCCTACACCTCGCAAGCCAGGGCAAACCCGTCGTCGAGGGCGCTGCCTATGCGGCCAACCTTCTTGGCATCGCCGATAACGTGCACCTTTACCCCTGCGTCCTCGAGTTTTTGGCTGAGGAAATTCTCCGGCCGCGATCCCATTGCAAGCACGACCGAGTCAGCGGGTATTGTAACGTCGTTCCCCTTGGAATCAGTGTAGACCACCTTTTCCGGGGTAATATCCTTCATTGTGGCCTCGGTCACTATTTCCACGCCTCTCATTTGCAACTCTTTGAGAAGCACCCATCTTGTGGACGGCCCTATGTCCTGACCAATCCGCCGGGCCATTTCGATAACCGTGACCTTCTTTACGCCCTTGAGCATGAGGTCACGGAGTAATTCGGGCGATTCCGCCTGGTGCAACATGAGAAAATAGACCTGGTCCGCGGAAATTGTCCCTTTTGCAGCCAAGAAAACAGCGGTTTCAAGACCGACCGATCCTCCGCCTACCACCACCACGTTAGACCCTGTCTGAGCCTTTCCCTTCAAGACATCCCATGCCTGAAATACGTTCGGGGCTTCCACGGCCTCTATGGGCGGCTTGAACGGGGCCGCGCCCGTGGCGACGACCACCAGATCGGGCTTTTCTCCGGCCACCAGCTCAGGGGAGACCTCTGTCCCGGTACGCACTTCCACCCTGTGCTTGGGTAAAACTGCCCGATAGTAGTCGAACAGATAGTGAAAATCGCGCTTATCTGTTGCATCCGCAGACCAGGTGACCTGGCCTCCGATCTGCTGCTCCTTGTCGCAAAGGATGACTTTATGTCCTCGCTGCGCCGCGGTGACCGCGAATTCACACCCGGCCGGCCCTGCGCCGGCTACAAGGATTTTCTTTGGCTCGACGGTTTCCGTGATGACAGTCTCATTCTCCCGGCCACACCGGGGATTCACCATGCAACCTACCGGCAAAAGTTGAAACACATGATCGAAGCACCTCTGATTGCAGGCCACGCAACGACGGATTTCATCGGTTCGCCCCTCGCGTGCTTTGTTCACGAATTCGGGGTCAGCCAGCATTCCTCGAGCCACTCCGACCAGATCCGCCACGCCTTCCCGGAGCACCTCTTCCGCGATGAAAGGATCGTTGATTCTGTTGCAACCGATGACCGGAACCCCGACGCTTTCCTTGATGCCTCTGGCAAGGTACACGTAACCGGCCTGAGGAAGATCCATCGTTATCTGTGGAACTCGGCTTTCGTGCCATCCCCCCGTGACATTGATGCAATCAGCTCCCGCCCCTTCTACAGCCGCGGCAAAGACTCGCGCCTCGCGGTTGGTGTGGCTGTCGGGCACGAAATCATTCCCCGCCACTCGAACAATCAGAGCCATGTCTGAGCCAACTTCCTGCCGAACACGCCTGATGGTTTCCAATCCGAAACGCATGCGGTTTTCCAGCGGACCGCCGTACTCGTCCTCGCGCTTGTTGGTCTTGGGGGAGAGGAATTGACATATCAGATAACCTGCTGAGGCCAGGACTTCAACCGCGTCGAAACCGGCTTCCTTAGCTCTCCTAGCTGCTTTCACGAAATCCTGCTGGATGCGCTCGATATCGTCCAAGGTCATGGCCGTGGTTTGTTGCCGCGTGAAATAGCTCGTATACTCGGACGGAGCAAGGATCGGCAACCCTTTGATACTACAGAAGGAGTACGCGCCCGCCATGTACAACTGCACCGCTGCCTTGGATCCGTTTTGATGAATAGCCTCGGTAAACCTTCGCAGCCCGGGGATGTAACGGTCATCCTTGATGGAGAGCATCAGATCGATACCCGATGCCTGGTCGTCGATCTCCGCGCCGCCGATAACGATCAGTCCCGCGCCTCCGCGAGCACGAGTCGCGTAGAAATCGATAAAACGGTCGGTAACTTCACCGTTGGGTGTGTAGTTGAGGTGCATGGCCGTCATGACAACTCTGTTGGACAGTGACATGGGACCTATGGATATCGGTTCGAACAGCTTGGTAATCAATGAAACCTCCAAGTTAAATCAGGATTGACAGAACCTCATTTTGAGCTCGGCAGAATTAAGAGCCTTTAAAGCTTCCTTTTCGTTTCTCCATGTATGATGACACAGCCTCAAAAAGGTCAGCCGAGGGCATGATCATGCTGGACCTCGCTGCATTGTAGTCCAGGGCCTGATCCATCGGGACCTCATCATTGAAGAGGAAAACATCCTTCGCGCCCTGGACCGCGAGAGGCGGATTGCCTGCTATTTCCAGGGCCATCTCCAGGGCCTTGGCTTCGAGGGTTTCCTTATCAGCGTACACTTCATTTACGAGGTTGATGGCGCGGGCATGCTGAGCGTCAAAGCGGTGTCCCCGGAAAGCTATTTCACGGGCATGTCCTTGCCCTACCACTTTGGGGAGGCGCTGGAGCCCTCCGACATCTGTGATGATGGCAAGCGTAGCCTCCGGGAGGGCAAACATGGTGTCCTCGGAACAGAGTCGTATGTCGCAGCACAGGGCAAGTTCCAGACCCGCGCCAAGGCAGTGTCCGTGAATTACCGCAATGGTGGGCTGCGAGAGACGTTCCAGCCGTGTGTGGATTGCCTGAATGCGCTTGACCTCCTTGTAAAAGGTCACCTTTTGGGAAGCATTCGCCTGCCCGGTGATCATGGCTATCACCTGATTGTCCGGGCTGAGATCCAAACCTGCGCAAAACGATTTTCCGGAGCCCCGCAGTAGTACTACTCTCGCCTCAGGATCTTCTTCTGCCATCCCGACAGCCTGGTCCAAGGCGTTCCACAGGCCGACACTCATGGCGTTCCGCTTCTCGGGCCTGTTAAGAGTGATGAAGCCCACATGCCCATCCCGATGGTAGGTGACGAGATCGACGGTTCCTGATGCCTCCATGTTCATTTTCTAACTTCTCCTTAGTTCACGCTGCCGTCTCGACAGTGTTTGCAACCAGATTGATTTATAGTTCACTCGATTCACTTCCGCCCGCCCCGTGCACAAGAGGTTCCCCCGAATACTGTCCCCCTTTTGAGATCGCTTCGCGGCTGAGCGCGGCATTTACCCTGAGATCCAGCACGTGATGTTCGAGAGAAGGAATCCGCTCCGAATCGGGCTGAGTAATCTTGAGGCATTGTAGGAGCGTCTCCTGGTATTCAGTATCGGCAACCTCCGGGAGTGTTTCCAGCAGCTTCATTGCCGCTTCAGGTTGCTCCATATTCAGAAGGCAGCGGACCCTTTTCAATACGGATGAGGGGATCGCTTCTGAAATGGCTTCGTAGTATTCCAGCGCCCATGCGTACTTTCCTGCCCCGACCAGGGTATCTGCCAATGCATTTAGTGGGGTGGGCTTCCCTTCGAGCAAAGCGGCCAGACTCCGGACGGCATCGCGTTTGCCCAATTTTGCCAGTCTGAGAACCAGCATGAGAAAGTGGCTTGGAGTTTTCAACAGAACCAGTGGGTCTGAATCGCGTAATGCCAGGTAGTAGAGGATCTCGTTTTGTTCCCGCAGCAGATCGAGATCAGGAAACGGGTATGTGTTGGCAATCCGGAGTTCCCTTACATCCTCGAGCGTCTTAACTTCCAACGATCTGAAAATCTTATGAATCTTAGCATGTACTTCTACTTCTTTTCCTCGCAGTTCCTCCTCAACGTAATCGTCGGGGAAGACAAAGCTGAAGTCAATCTCGTCTCCCGCTGAAGCGCCAATGAATCCCGCTTCAAAAGATGTCAGTAGCAGACCTCGTCCCAATAGAACATCCCAGTACTTTCCGGATATCCCGGTGAACGGGACCTTTTGGATCCAACTCCGAGAGTCGAATATGATTCGGTCCATGGGGCCCGCAGGATCCTTGGTCTCCTTGAAAAAGCCCAACGAAGCGATCAGCTCTTCCACAGCCGACCCGTCCCCATCTAGTGCTGCGCTGTATCCTGTCAGGAATTCTTCAAGTAGCGAAAACTCTTCTATTGCGCTGGCGGCAAGGGCCCCGTACGCGTGAAAGGACGGCTCGTCCGAAAGATCTGCCCGGCTTGTCAGCAAGAAATCCAGTATCTCAAATGTGCGCTGCTTATAATAAACGTCTCTTTCCATCTGCTCGTTGGCAAGGGCCCAAAGGTTGCGTACCTTTCTGATTTCCACCCTCGACATCTGCTGAGTTTCATACTGATCGCCAACGGAAATGTACTCCGGTCTGAATCCGTTAAGAGGCTTGATGCCGAAACGTTCCGGGCTCCGTTCATACAACGACCCAAAGTAAAGCTGCATCTGTTGGGAGCCTGAATTCGACTGAATGGGAATTTCCAGGGAGCGGAGGAACCGCATGGTTTCTCGCGCGTCTTCAACGGTTTCCCCGGGAAGCCCGAAAATCGAGAAGAGTTCCGCTTCCATACCCAGAGAATGAGCAACCTTAATATTCTCCCCGAGTTGTTTCAGCTCGATTCCCTTGTTGGTGTTCTTGAGAACGCCGGGGCTTCCCGATTCCAGGCCGAAAGCCACAGTGTCGGCGCCGGCTTCTTGCAATTTCTTCAGCAAAGCAGGGTCCACGAGATCGGCCCTGGTCTGGAACCAAAACGGCGTTGCAATGCCTCTCTTGATTTTCTCCTCAAGTAGTTTCTCGGTTCTTTCCCTGTTCTCGGTAAAATTGGGGTCGGCAAACCAGAACCTTTCTATTCCTTTCCCTGCAAGGAGCTCCATTTCGTCTAAGGTTCGTTCCACAGAGTGGTAGCGCACTTTGCCCCTGCAAATACGAGGTGTTATACAGAACCAACACACGTGGCGGCACCCCCTGGAAGAGAGAAGAATTGCCGTATTCTTACCACTCAGGTCGAGCAGATTCGCCAAGTAGGGGGAAGGATAGTTGTCCAGATCTTGCGGCGGTTCCGGTCCCGGGCCGGTGTCGATGATTCGTCCGTCGCACTTGCAGGTAATCCCTCCTACACTTTCAAGGGGCTCTCCCGCTTGAAGATTCCTGGCCATTTCCGGCAGCACCACTTCTGCCTCTCCGCGTACAAGCACATCCACGTCCCCAAGGGCTTCCAGCGCCTTTGAAGGCATGGCCAATACCTGGGGGCCACCCAGAACCACGTGTATTTTCCGATGCCTGGACTTGATGTACCGGCAAAGGAAACGGATCCGGCTCATGGTGCTCTGATATGCTGTGAACCCGATAACCCTGGGGTCGATTCGCCGAATCCATTTCTCAAGATTCTTGAGGGTCAAAGGCCTGTCCCGGAGGTCATCGAGGATTATGCCTTCGCATCCGTCGGCCTTGAGCGCGGCCAATATGTAGCCTGTGGAAATGGGAATACTCTCCGAAGACTCGTAGCCCACATCATGATTGACATTGATAAAAAGAAAAGACACTTAGCACCGTTCCATTGCCGATAGAGTGGGGAATGGGTCCAAGGATAGCATCAAATGAATTTGACTAACAACATGAGATGTTGACCCTTAGTAGGGCGTCCTGCTAAATCATGACTCCATGAAAAAGATCAAAAGCCCTTGGTATGGAGCATTGTGGATACTGGTTTGGACAGCAGCCCTGAGTTGGTTTCTGGCTTCGGGCATGTTCAATACTCGGGAGAGCGTTGGATTGGTTCTGGTATGGCTTGTCCTGGTAGGTGTCACTGGTTATTTTATCGTGCACCACCTGAGACAGAGAGCCCGACAACCGCGGGCGCAATCGTCGCGTGTCGCCGCTCCGCCGGCCCTGAACTCCCCCTGCCCCTGCGGGTCCGGCAAGAAGTATAAGCGCTGTTGCGGAGCATGAGTCCGAAGAAGTAAGGGGTACCCACGATTCATGGGCTGTGCTGGAAGTCTTGACCTATTGCGGCCTCGGGAACTCCGCGAGGCGCGGCACCGAGCCCGGACACAGATCGGTGGGACAGGCATCTTGCTTGTCTATCAAGAAATGACAGGCAAAATGCCTGTCCCACCACTTTGGCCCTAAATTTGTTACTGAATTTATGACAAGGAGCACTAAATCAACAGCGTTGGGGCGAATCTTTACCTCGCCAATCTGTATGTGCTTTCGATAGTATTAATTACCTGTTGTCGTGCCCGATCCATGGTCCAACCGCTCTTCAGCAGGCAGGTAAGATACTGCCTGGCAACCATTTGCATATCCGGCTCACTCTGGGACCGAGCTATCATCATCGGATACTGCGAGCAGTCGGGCCGCTGCTGCATTTGCGGTGGCGGGAGAGAAGGAGGGTTGGAAGCCATTGTTGGGGGCCCAGGGGGTTGGGGGGCATAACCTTGAGACCGCGGTGCGCGTCTACGCGAGGGAGCGGAAGGAGCATCGTGCGGGGCATAAGATTTTACCTCTCCGTAGCGAAGTTCGTTTTCATTTAGCCGGGGATACGGACGTGAGCGCGGACGATGTCCGGCATCAGACTCCTCGGTCGAGCCGGACTCCACGTAATTGCCGCGGTGGTCGAATTCAGGCGCTTGAGGCACACTATATGGAAAATCCTGGGCAACGACACCCTTACTGACAAAAGCTCCGGCCAGGAACAGAGTTCCCACCAGGACAGCTATCATCCCTAATCTCATCATAGCAACGATCTCCCTCTGAGTCGGCGCAGGACTATACCATACGCGTGTTGAAAATGCCATTGAGTCCGGTTGTAACTGCACAACACTGGAGCAAAATACGTTGACAGAGTTCGGACGAATCATTACTTTGAGGGTTGGCGGCAAACCAATTTCTCAGCCGGCCTGCGGTCGGTTGCGTCGCCTTGCGGTCCAACGTAGATTGCTTCAGCGTTCGGGCATCCCGATGGCCCCCGCCATCAACCGGGAGTACACACATGGTTGATTTGGAGATTCTGAAGGGCAAACGAATACTTGCCGTAGATGATGAGCTTGACGTGCGGGACACCATCAAGGAGTCGCTGATTGACTGCAACGTCATCACCGCCGGAGACTTCGATGCAGCCAAAGGGCTTATTGACACAGAGAATTTCGACCTGATCATTCTGGACATTATGGGCGTGAACGGATTCGCTCTGCTGGAAGAGTGCCAAATAAGAAAAATGCCGGCAGCGATGCTCACTGCTCACGCTGTTGATGTGGAAAGCATTAACAAGTCGTTGCGATTGGGGGCTGTATCCTTCGTGCCCAAGGAAGAGTTGGCCCGGCTGCCGGAACTTGTGGCCGAGATACTGGAAGATTTGGAAAAAGGGCAAACTCATTGGCCCAGGCTGTTTGAGCGCTTGGGGCCTTACTTCAATGAAAGGTTGGGAATCACCTGGGAGGATTTGGAAAAGACACCAACTCCACCTTATTCCTATTGATCAATAGTCTGAGGGAGCATTTACCGGTCGTTAACGCCGAATTTGTGAATTTTGTTGATCAACCCTTGTCTGGACAGTCCTAGTCTCCTCGCCGCTATACTCCTGTTCCCGCCGCAGCTATCAAGTGCACCTAAAATCATGCTTTTTTCTATCGTTTCAACCGCTTCTTTCAAGGTGACGGGATTAGAGACAGCTTTGTCGGCATTCATCTTTTCTATGGATTCCCTTATACGAGGCGAAAGGCAACGAACCGATATGTTTCCCCCCTCGCTGGCAAGTATATGCCCGCGTTCGATTTCATTCTCCAATTCTCTCACGTTTCCCGGCCAGAGATATCGGACCAATAGTTCCAGAGCCGTGGGATCAACTCCTCGGACAAGTTTGCCTGTCATCACTGAGAATCTGTCCAAAAAATGAAGAACAAGCATGGGAATGTCATCGGCGCGTTTGTGCAAGGGTGGAATCACGATGGGAAACACATTGACCCTGTAGAAGAGGTCTTCGCGAAACTGACCTTGCTGGATTCGTTCCTGGAGGTCACGGTTAGTCGCAGCGATAAGCCTCACATCAACTATCTGTGAAGCATTGTCCCCCACAGGTTTTATCTCTCCGGACTGAATTGCGCGAAGCAGCTTCACCTGCATGGCGGGCGAGGTAGCTTCAATCTCATCCAGAAAGAGGGTCCCCTTGTTGGCGGCCCTGAACACCCCGATGTGATCGGCCACAGCACCGGTAAAAGCCCCCTTTTTGTGCCCGAACAACTCACTCTCAATAAGTTCGGAAGGAATGGCAGCGCAGTTCAAGCTTATGAGCGGCTCATTTGCTCTGGGGCTAAGCCTGTGAATCGCCCTCGCCACCAGTTCTTTCCCCGTTCCCGACTCCCCCTGTATCAAGACGGTGGTTTCTGTGGGCGCAACCTTCCGAATTAACGACCGGACATCTTGAATCGCTTTAGCGCTTCCGATTAGCTCGTCCAGCGGTTCCTTGTGGTGAAGGGCCTGCTTCAGGCCTACGTTTTCCTGCTTCAACAGCGAAGCGCTTTGTCTCAGATGGTCCCATTCCTGCGCGTGCTCCATCGATCTGGCTGCCTGCGATGCGAGAATTTCAAGAATTTCCAGATCTATCGAGGTGAAAACGCCAGCGCGTTTATTCAGCACTTGGAACACCCCGATCACGGGTCCGCCCGGCACCCGCAACGGCACACAAAGGAGGTTCTTGGTTGTGAATCCTGTCCGGGGATCAATTGCTTTGTTGAAACGAATGTCCTTGTACGGGTCTACTATGTTGAGCGATTGGCCGTGCGTGAACACCCAGCCGGCAATGCCCGAATGCCAGGGTATTCGGATCTGATCGTGCTTCAGCCCCACACCCAAATGGGAATACAGTTCTTGTGTTTCGCGGTCTGCCAAAAAAATGGTTGCGCGTTCCGCGTTCATGACTGACGGGGCTTCCCGTATGAGAAGCTCAACCAGTGAACTCATGTTCGTTTCGCTGCTTATCAGAATTCCCATCTTAAACAGCAGGGATATCCTTTCCAGGTAAGAGCCTAGAGGTCTGAGCGCCCTTTTGTGTTGATTCGCCCCCTCTTCCATCCCTAGGGCTTCTTTCAGCAGTGTTATGTCGACGTGAATGGTGATAGCCTGGACCAGTTCGTCCACCGAGACCTTGCCTTTTAAGAGGAGGATCTCGTGTGGCGATCTTCCTGTCTCTTTTGACTCACGAATCGCCTTTGCGTAATCGTCTTTGCCTATCCTTCCCGTTTCCAGGAGAAGACGGCCGATAGAATGAGGGTCAATCACTAATATTGTCTCCTGTTTTCCCGTACAGGGCGATTTCGCCGGTCTGGCCGTGAATAATCATCTTACTGCCTACAACTACGTCACGTTCGTTGAACCGCACCACTTCCGGTTTGCCCGAGAATTTGACTATTTGCCGGACTTGTCCAACATACACCTTTTCCAAAGATTTGGAGATATCAGCAGCGTGCGCTCCTCTACCACCCAGGCGGCTCACAAGGGCCGTAGCCACCGGGAGCGAAAAGACCTCCTCCATTATTTCTTCAGGAATTGGATCGTTCACGATAAAGATGAACCCGTCGAGCTTCTCGCATTCCGGGAGATGTTCGTTCATCGCGTCTATAATGGACTGAGCTTTATTGATATGTTTGAAGGGAGCAATTTGGTTTCGGTCGGTGACCATTATGCCCCTGAAGATCTTGCCGGATACCCCCGTTCCCTGAGCAATCACGTCGTACCCTGAGGAGCTGAGAGACGGGACCCGCTCTTTGCGCTCTCTGTCTTTGCGAATCTGCAGGATATACACCTTTCCCTTTTCTATCGTATACTCGAGACGGGTGTCAAAATGCAGACGCTCGGCCGTGCGGAAAAGAACAGAGGAAAGCTGTTTCCAGGCCTCGGGCATCTCAGAGGCGAGGCATTCCTGGGCCCTCCAGAGGTCGTAGACAGGGATGGTTGCTACCTTTCCGTCAACAACATCGGTCCCTTGATCGCCTTGCGCGAAATCTCCTCGCAGGTCCATAGTGAACGGATTGTAAGACACAACCCCAGTCCCGGAGGAATGGAGTTCCATATTCCCGTAGACCATGCCTTGCACTATGACGGGAGTGCGCCAATTGCCGTGTATGCCTGCGGCTTCTCGGTATTTTCGCGCCGCGCGGCCGTCGTAAGAATGCAGCACTACCATTGCGCAGTGGATTAGGATGTCGAGGAATTGTCCCTTGTCCAGCAGCTCCACCACTTTGGGGGCCAACTCCGCAACTCGCCTCTTGTACTCGAATGCGAGACTCTTCATCTGTTCCGCGGTCATGTGGGCTTTCCGCATCACCTGGAGCCGTTCCTTGCTCTCATCGATGATCTCCTGAAACTCATCCCGCTCTACGCCGAACACAGATTGGCTGAATTCCTGTAAGAAACGCCGATAACAATCGTAGGCGAACCAGGGCCCAACTTTGGCTGCCAGACCTTCGGCTATTTCATCGTTGATTCCGACGTTGGTAATGGTTGTCATCATGCCGGGCATACTTACCCTTGCCCCAGACCTTACCGAAAACAGAGCCGGATTGGAGGGATCTCCCAAAGAGCGTCCCCAGCCCTTGCCCAGCTTTGTCACCGCGCGACCCAATCCTTGCCTGAGCTCGACGTTGGTCAGCATTTCGTCCGGGGCTCGCAAAGGCGTGTCTGTCGTAATGACAAAGTACGGTGGGGTGTTCTCCGCAAACCGGAGCAATGATGCCTTCAATCCGATTCTGCAGGGTGATATTTCCTGGGGATCGGGAAAGTAAAAGGGGATAGAACGAGATGGCGCCTTACCTTTTCGGACCACCCTTCTGCCGGACTCCGCGAGGCGCTGGTTTAGGAACAGTTCCACCTTGTCTATGAAGGTTTCCAGCACCCTGAGGTTTCCGTCCCGTGCCTGAAGATCCGATACATAGAGTGTTTTGAGATAATTCTTAAAGAAGTCGGTCTCAGGGATGTCCTTGAGTGTCGTCAAGTCTTTGAGTTTTCGTGGCAGTTGATCCATCGGGCAAAATGACAAGAAACTATCGAAAGGTTCTTCGAACCAGTATCGATAAGTGACATAGATATCGTCCACCTCTTTCTTGATGATAGTCACAAGATCTCGCACTTTATCCAGAGTCAGGCCAAGCGCCCCGGCACGACTCAGGTCCCGGCCCGCTTGTTCCAGGTAGAAACTCGAATGTCCATTTACGGAGACACCGCGCACCAGGCAATCCAGAAAGGTGAGTGCATCCGCGAGGTTCTCTAATGTAATTTTATCGAAATGAGTATTGTTTATGCTCGTGGCGAGGGTCTCTTGGAGTGCCTCCAGCCCCAAGTCCTTATTGAAAGCCTCGAAACGTTCCTCTATGTACGTGGCTTTTTGGGCGTAGGCATGGCCGGCTTTCTTCGCGCGCAGGATAATAGGAAGGCCGGGCTGTTCCTTGCCTATCCGTTCCATTTCTCTGGCGGACTCTTCCGTGCCCTCGGTCAGTGTCACCGGCACCGCAAGCGGCTCTCGAATATCGGGCGTGAGAGACTTCTCCTTGGTCTCTCTCCGGGCCAGAACAATTTTATCGAGCCGTTCCAGGTCCTCTTCTACCGTAGCGCCGGAAGTGGACCGGCGAACTATGAAATACTTGGTATATAGGCCTTTCGTCAGCTCTATTACGTCCAGGACCATGCGCCGCGAAAATTCAGGCCATGTCGGGTCAGTCCGGTATCGAGCGGTATCGAGGAATGCTAGCGCCATCATGCTGTCTTTTTCAGAAGGGTCTATCTTGAGATCGCCGAATATTCGGCGGCATAGATTTCGTATCCCATCCGCTTCAGAATTCGAGCACCACTTATCGATCCCCAGATATGGCATCGACTCAGGAGGCATCCACTCAGCGATGGCTTCAGGCACGCCCTCCGAGAAGTACTTTATTATTCCCTGACAAAAGTAGAAGTTTTCGATGCTGCCGCGCCAATGTATGTCTCCGCGAAGCTTTCCCAGAAAATTCCCGATAGGCTTTACCCCTCTATTCGCCAACTCTTTGGCCAGACCCGCGGCTGTGAGCCTGAGTGTGTCGAGCGGCCCTATGTCCTTGAAGGAATACGGGATCGCCTTGATAAGGGTCCGAACAAGGAAGTGTGTAACGGACGAGTTCGTCCTCAATAGTCTGGAAATCCAGTACTGGATAAGATCCTCATCGCACAGCCGCGTCCGGCCGATCTCGATCTGTATAATGAGATAGGGAATCAGGCGGTGCATAATCCGCGGGTTTGAAGCGATGATGGACATCAAGCTCTTTACGTGCTGCACGTGGGCCTGGTTGGCACCTGTCTCCTCGGCCAAAACGAGTGGCTCGCCCGTGTCATCATCCTCGATTGTATATTTCCTGCCCAAAGGTTGAATGATCGGCCGCTTGATAAGATGATCGATAAGCTCTTGAGCCATCAGGAAATAGCCGGCTTTGCCAAGCGTAACACCGAGCGATTCCAATGCGTTCAGCGAGGACACCACCTCGTTTGTGGCATCCGACGAGTAGGCTCTCTCCAAGAAAACGTTTGCAAAGGTATCGACAAGGTCTCTAGATGCTTGTTTTCGAGTCTTTTCCAGCCGGACAACTATGCGGCAAAGCCCGTCGATGAACAGCTCCTTGACTTCCGGTTTATCCACTGACAGGATTTGAGCCGCCAAAATACCGGCAAAGGCTTCCTGCACCGCCATGGGAAGGGCATCAATTATATCCTGGAACGCTGAAAGAATTGCTCTCCAGTCATCCCCAAGACTCCTGATGAATGATATTCCTTTGGCAATCTCGTCTTCGTCTATCAAACTGCGGCCATCTAGTGCGGTCTGATAAATTTGCCTGCGTTTCTCAATTTCTTCTGCTGAGTGGAAGCTTATCCTTTCCAGGACCTCTTTACGGAAGCACTGCTGCTCCGCAAAATTCTCAGCATCCAAAGTTTCTTCGAGCCTTCTCACTAGGCTGTCAGGGCAGGCGCGTATTTCCCCCAGAGCAGTGACCAGTGCTTGAATCGCCATCCGGTCGACCCGAGAGGTCAGACTTCTTTGGATCTCGTCCGACCGCTTCTTCAAGGATGATCTGATTTCCGAAACTTCCAGAACACGCCGATCGAAAGAGTTCAAGGAGGTGCGAAACGGCTCTCGAGCCATAAAATCCAGTGCGGATTCCACAAAAGGCTGATACTGCAAGAACGCCTTGTCGTCCGCGGAGTTCAGAATGCTCGCCACCAGACGGGACAAGACGTATTCCCCGTCGGACCGGGCTTCAGGATCAAACGGTTGGCGCACGGCGGCAAACAAATAGCTGAATAGTATCTCCATCACAGAGAGAAGATGGTCAGCCAGCGACTCGTCGTCTCTATCCAGAGCGTATCGGGAGATTAATCGAACCACTTCCAGCCAGTTGGGGATTTCGTAGAGCGCTGGTATGAGGTTTTCACGGATGGCCATCCGCCGGCCTTCGAAGGAGGTGAGATAGACAAGCTCTTCCAAAGATTCCCGCGGAAAGCGGCTTAAGAGTGTGAGTTGGGAGTCGGTTTGGCGTAACTCTACCAGGTAGGGTGACGCCTCCTCGCCAGTTCGGTCGAGGATCATCAGGACGGCAGTGAGCCCGTCGACAGTGATTGTCGTTCCTTCCCCGAACTTCGCGCCGGATCGGCTTATGACTGCTGTCATGCCGGCAATCTGGTACGGATTGAGCGGTTCGGAATCGCTGATTTGTCGTATGATGTCTCTGACTTCCACGGCGGTGTCCAGTGTTCTGAATTTCCAACTAACAAGCTTAAATCATTGTGATCTCAACCGCAAGAAGTTCAGGTGGTGTGTATGTTTGAGAGGGAATTAGCTTCGCATTATCACCATTGGGCAGGTCAATAATATTTCAGAATCAATGGAAGTTGCTTGGAAGGAATCTTCCGGCAAGAAGGACAAACGATCCGGTAACTCATACTGTTTCGCGTTCAAGGAAGTGACATAGCCTTGCTAAAGGCAGACGCGGGGGTGCACTCTGTACCGAGGTTTACCAGTTGGGAAGCGAATTCGCGTTGCCTGTCATAAAGCTCATTCCTGTGAAAGGCCAGCCTATCCTCGATGGTCAGCAGACTGAACTCATGGTGCCATGGATGAGTTTCACGCGGCACGCGGGATTTATCCGTGGCACCAGTGTTTCAAGCATTGTCATGCTTTGTTGTAGCTCTCTAGCTATGGGAGTTGGTATCAAGCCTCACAGACCTGCTCCATCCGGACCGGACTTTAGAGAGATGCTACACGACCGATTTCCAAAAGCCTGGGAAACGTCAATGCCAGCGTCACGATAATGATCGCTATGACAGAGGCCA
Organism: Desulfomonilaceae bacterium; assembly: GCA_052146735.1. Classification (GTDB taxonomy): domain Bacteria; phylum Desulfobacterota; class Desulfomonilia; order Desulfomonilales; family Desulfomonilaceae; genus CAWBBA01. Next base: position 5,152 of record JBKQMK010000406.1, on the reverse strand, counting down.
CTACCAGCGCGTCCGGGAGAAACGAGAATGATGGCACGCCCCAGTTAAGATGCCGCCTCACAGCGAGAAAGCGCCATCCTGACACGATTACACTTATACCGGCCAGGCCGAAACAGAAAAGGCTCAAATATATCATCCCCTGGTGAGTGGGAATGCTGATCGGGTTGCCGCCGAATTGAGCCACCTGATGCATGAACAGCTCGAACTTCTCTATAACAAAGCCGAACGCCAATAGTGAGATGCTGGTGCGGCTCCAGGATAGAAATGTTCTTTCGTTGGCCATGTGACTGCGCTGCCATGCGAAGAAAATCCGATCGTCCGCCCATATATTGGGGGGTTTGCACACCGTCCTGTCGGGCCCGCAGTCCCAGATTCTTTCCGCTCTTTCCATGCTACCTCCTTGAAGGCCTAGGGCTGTACTGAAACGCCAGGGCCGGTGACTTTGTCGTACTTGTGGAAGAAGGTATCCAGGTGTTTGTCAATGTCCTGATCCTTCCGCAACTGAATGTCCAGCTGCCGTGTAAAACCGACTAATGCTCCAATAACCTCGAGGCGGCGCTGGATTTCCTCTCTTGAGATGTGGAGGATTCTACCGACGACAAGATCCCCTTGGACCCTCACTTTGAAATGATAGTGCGCCAGGATGTCGGCGAGCAATTGGGCTCTTCGGGAACGTCGCGTGAGGTCTGCTACGCCTCCCATGAATCTGAAGTAAATGTGATTCTGATTATCCGCGGCGTCCATCCGCGCGTCGATGAGGTTGAGGTGATAACCAAGGCGCAGGTGAAGGTTCATGTAGATGTCATTTACAACGGCCAGGTTTAATCCAAAAAGAGCTGGGCCTCTGCTAGGGTCCCAGGTCCTTGTCAGGCTCCCAATCATGCCTTTGAAATCCATTACCACGGGTTCCGTGTCCCACGTCCCGGGCTTTGACAAGCCAGCTAATAGAGCTTTTAGAGGCAACGATCGAATCTGGTCGGTCCTAACGGTGCTTCCTTCTGCCAGCGGATCAAGACCACCCCCAAGATCCAAGATCTTCAGCGGCATTGGGACGTCAGACACCAGTGTCCAAATCTTAGCTCCTTTGAAGCGACTCGGAGAAGTAGGGAGATCCATCAGTTCCTGAACAGCTTTTTCATGTATGAATCTGATCATGTCATGAACAGATCGGCATCCTTTAGGAGAAAAGTTGATAGATTGCGGGTCGGTAAGATGGAGAGGAGCCACGTGATTGAGAATTCTTCGCAGCAAACGGAACTCAGGAGCGTCCTCGAAAACCGTGGGCTGCATCAATTGGTAGTGGATCAATTCCTCGACACGCCCCTCATAAACGACCCGATGGTGCGCATCAAGCGTAATTTCCATCCCCTTGACCAGGATGTCCGTCGCCTTTTCCACCCCTATCAGTGCAGGAACACGAAACTCTCTTGCTATAGTGGCAAGATGCCCTGCAACAGAGCCCCGTTCAGAAATGATTGCGCGGGCCTTGGGAACGATGCGGGCCAACCAGGGTGCTGTGTACCGTGTCACCAGCACCGCGCCGTCGGGGAAGTCGGCCATATCCTCATTTAATTGCACAATGCGCACCAATCCGGATCCAACGCCAGGTTGAGCCACGACTCCCGTGTCCCTCAGGAGTATCTTGTAACCGGTACAAGGCGCACACAATTCCTCTGGAGCCGGCACTCCGATCTGGGGTAAGATCAAAGGCCGGCTTTGAAGAAGTTCGCAACGGCCCTCGGCATCCACAGCCCACTCTATTTCCAAGGCGCGCCTAAAATAACGCTCTAGGACCACTCCCCAATTCGCCAGAACTCGTACAACGGCCTGGGAAATGGCAGGTTGCGACTGCTTGTCCAGGGAGAGTGCGGATTCCTCTTCACCTCCGTTTATTGCCGGCCTCAACAGAAACTCTTTTTGTGCTATCGTCGCCTCTCGGATTTCGTGCGGAGGTTCCTTTTCCACAATGTACTGGTCGAGGACATCCCTACCCTCCGCTGTTGTCCGCCCCAGTCCAAATGAAGCATAAATCGCCATGCAACCGGGCTCGGCAGATTCCGGACAGACAGTCTGGAGGACTCCGCTGGCTTGGCTATCAATCATTTCCTGGCACAGCACCGACATGGCCAACTCGTCCCCCAGGACGCCCATTTGGTGGCGGTAACTGATGGACTCGGGCGAGTATAGGCTGGCCAGGACAATCTTGTATGCCTCTAAAACCTCTGCTGGCGCGACGTTTAAGAGGGTTTGGTGAAGGCCGGCAAAAGAGAGTTCTCCGTCTTCCCCATAAGCGCTGCTGCGAACCGACCAATTTCGCTTGCCTTTTTGTGCCCGGTGCCTGATGGCTTCAGCGACGTCCTGGGGCATCGCACCGGCCAGGATTCGCTCGCGAAGTTCACTACAGGCCTTATCCAAACTCTGGTCTCCTGCCATCCAGCCTCTGAGCAACGCTTGAATTCGATCGCTAAGGTGGTTTTGTTCAAGAAATCGGTAGTAGGCCTGGCTGGTGATCACAAATCCGTCGGGCACGTCCAGATGAAGGCGTTGAATTATTTCAGCGAGAGTGTTCGCTTTTCCGCCCGTTAGTTCAGGGTTGTCTACAGGAGCATCCCTGAGAGAAACCACGTACGGAGCATTCCACATTCTTAGCCGGCTTGAAAGCTCGGTCTCTACAGGAAGAACTCGATCCAGCGTCGAATAGAGCTCCATGTAGCGATTTGATCCGATCAGATTCAGCTCTTTTGCCATTCGAAGTAGAATATCTTGAAGGTCGCGCACAGAATCCTGAAGATATTTCCGGTCGAATATGAAGTCTCCGCAGGACTTCTCACCCAGATCGGCCATGATTTCCATGACCCGGTGATGATCCTGAAGCAGAATATTCTGAAAGCGCTCGAAAATCTCGGGGAACAGGATCGGTTCTTGCTCGCGCGTAAACAGTCTGTCAAACAGCGGTTTGAGGAACCTTCGCATTTTCGTTCCCCCTAGTGGTGAATGGGTGGCAACATCATTGCCGCCGGGGATTGGCCATCTAACTTACGCTCCTGAAACGAACTGTACATGCCGGTTGAGAGTGAGAGAGGTTGGCGGTCGAAAAGTCGGCCCATCGTTGGGACTCCATTGGAGTATTTGAATATTATAATAAATGAGAATCCTAAATTTGGCAAGAGTCTTGTCGGCTGACGCGGTCGAGAAGCAAGCGACAAGACGGCCTTCAATCCGTTATTATGCGGCGGTCGTGTTTTTTCGGGTGTCTTGAGGCCGTTGACCGATCAAAGGAGGTATTCTTGGCTCTGCAAAGCCCCGCGTATCTCCTTCCACAAGACCCGAGAAAGGCAAGAGCGCCAGCGCGGGCAAGGAACTGCGGAGAGGTTTCTCCCGTTGTCCTATTCCTGATTAGGATCGTTTTTCCTGACGTAGGAACGCAACTCTTCGCCCATAGGAGAGGCGAGTCTGATTCTGTCATAATCTATCGCCACATTGTTGAAGTACTGCAGAATCAACGCGTCTCCCATCGTAGAGCTCGGCTTGATCCCAACAAAGAAGAAACCCAGTTGCTCGAATTCACGAATCATATAATAGGCTAAAGGGTCGCCCAGATTGCAATAGAGTTGTATGACTTCAATATGCTTCAGGCAAAACTCTTTTAGCCGTCCTTTGACCTCTTGTACGACATCGGAACCGTATGCCTCGATTTCAATCCACCCGAAACCTGAGGGGCTGTAGTGAGCCGCCGTCAATTTGGAGTGAGGCTCCGTAAATCGGGGTTCAGGGTCAGCCGGCGGTTCAAACTGCGGCTCGAGGCCAATAGTGCTGTACAATTTTCTTATAAATTCTTTATGATGCTCCGGCGGGTAGAGCGGGAACTTCTCAGGTTTCTCCAGGTACCTAAAACAGATCAGATAGGTTTCCCTCTGGGGAAGCGTTTCAGCAAGGCCCCTGAAGGACAACGTTGCTGGGCCCAGGCCAGCCAGTAAACTACAGTCATTGAAGCCGAACCGATGGATAACCTGCTGGGAATAGGTGTGGTTGGTGGCAGCAAGGACAAAAAGTGCTTTCACGTCTTCTGATTTCGCTTTTTCTATCAAATGTTCGGTTAGCCGAGTGAGACATCCCTGTCCCCGGAATTCAGGTTTCACAACAGCGAGGCCAATTTCTGCGACGTCGGGGCGGGAATCCCATCTTAGGAGGGCACAGTGACCTATTACTTCGTCATCTCGCGTGACCGCTACCACGGACTCCATTTGTCCTATTTCGTTGAGTTCGATTATTCTGTCCGGATAGTAAATCTGTCTGTAGACAAACGAGTATCCATAGGATTTGTAGAAGCATTTCGAAACCTCTATTGCCTCGTGGGACTGCATAGGCCGAACTTCGAAGTCTACGGCTTTGGCTGCCCCGGGCTTGCCGGTCCGGGGTTCCTGATAGGCTTCAATTTCACAAATCTGGTAATAGTCTTCGATGGTCCCTGTTTGTAAGTATTTGATAAGGTGTGTCTCTTTCCCTTCCAAACCCATGTTGTGGAAAGACACTTCATCCATGGTTTGTTTCATTACATCAAGGGCGCGTTGAGGTCCGGACAATGGCTTGGCATCCGGTGCACGTTTCGGAGACAGGAGCCCAGTGGGTTTAAACGGCAACCCCTTGTCTTTGATCACGATCTTGAGGCCCATAGATACTCGTTCACAACTTATATCAAGCGTGGCCCGGTCATCAGGGCTGAAGGCCTCCCTGATAATATTTGAGACTGCTTCATCAACTCCGACAACAATCGCTTGGCAGGCTCTTTCGTCAAAACCGAAGTTTTGAGCCACTTGCCGAACATAGGCGCCAACGACACCAACATAGGAAATATCGGTGGGAATGGTCAGCTTTGAATATTGGCAGCTTTCAACGGTGCTCATAATCGTCTCACTCTAGGAGTTATGCGGGGACCGGTCAAGTGAAGGTCCCAACGAAGTCCAGCCCCGGGCATTGAGTGCTCGAGACGTTGAGTGCAGCGCGCGTCCGTTCGGCACGTATTAGTTATCTTTTTTGACTAATTCTCACGATGCTGTTACTTTACGGCAACAATTCTCCGGCGCGGCCCAGTCGGGCCAAGCCACAGACCAACCGACAGCAAAAGTGCCAAAATTGAGTGTAACCGGGGACT
>JBKQMK010000405.1:0-27215 GCA_052146735.1 Desulfomonilaceae bacterium | reverse complement strand
ACGTACTTTGCATCGTATCCTGCCTTTTTCAAGATATTGTAGGCCATTTCGGCTCGTACGCCTGTGGAACAATGAACGAGCAATGTCTTCCCCTTGGGGACCTCGGAGATGCGCTGCTCCAACTGTTCCATAGGAATGTTGAGCGCGTTGGGAAGAAGGCCGTCGGCGGCTTCTTTGGGTGTTCGGACATCCAGGATCAACAATTCTCCCGCAGGCTTCGCCACGACTTCCCTGAATTCCGCAATGTCTACTTCTCCAGGCATCAGTTTGCGGACATAGGTGATTTTACTCTCGGCAGGGCCTTTGGCAATCTGCTTGCCGGCCTTTTCCCACGCCAGGAAGCCGCCGGACAGAAGGCTTACTTGCTTGTAGCCCCAGCCCGATATCTTCTTGAAGGCCTCTTCTGCCTCAGGAACCGCGCCATCTTGATTGTAAAGTATGATCGGAGCGGCCATGTGCTTCGGAAACTGCTCCTTCATCTTGTCAAGTCCGCCTTCGGCCATAGCCACCGCCTTGGGAATGTGGCCTTGTTCAGCGAGCTTTGACGCTCTGAGGTCGATCAAAATGTACGAAGCGTCAATCTTATTATAGTTCTCGATACCCGCGATGTTGGAAGCCACTATGTGGCCGGCCTTTTTCCATGCTGGGAGCCCTGCGTGAAACACTTTGACGTTCTTGTAACCGAGCTTCTCCGCCTTCCTGGCGGCTAATGGGCTCATCACTCAGGAAAAGCCGGAGCAATAGTAGATTTGGAGAATTTCATTGTTCTTGGGCGGAAGCGTTTCCGCCAGTTTGTCAAACGCAAAAAATGGCATAGACACTGCCGTCGGTATATGCCCTTCGTTGTAGAAGTTGTCCGGTCGGCTGTCCAGCAGAACATACTTTCCCGCTTCGGGTCCCTTGGCAATCAACTGCGCGACTTCTTCAGTGTCGGCAAGCTGCTCCTTCGGCACTGTAATGCCTTTCTTGACCTCGACTAACTTCGCGAAGTTCTTGCCATCTTTCTTGATGTACGTGATTCTGACCGACTCCTGCTTGGGAATGTCCTTGAAAGCAGGTGCGTTCTTCAGTTGAGTCGAGTCGTCAAAATGGATCACCTCCATGTCCTTGTCGATCTGGAGCTGAATCGTCCCTGACTTGTTGGCAACCTCCACCAACTTTCCAGCTAGAAGATTGCCGGCTTTCTCGTAATCGGCATGGCATTTCATGCAGCTTGCATCCACCTTGGACGGCAACTTCTCGTCCGCAGCGCTCACGACGGGCGTCCAGACCATGGCAATCGCCAGAAGCGCGGCCACAAAAACGGCAGCGAGCCCTCGAATCCACATGGCTCTCTCCTTTCCTTACTCTCCTGTTATTGTTAGAAGATTTCAGGGGTTACCTGCTAGATGTCCCCTTGAATGCCCTTCCCGGCACAGTGCTGGGGCAGGGCCATCGCACCCAGGGCTATTGTAATATATAAATAACGTCAGATCCATTTTTTTGGTTGGCAAAGAATCTTTTTGTCATCATCGTTATTCTCACCTTCCTTACCGCGTCCGAAAATTGTGCAGCGATCTTGCAAGGTCGCTCGTGAAAGAAGGGTTGAGTGCATTATGTGAGTGCATTATGATAGAGTAAACTGTGGCTGAGACGGGTTGCCGCCTATGATTATCTTTTCCGCTCTCGGCCCGGAAATGAGAGACTGTGCCAAGTGGGTCGCGACCGGATCCGGAACATGGCTCCGAATTGAGGTAACATCAGTCTTGGTAGATAGTGTGGCACAAAGCTCAAAGGGGGACAATACCATGAATCCCGATCAAATAGCCCAGTGCACATGGCCCATGGCTTGCGAGAAGTGTCAAAATGAGGACAGTAGGGGGCAGAGACCCCAACCGGATGAGTGCTTGCTGCAGTGATCAAAGGTTTTCTTTCAGGAGGCATCAATGGATCGGAAACAATTGGCCGAATGGGTCGAAGCGAGGATTTGCGCTCCTTGCAAACAAGGCTACACATGTGACGACTTCGAATGCGATCAGGCCAAAAAGATCGCTGACATCTTGAGACGTATGGTCCCCTTCAAAGGAAAAGATAGTGACGGCAATGACGTAGCAGGATGGCTGGTGCCTGATTGAATGACCGGTGATTTCACCATAAGTGGAAACGGCTCTTAAGCAGGCATTCAGGGGATGGCTGTACTGCGCGATAAAAAGACACCGATGTTGTTGAGGCGCCGGGACCCGCACTCGCACTGCCTTCTTAGGCATTCGAGGACTCGCGTGGTAATCGCCGGTAAGATTGAGCAATTTTACAATTCCATGATAACCTGTTGCTAGCCTTTAGTTTTCCAAAGCTCGCTTAGGATCGAGGTAATGATTTCGGAGCGCCGATTACATATTCCCGGAGAGGTTCCAGAGGACTTTGCCAATGCCGTGGCGACGGTTCTTCTTTTCGGGATTGCCGGGGGAAACGCGTGGGATAGGATTTACAGTCACACCCTGGATGAATCCTTGGCGTGGATCGAAAATATTCTGAAGGCAAATGATACGGCGGGCCTGGTTCATTCGGATATCCAGTGGTGGGAGCACCAGCTCCGCGGGCATTAGAGTCACACGTAGCTGGAATCCTAACTACACGATTGTATTGGTTCGTTGGGGCTACATGTGGCCAAAAGGATTAACAATGGCGGTCAAGCTGGATATTGAGGAATTCGTTGCAGACTATTGCGGAGGCGTAAAGGATCGAGATCTGCTCGCAAAGCACCGTATGAGCCCAAAGGAACTGATCGTTATTGTGAAGAAGCTCATAAGTCAAGGAGTTATAACCAAGGAGCAATACTTCGCTCGAAATCGCATAGTAGAAGAAACTGAAATCCATGAAGAAAAGCAGTTCTTGAAGTCCCTGTATCACTGCCCGGTTTGCAGCCACATGGACCCTCGTCCTTTCAACCGCTGCCCGGCATGTGGGGCAGAGGTCACCGAAACCCCGGCAACGCGCACCGACCATGAGATGCGGTCGCAAGCTCCCGTTGTTGATGCCGAAGCTCAGGTGCAGGATTCTGACGTAGGTCTCATCAGACCCGAGAGAGACCAGCCGAGAGTCCCCGTGGTCGAACCCCGGGAGCCTACACCAGGCTCTTTGATTCTGGAGCCGGCAAGTGATTCTCCTGGTGTTCAGTCCGAGGGAGCAGCGCCGAATGCTGTGAGCGAGGCGGCGACTTGGGGCAAATTCCTGGGCATGAGCGTCGAGAACCTCTCGTTGCTTCCTGGGACCCTCGACGACTTTGAGGCAGACAATTACATACTTGCCGAGATCATCGCAAGCGCCCCCCATGCCGCCCTTTATAAGGCCGAACGAGCGTCAGGCGAAGGTCCGTTCTTTTCCGTGAGAGTGTTTGATTCCGTATTCGCCGAGGGGACTGATTTTGGCCGACTGATCGGCAAGATAGTCGAGTATCAGTCCGCAATGGTTGATTCCAACGTCATCAAGGTTTACGGTTCGGCAAGCCTGCACGGAAATCAAGCGCTCGTCTACGAGTACCTTCCCATGAACTTGGAGACACTTCTCCAGCAGGAACCGGAGGGCTTGCCTGTAGCGCTGCTCGTAGAGGTGCTGCCTCAGATCCTGAACAGTGTGGGTTATTCTCACATGCATAGAGGAAGAGACGGAGTAGTGCGACGATTGCCCCACCTCAGCCTCCAACTCTCCTCATTTCTTTTTGATGACACCAAGAAAGTCGTGAAACTGGTAGACTGCGGGGTCTGGAAATCACTCGTGGACCTGAGAGGTTACAGGCGTCGCCTTTGGGAAGAACCGGGAGTCGATCCTTCCGCCCTTGCTCCTGAAGCTTTCGTCCTGGGACCCAAATCCATCAACGCCTTTTCCGCGGACATTTATGCAGTAGGCGTCGCACTTTACCGGCTGGCCACGGGCAAGTCTCCCTTCTTGGGTGCGAATGTGGACGAATATGGCTTCCTGCATCTGAAGACATTTGCCGTTCCTCCGAGAGTACACAGGTACAAACTTCCCGGTTGGTTGGACGCTATGATTCTAAAATGCCTTGAGAAGGAGCCTGCAAAAAGATGGAGAAGCGCTACTCAGATGGAATTGTCCGTAGGCAGAGAGCCATCCGAGTGACAATTCGCTACTACAAGAACGCTTGATCGGAATCACAACGGGCAGGGACGCCTGACGCTACCGATACAATAGTAGGGGCTAGCGTCCCTGACCGTCAGAGCAGTGGTCTGGTGATCTATTGATGATTCACAAACGTCCAGCCTCGTTTATGTCACGGTGAATAATATGGCAAGTCAGAAGCAGACACTATGCTCTGAGTGCGGGACCAGTCTTCGACAAGACGCCCCTTTTTGTCCTGAATGTGGACAACTACCTCCCTCTGTTGTTTCCAAAGGAGCACTGGCTCTGGAGCTGGGGGATGTCCCCTCTCAAAACACTCGCGGGGAACTGCTGCAGCTCTTGAAAAGCTGGTTTCCCGACTTCGACGCCATCCTAGCGGAAAGGCGGCTAAGAAAAGGACCGACCATTCTAATGACGGGAATAGATGAAGAGTCCGGGGCCAGGCTTTTGAATGCCCTGAAAGGTCTAAAAATACAAGCGCGCCTCGTGGACCACCGTGCGGAGCCCTGGATTAAACGCCTATGGAATTCGGGCCTGGCAGTGTCCGTGGTCTCCTTGCTCTTAGCAGTCGTTTTTAGAGGGCCGGCCGCGTTCGTTTTTGTCCTCATCGCCGGCGGGGCGCCCTTGGCTGCGGCTCTCCTGATCGAGCAAAGACGCAAACCTCTCCTGACACAGGCAAGTCTCATGTTATCCGCAGAACCGTGGATTCGATTGTCCCGGGACTATTCGCAGGTGATCCGGTCTTTGGCCTCGGCCGATGCCACCGCCTTGAAGTCGCTCGTTACACGGGTTTTTGAGTTTCAATTCAGGCTAAAATCGGCTTCGCTTGCCTCCGTTGCAGCCGGTGCGGAAACGGGAGAGCTTTACAAGCGACTTAGGGATGCCGTCGACGCGGGTATCGATATCAGCCGCAACATTTCCTCAACAGAAGGTGAGGTTCAGGAGCGTTCGAGGCAGGAACTGGTTGCTTTCGAGGCTCAGGTATCAAAAATCGACGAATGGTACCGCAGCCTGGAGGACGAGGGGACCAGGCGTACAACCCAGTTGGTCGTAGAACTGAATGATATAGTGGAGAGCATCGACAGAATAGTGCAAGAAGTGCGTTCCTCTCTGGGTGCCGTCTCACCGACACAAATGGAGATCGGCAAAGTCGGACTTTGAGGCTCCAAGTCGATGGGCAACGCCGGTCGCGTCCAAGCAGTCAAGTGTGCGGTGTAGGGAAACACGGAATATATTCCCCACGAATGCGCAATAGGGATGCCGTTGACAGTGTAAAGAGAATACTCAATAGTAAAACGGGCAAGCCGGAGGCTCCAAGACGTGGCGGCGTAAGCCGGTCCCAGTATAGAGAACTTGGAAGGCATAGCTCCGGCATTAGGCGTAGCCGTTGCTTACGCGATGATTGAACACTTGGCCCCTGAAAGAGAATCCGTGGCAGTAGTCAAAGAAACAGTGAAAGCGAGACATCCTGAAGACCGGCCGCTGGACGAGGATCTGGGCGCGTGGTGGGTGATGCACGTCAAACCGAACTGCGAGAAACAAGTAGCCACCTACCTGTTGAATCGAAACATCAGCTACTACTTGCCTCTTTACCAACGCAAGACGAAGGTTGGGTACTGGCACAGGATTCGAACGACCGAAGTGCCACTATTCAGTGGATATCTCTGTTTTGCTCTCGACAGAGAAAGGCACAACTTGCTCTATGACACCAAGAAGCTGGTGCGAATCATCAAGGTTGACGATCAGGAGAGGTTTGTAAAGGAGCTACATGCAATTTCCCGGGCAATTGAGACGGGGGAGGATTTGCTCGTAAAGCCCGGACTCGTTCCGGGGAGGCGAGTGCTGATTCTCTCGGGTCCGTTGGAGGGGGCTGAAGGAGTGGTGGTGCGCCGCCGAACGGAGCGCCAGCTTGCCCTATCCGTCCAAATGTTCAATCAGAGCGTGTTGGTTAAGTTGGATCCATGGACCAAAATAGAACCCTTGTAGGGCGAAGGGTTACTGGTCCTCCAGTCGCTGGCCTTCGACTCACCTTCCAGGGACAATCCTCGAAAATGTGTCCTTTATCCCGGATCCCAAGTCTTGAACATCCTGGCCTATCTGGCCGAATAGTGACGACGCGGGTGTATCCGAAGCCCTAGATGGTTTGGCCCCTTGAAATTGTGCCCCGGGTCTTCCAAATGAGTCCAGAATAAATCCATCTATCGGATTTTTCGTGCCAACAGGCTGTGCCGGAGGGAGACTCGTCGAGGGGGGCAAGCCAGCCGTACCAAAACGATCAAACCCGGGAACCGGCGCATTGGACGGAATTCTTGCCGTAACGGTGCCGTTGTCATCGGGGACTACGTTTGTCGGTGGCCGTTGTGAGCCCGAGGGGGTATAGCGCGATGCGGGGGGAAGATAGGGCATTGATGCAGCCGGCTGGGCTGCCGAGGGAACGGTCGATGCCAACGGCTGCGCGGCAGGAGGCGCGGCAGGGCCAACTACTGTGGGGCTCGTTCTTGAGCGAACTGCGCCCCTGGTCGCTGACGGCTGTGCCGGCGAGCCATACACCCCGGACGCCGCCGGGTTGTATGGTTTTGGAGTTCTTTCCAACGGCTTGGTGGTTCGAGCCGGTTGGGGCTTCTTTTGAGGGCGCACTGCAGTAGCCGGCGGCTCATAGGCTTGGGGCATGGTGGGGGCTTGAACGGAGCTTGGGCCAGCTGGTGCTGAGGAAACGGGCGGATTGCTCGCCGCCGGCTGTTGGGGCCCGGCGACCCCTTGAAAAGAAAGTGCCGGCACGTCCTGACGAGTCGAGGATTGAGGCGGCTGGGCCTGAGCTACCTGCACGAATCGCTGTGTTTGACCCTTTGTTGAGCTGGCGGCCTCCGGGCTCGACGACGCCTGAGCCAAACCCTGTTGCGCTGCCCCGGAGTAGGCCGGTGGATTCTGTGCAATCACCGCTGGCGGCGGCCCGAGCAAAGACTCCAGCAACTCCGTCAACGGTCCTTGTTCCCAGTTGACAAGTCCTACGGCATTTCCCACCACCTGACCCTGTCGGTTTATCACGTAGGTAGTGGGGACGCCCGGCATCTCGTAGATAGCCTCTGAATTGGAATTCACTACGAAAGTGGTCGGCGTGCCGGATCGCAATGCTTGTTGCCGGACAGAAAATCTGTGTGCCGGATCAAACGCGAAAGTAAAACTGTACCCTCCTCTCTGAACGTAGGGAAGTATCCTATCCTGGCCGTCAACAAGGTTCACCGCGACAATTTCAAGGCCGCGACTTGCATATTTTTTGTAAATTCTCTCCAGAATGGGTTTTTCCATGGAACACGGAGGACAATCGACTTTCCAAAAATTTAGGATCACCACTTTCCCCTGTTGGCCGGCCAAGGTGATCTCGCGTCCTTTGAGGTCTCGGAGAGCCATGTCATTGGCGGGGCAGGGGGTGGAGTAAAGGTTGAAGTTCTGGTCTCTTAGTTGATCGGGCAAAGCGGCCGCAGCATTGGCTCCGGGGAACAATTTGATTATCAAAAGGAGGAATATGGCAACTGATTGATATCTAAGCATAACCTGCTTCCTTTGAACAGAAGCTCATAAATCGCTTAGATGCTACAACACAATGGTTAGTATTTCAAGGATTTTCGGTGAGGCGCACAGCTTGCTTTTTTTTGCCGGTTGTCATATAAGGCGCAGTGTCTGGGGCAGCAAGGCGATCGCCGGCGCAATTGAGCGCGGGAGGAAAGTCCGAACTCCGCAGGGCAGGATGCCGGGTAACTCCCGGTGGGGGTAACCCCAAGGAAAGTGCCACAGAGAGCAGACCGCCTCCGGTATTCCGGAGGTAAGGGTGAAAGGGTGAGGTAAGAGCTCACCGGTTCTCGTGGTAACACGGGAAGCCAGGTAAACCCCATCCGGAGCAAGACCGAATAGGGAAGCGTTTGAGGGCGGCCCGTCCGATGCTTCCGGGTAGGTCGCTTGAGGCGGCGGGTAACCGTCGTCCTAGATGAATGATCGCCGCCCGGTTAACCGGGAACAGGATTCGGCTTACTGCTCGCCCCGGACCCCACAAGGGGGCTACCATGTCGGATCAACCCCTCGACGACCGGCAAAGCGCAAACCCGCAAGCAAGGTCGTCTCAGCCTTCCGTCAAGAAGAACAAGGCTATTCCCCTTAAGTCAATCGGTGTTGCGGTTGCATTGGCGGTGGGGCTGGCCTTGGGTTACCTTCTTGGTGTCATAGCGCCTGCTACTCAACTTAGAGGCTCCTCGAGTTCGGGCCAACAACTTGGTCCTGTTTTCAACCGGGTTCCGCCGGATAATCTCTTCTCCTCAACCAATCTCTTCCAGGGGGTGGGAGGGAGCCCTGTTGACCCATCGAAAATTCTCTTTCCATCCCTGGGAAAACCGCCAGGCGCACCTGAGGAAAGGGAGCCACAGACAGGCCTTCCGGAACAGGCGGCCGCTTCGGCACTGAAAACCGGGCCTGACGCGCGACCGTTGCCCGAAGGGGGGGTATCACAGCCGCCGGATACCAGCGCTCTCAGTGGCGACGGTCCTAAGCCGGTTGGGACGCCCGTAATTGTAACTAGGGAGCCCGGTCAGCCCGCAGGCGAGAAGGAAGAGAAGGCGCAGGTGGGGGGTAAAGGCGCTTATGAACAACCTCCCGGCTCGAAGTCCCCTGAGTGGGACACAGCACCGGGGCCCGTTCGGAAGAAGGCAGGGAAAGCCGCTGCGGTACGAGGGCCGAAAGAGATTACTCCTGCTTCGCCTGTGCAGGATAAAAGCCAGGCATCTGAAGAAGCCAACAAGCGGGAACAGTTTCAGTTACCTGGATCATTGCTAGTCAAAATACATAATTATTCCGGAATGGTGACGCGGTGGGGTCTGATGGTGATTCTGGACGACTCCGCCGTGATGGCTCGCAAGACCAAACCCTGGACCCCTTCACGGAGCCAAGCCGCGGAAAGTTTTGTCGCGAAGCTCGCAGGACACCTCACCCCTGGGTCTAAAATGGCCGTAAGGGACTTTCTCTGCAAACAATCCGAAGCCAACAAGAAGCAGAAAGAAACCGCGTGTCTTAGCCACATGCTTTTCGAGTGGACGGAGTCTCCTTTCGCCGGTTTGAAAGAGAAACTGGCGAGTGTAAGCCCCGGCGGTCACAACAATCCGTGCGCTGCGGCAGCTTATTCCTTGAAGAAGGACTTCAGCGGGGCGGGGACCTTGAAGCCGCGGGTGTTACTCGTCACGGCAGGAACTGCGAAGTGTGCAGTCAAGGAAGTCGTCAAGGCAGCGGAACAACACGACTCCAAGGACAGGATCGGAGTTGATGTAGTCGCGTTTGGAATTGGGAAGAAGGGCCAAGCTGGCTATTCTAACCTTGTCAAGAAGAGTGACGGTCTTCTTCTGAAAGTCGACAATCCGGCCGATGTGGATTCCGCTCTAATCAGATACGGTAAACTTCTCAAGGCCCGAACCGTGGAGAAAATTGAAGTCCGCGGTGAGAGAGGGGTGTTCAACATCAAGCCTGAGGAGGAGTTCACGCTTCCCCCCGGAACTTATACTGTAGTCCTCCCGGTAGTCGCGGGTTTGAGTCCGTCCAAGAGAATTGTCCCTAAGGTGAGGATCACTTCAGAGCAAACGAATGTTTTGGACGTCAGAATAAAGAAAGGGAAGCCCGTGATTGGGTTTGGGAAGAAGTGATGGACGAGTGACCCGCCGCGCACACCTGCACACCTCGCATGCACTGTAGAAGCGCCGTAGGGGCCATGATGATGCTTCTAGGATCTCCTCCCACATACGGTTCTGCTCATGCTGTCAGGCGGCCCTATGAGCACAAACTCTGACGCAGCGATACCCAAAAAGGTTGACCTTGATCGCGGATCGAGAAGATGAAAAGCCTTGTTGTTCTTGAGAGATCAAGAAGATAGAGTGCTTTTGCTACAAAGAATCTATCACCTAAGATGAGATCATCGACCACCCTGAGAAAACTCTGGACCGGATGCTGCGAAGATAATGCGGGGCCAAAGCAGGTGAAAGATGGGAGCAATTAGTTATGGTATTCCTGGAACTCCAGAGAGCGACCGCATAATTCCGGTCTGCAAACGTCTGCATGCAATCGCAACTCAAAGGTCGGTACGATGGCCGTAGCGCACGTGAATGACATAGATATCTATTTCGAAATTCACGGCAGCGGACCCCCCCTGGTCCCGATCATGGGACTAAGGAGAAATGCGGAATGGTGGTGTCGGCAGATCCCGGACCTATCCAAGCACTTCACCGTTATCGCTTTCGACAATAGAGGTGCGGGGCGATCTGACAAGCCGGAGATGGATTACTCCATTCGACTCTTTGCCGACGACACCGAGGAACTGATGAATTTCCTAGGGATACCCTACGCCCACGTCCTCGGCATCTCGATGGGAGGATACATAGCTCAGGAATTGGCCATCAACCACCCGGACAAAGTCAACGGGCTGATCTTGGGGTGCACAAGCTGCGGTGGACGCCGAGCGGTGCCCATGTCGGAGGAAAGGAGAGAGAAATTCACGGCCAACAAAGGGTTGGCGCCCGAGCAAATATTGAGAAAGGACATGGACCTGTATTTCTCCGATCGCTTTGTCCGGGAGAATCCCGAGCGGATCGAAGAATTCGTGAACATTTCGCTCCGTCACTATCAACCTGCCCATGCTTTCTTCCGACAATTGAACGCCTGCCTGAACCACGACACCGTGGATCGGGTCAATGAAATATCTTCCCCTACGTTGATCATGACCGGAGACGATGATCTTTTGGTCCCGTCCGAGAATTCCTTGATTTTGAAGGAGCTTATGCCTGGGGCCGACCTGGAACTCTTTGCAGGCTGTCGGCACTGCTTTTTCATGGAAGAGTCTGAAAAGTTCAACCGTTCCGTTGTCCGTTTTCTTCAGTCCATTCGTTGATCTCCCATCGATCTGAGAGCTTTATGAAACGAATCTCTGTATAGACGAAGTTCGATCAGGGGAATAATTCAGGATAAAGCTTTTTCGCACATTCCGGGCAAAGGCTGTGGCTGAACTCTACCTCCGAATGATCGCGGATGTAAGCCTCGACTTGCTGCCAGTACCCCTTGTCGTCGCGTATTTTCTTGCATGAAGCGCATATGGGTAAGAACCCGCTCAGTCGCTTGACCTGCGCGAGAGCTTGCTGCAGTTTGACAATCACCTGTTCTCTCTCCTGTTCGGCTTTCTCACGCTCCGCTACTTCCAAAATTAGATTTTCATTTGTTTCGCGCAGTTCCGCCGTGCGTTGCTCTACCCGCTTCTCCAGTTCAAGCCGCAGAAGCTCGTTCTCATGAAGTTGAATCTTTTCCCGGGTGAGATCTTCAACGAGCACAAGCACAAACCTCTCGTCCATTACTCTGATAGACCGAAAAGTCATTCGAGCCCAGACCATGGCGTCTTCGATCCTGAGCGTCCCTTCACCAACACGGGGCTTCCTGTCGGAAAAGAGTCCCTTGAGAAGCGACTCTGCTTTTTTGGCAGCGCCGTGTCCCCCAAGAAGGCTCGCAAATGGCCTGCCATGGATCTTTTCGTACGCTGGTGTAAACTTTCCACATGCCTGGTTTGATACGGCAACGTTGAGAAATTCGTCGATTAGGAAGGCAGGGATAGGGAGAGCTTGGATTACCTTCCCGAATGTCGTGGCCCAGATGCCTCCTCGGATGTCGAAGCTGCCGGAAGTTGTCACGTCACGGGTAAACAGGGATTTCAGCTCAATCGACTCCGTGGACTCGTAATCAACGCGGATAGGCCTTGGTACCTCATCTAGTTCATGAAAAGAATCGTGGCGCAGTAGTCCGTCGCCGCTTGTTACGGAGACTGACATCGTACCAGCCTGACCGAACTGATGGGCTTTCGAACTGCCAATCCCATTTCGCAATTTCTCAATTTCCTTGAGAAGTTCACTCCTCGACTTGTCATCATCGCCCATGACAATCTCCTATGGCGGAAAGCGCAGTGCGCACAATCTATTTGGACAACAAACGAATCAGCACGTTTCGAGTCGCGCCATGGTCGAAGTCATAATCCTTGCACTTTTCGTGGTTTCGCTCACCTGCTATGATGACAAGCCTGCTTGTCGCCCAGGTGTTTGACCTTACAAGGAAATCGCCGGAAGACAAATTTGGAGCAATACGCTCCATAACACTCTGGGCATGGCCCGGGACGCAGTCCAATCATGAGAATCCTCTTTCTGCCCATCATAACTCGCAGTTCCGCTATTGGAACTATCACTCGATGCCTCTGCGTGGCGCATCATTTACGCTTGCTCGGACATGAATCGTTTTTCCTGACGCGCGGCGAGGGTGCAAGGCACGTGGCACAATCGGATTTCTCATTCATGGAGGGAGCCGTTCCCGAACCGCCGGGGCCTCTTCATGCGCTCAGCGATTTGTCCGATGTGGCAGTCTTCTTGAATCTTACCGATGAGGATTACCTGCGTCGATCCCTGGAAACAGAGGAGAAGGCCGTGAAACGCTTCAAACCGGATGTTCTGTTCAGCGAGTTCAAGCTAACAGCCCCAATAACAGCAGCAAAAACAGGTTTGCCTCTCGTTTCCACTGCGTGCAGCCCGGCAGACCCTCGCTTCATATCTTCACTAGTGTCTGAAAAAAGAGCCGTAAACCACGATGCCGCCATCGCGGGTTTTAATCGAATTCTGGAAGAGCGTGGTCTGGCCCCAGTTATGGACGTCGCGGAACTCTTTTTCATGAGAAGCAACGTCAAGATTGCGCCTACAATTCTAGAGATTGAGCCTTTACTGGCAGATGTGCCGAACTTGCATTACGTGGGTTACCTGCTTTACGACTGCCTGGAACTAGCTCCCCTGCTGAGGGGCCTGATCGAAAGGGCCCACGGCAAAAACCTGGTCTTCGTATATCTCGGGACGGGAGAAATAGGCCCTGCCCAGTATACCGGTGTGCTGCCACGATCGTTTGAGGGGACCGACTTTCATGCGATCGTGGCCGTTGGAGACCATCCAGACCTACCCGAACTGCCTCACCCCACAAAAAGTGTCACGTGGGTGCGCTTTGTACCAGGACGGTCAATTCTCAGGTGCAGCCGGGCGCTCATTTTTCATGGCGGTCAAAACACCGCTATGGCTTCTTTGATACACAAGGTGCCGAGCCTGGTGTTTCCAGGAACAGATTTCGAGAGAGACTTTAATGCCAGGGCCTTGGCCCGGATTGGGGTAGGTATTCACTGTGCGGTTGAAGACTTCACACCCAAGCGTGTACTTGAGAACACACTCCAACTGCTGTTGCCTTCGTACGGTTTGGAAGCAGAGACATATAGTTGGAAAATCCTGAGAGGGGGAGGAGCCCGGTATGCGGCTGATCTTGTCACTAAGGCTGGCGAAGGGAACTTTTAACCCTTAGACGCTCCGGAATGCAGTGAAGGTCTTCACTCTACTCCGTTTCAGTCACTCTCCATGAGTTGAATAGGCTGCTCTTTCAGCCTCCACCCTGGCCGAAATCATTTCGCGAAGGGTTTTCTTGCTGAGCTTGCCCACCGGGGTTACCGGGAAAGCGTCCACTAGTTCCAGGCGCTCCGGTAGTTTGAACTTGGCTATCTTGCGCTCGTTGAGAAGAAAGTCGTTGAGTCTCTCCAAGGTCAGTTTGGCGCCGTGAGATGGAATCACATAGGCGCAGGTCCGTTCTCCGAGACTGGGATCAGGCATGGCGACGCATGCGCAACTGTCCACTTCCGGATGAGCCAAGATATGCATTTCCACTTCTTCGGCGCTGATCTTCTCTCCGCCCCGGTTGATGCAATCTTTAATGCGGCCTTCGGATATCACGTTCCCGCTCGGATGAAGACGAACGAGGTCCCCCGTTTTGTAGAACCCATCGGGTGTGAATGCCTTGGCGTTGTACTCGGGAGCACGATAGTAGCCACGAATAGTATGAGGGCCGCGGCCCCAAACCTCTCCCATTTCTCCTTGGGGTACTTCCGTTCCGGTAACGGGGTCAACAATCTTGAACTCGTCGCCGGGCGACTGCGGACGCCCCTGGGTATAGAGATTGACTTCATCCGGTTCCCCTAGCCGAGTCCAAAATAAAAAACCTTCGGCCATACCAAGCACTTGTTGGACTTCACAGCCAAGCTCAGGCCGAATGCGTAGCGCTACCTCCGGGTTCAATTTAGCGCCTCCGGTCAAAATGACCTTTAGCGAGCTCAGGTCATATTCGGATCGTTTAGGCTGGTCCAGCATTCCCAGAATAATTGTCGGGACCGCGGAACAATGCGTAACTCCGAATCTTTGTATTAGGTCCATCATTGCCAGGGGGGCCGGGTCGCTTGAAAGCACTTCACAGCCGCCCTGAAAGAGCACGGACTGCAGGCCGGGGGTGGCTAGAGCAAAATTGTGTCCCTGAGGAATCGCAATCAGTGTGACCGTATCCTTGTCAAACTCGCAAATTGTTGCGTTGCGTCGCGAAATGTAAACGTAGTCATTATGGGTGTGTGGAACAAGCTTGGGAACACCGGTGGTGCCACCTGAAAGAATTATGACAGCGGGCAAATCCGGATCGGGCCGAGGCAGCGTGGCCGTGCATATTCTTTCTTCAATCGGATCCTTGAGAAGAGCATCGATGGACAGGTAACCTCCCCGGGGCTCACCGCCCGCTACGAGCACATGCTCCAGCGTAGGATTCTCGCCCTGAACATCTGCGGCCATCTCTTGGTAATCGAAACCCCTAAAAGAATCGGTGACGGCCAGCGCCCGGGCCTCGGACAATTTGGCAAAGTACCCAATCTCGGCCTGCCGGTGCGCAGCCAGGGCCATGATGGGGATTACGCCCGCTTTAAGTGCTGCCAGGTACGTGATTACCAGTTCGGCAACGTTGGGCATCTGCAATAACAGGCGGTCGTAAACTCTTAGTCCCAAATTATTAAGATGGAGGGCCAGGCGAGTTACCAGAGTTCTCAACTCTCCATATGTGAACCTCTGGCCGTCATCCAGAATGAGAGCAGTTCGCGACTCAAAGCGAGCGAAACTTTCATCCATGACCTCGCTGATAGTTTTGTCCAGCCAGTAGCCGGCCTCACGATATTTCTGGGCAAATTCTGCTGGCCACGGGATAAAACCATCCATCTTTTCGCCTCCTTGGTACCATTGCAACGATCCACGCGGTGAACACGTGGGTTTTTCCACACCTCACAAGAGCCTGCCACTGTTACACCGTGTTCTTCAGTATTCAGAGGTTTCCCTATAACCTAACTCGGCGCTGATATTCATCGCGGCGGATCGCACTGCCTCCACAGTTCGTGCAACAGAGATCTCATCATGTTGAGCCTCCAGGATCGCCAGCCCTATGGCAGCAATGACGTTGCGGGAATAGTCGCGTATCGGCGCTGCCACTCCTACAATGCCTTCAACCGCTTCTCCCCGCTCAGCCACATAGCCGTCCCTGGCTATTTTGGACAGCCTCGATTGGAAACTTTGGATATCCGTAATTGTTCTGGGGGTTACGGGGAGGAGAGGATACTTGTTCAATAGCTCGTGTCTCCGGTCCGGAGGAAGCCATGCCATCAAGACCATCCCGAGCATTCCATGATGGGGAGGCCGTCGCCATCCGATCTCAGAGGCTATTCTAATCACGCCCTCGCCCTCCCGCTTATCCACATAAACGAGCTGATCATCTATGAGAGTTCCCAGGAGTACAGTTGCAGACGTCTTTTGCTGGAGTTCCGTCATGTGTTTGGAGGACGCTTTGCGTAAGGAGAAGGAGGAGAATACGATGCTGCCGAGTTCGAACAGTTTCATACCGAGACTATATGAGCCGGACTCCGGCTCATATTTCAGGTATCCCCGGTTTATCAAATTCGAAGCTAGCCGCAAAACAGTGGTCTTGTTGAGCCCCGTGCGTTGAGCAATTGCGGCAAGAGTGAATGCGCGATTCTGGAAATCAAAACAGTTCATTATGTCTAGTGCGCGGTCCAAGGATTGAACCCGATACAGCCGTCTGTTTGGAGGCAGTTTTGATTTCATGCTCGATCTTACCAGGATCTGAACGGCATATCGCTCCGCGCCACGTTTCACGTTATAAAATGATGTCTCACATCGCGCACAGCTCAATTCTGCAAACCTCCCAGTGAAATGTCAATAAGAAAATCGGGATCGAGGTGACTGTTTACTTAGGCGGGGCCGCTTAACTCAGGCGAACGGGAGTTGTCTCGCCTCAGAGACTGCGGGAATCACGGACAAGGACTATATGAACTCTTTTCCGCCCTATCTGCGATCTCTGCGGTGAAACGGCATTTTGCAACCTGTCTCGGGCAGCGGAATGGTTGCTAAGAACTCCATTTTTTAGTTGACATTTGGGGATCAGGCTCTCAGAATTAATCGATGTGCGACGTGGGATCCCATTTCATAACGTGAAATTAAACCGGAGTGTGTAGCAATGTCTTCAGATCTACGCGTCCCCTTTCCAGTTTCAGAAGAAAATGGCCTTACCACCTGGCACACGCCTGGCCGTGCAATTGCATCCCGGTTATATCAGACCTGGGGTCCAGCAGTAACACTGGAGCCTGTCAAGGGATGGTTGAGGCGGGCTTCCTATGACAAAATTCTATGTGATCACGAAACGAAATTGAATCTCCCCCTCTCGCTGAACCGCTACCTCACACCGCAAATTCGCGCCAAAGAATTTGATCTTCATATCAATTTGCTGGATTTGGCTCTATCTGTCCATAAGGCATTTCAAGGGCAAGTTCCTGAAAGACTGTGCCAACACCTATAACTGCTGAGAACTCAGTGGATGATTGGTAAACCGTTTCTAAATTTTCCCATCGGATCAGGAGGGAGCGAGATGGACGCGTTAAAGAGGATTTTGTCCGTGGTTAGCATTATTGTCTTGGTGACTTGGATCTGGCCGGCTGCTCAGGCAATGTCGGCGGACGCAATCAAGATCGGGTTCATGGCCCCGTATGTCGGCGTGTACACGAAGCTGGGCATCGACATGGACAATGGCTTCAAGTTGTACCTGGATGAGGTGGGATGGAAAGCCGGTGGTCGGAAAATAGAGGTGATCAAGTCAGATACCGAAGGAAAACCGTCATTAGGTCCCACCAAGGCCAAAGAACTAGTTGAAAAGGATAAGGTTCACCTTCTGGCCGGCATCGTGCATAGCGGGGTGGCCCTTTCCATCCGGGATTACGTTACCGAGAAAAAGGTGCCCCTCATTATTACAAACGCAGGCGCACCTGAATTAACCGCCGAGAAAAAGAGCCCTTATATCTTTCGCGTTTCCTTCGCCAATGGTCAACAGGACCTCGCGGGCGGCTGGTACATATTCAACAAGGCAGGCTTGAAGAAAATGACGGTCTTGGCTCCCGACTATTCGGCCGGCCATGACAAAGCAAACGGTTTTATGAAGTATTTCAAACAGTCCGGGGGCATTGTCGTAAAGGAGCTTTATCCGCCTTTAGAAACACAGGATTTTGCTCCCTACCTTGCCGAAGTCAGGAAGATGGCTAAAGATGCTAATGGCACCTGGGCATTCTTCGCTGGCAGTGATTCGATTCGTTTTGTCACCCAATACGCGGAATTTGGCTTGAAAGAGCCCCTTCCTTTGTTCACGGTAGGAGACACTCTTGACGACGCCTTTTTCCCCTCCATGGGGGACGCGGCCATGGGATGCAAAGATTACACGCATTACTGTATTTCCATAGACAATCCCGAAAATAAGAAATTCGTTCCGGCCTACCAAAAGAAATACGGCGAAGAGCCCAGCATGTTCTCCGAACAAGGCTACATAGGTGCAAAAGCCATCGTCGAGGCCATTAACGCGGTAGGTGGGAAAGTGGAAGACCCGGAAGGGTTCATCTCTGCACTCCGAAAAGTGTCCTTCGCCGCTCCTCGAGGTCCTTTCAAGTTTGATGCCAATCAGAACGTCATCGAAAATGTCTACATCACAACGGTGGAGTCGGTTGGAGGCAGGCCTCTGAACGTAGTAAAAGATGTGATTCCGGATGTTGATCAAAATTGGAAGCCTCCCAACTAGAGCCTGCGGCAACCTTGTTCAACGCCGTCAGGGGTTCCGCCGGGATTTTGTGGTCACGGGAAAAGGGTACGAGTGAACACCGGTGCTGGTCGCATCAGGTGGCCGCAGGGTGGGTCTCTCGCAAGATCGGCTCTGCACCGGATAATAGAGCGAACAACTCCGAAAAGAGAGTGATAAGGGCATAATGGATTTCATCGTCCTCCAAACGCTCAACGGTCTTTCGTTCGCAATGTTGCTGTTCTTGATGGCTTCCGGCCTTTCACTGATTTTCGGATTGATGAATCTTGTGAATCTGGCTCATGGCTCGTTCTATCTCCTTGCGGGGTACATCGCCCTGACCGTGGTGAAAAAGACTTCAAACTTCTTTGAAGGTTTGCTGGTCGCCTGTGTCGTGGTGCCATTGGTGGGCATCTTGGTGCAAAAGTTTTTTCTTAGCCGGCATGAGAAAAACGAACTGGCCCAAGTGTTGGTTACCTTTGGTTTCATTTTCATATTTGGAGATGCCTGCCTCTGGATATGGGGGGGGTTGCCGCGGTCTCTCCCCAAGCCTTCTTTTCTTAGCCACTCTCTATTCTTTGGTGACATCGTTTTTCCGTCTTACCGCCTGTTCATAATAGTCATCGGATTCCTAGTAGGACTTGGACTCTGGCTCTTTTTGGAGAAGACAAAAGTGGGTGCCATGGTCAGGGCGAGCGTGGACAATCGTGACATGGCTATGGCGGTGGGAGTCAATGTCTCCACGCTGTTCACCGCAGTATTTGCACTGGGAACGATGCTCGCGGCTCTTGCCGGAGTGCTGGGTGGGGCTTTCGTGGGAGTGCACGCGGGGGCGGATCTCGATATTCTTCTCCTTGCTCTCGTCATAGTAATCATTGGAGGGCAGGGGAGCCTCAAGGGGGCATTCGTGGGCAGCCTGTTTGTCGGCATGATTGACAATTTCGGCAGGGCCCTCTTTCCGGAGCTTTCACTGTTCATGGTTTTCGCACCAATGGCTGTAATCCTTGCAGTCAGGCCACAGGGTTTGTTCGGTAAAAAATGAAGCTTTCTTTGCTACAGATGTTGATTCTCTTCGCGGTCTTAATCTTATTGTCGTGCCCGCTGTTTCTTTCCTCCTATTACGTGGGCCTAATGACCCAGGTGCTAATATTTGCTCTCTTTGCCATGAGCCTTGATCTCCTGGTTGGGAGTCTGGGGTTGCCTTCTCTGGGCCATGCGGTTTACTTCGGCGTGGGGGCGTATACTGCGGGGCTTTTATGCCTCAAGCTCACAAACAGTTTCTGGCTGTGCCTGATCGCCGGCACATGCTCGGGCCTCATCCTCGCCGCCTTATTCGGTTTCTTGGCCATACGAACTCGTGGATCTGCATTTTTAATGATCACGCTGGCACTTGCCCAGGTTGTCTGGGGAATAGCTTATAAATGGAGATCTTTTACCGGAGGCGACGACGGTCTCGCTGGGATTAGCCTCCCCGATCTAGGCTTCCCTCTGGCCGTAACTCAGACCAGTTACTATTATGTTGTCCTGCTCATTTTCGCCCTGGCAGGCTTGTTTTTGACGATCATCGTGAAGTCGCCGTTCGGTAACGCACTCATGGGTATACGGGAAAGTGAATCCAGAATGAGATCGCTTGGGTACAATCCGACTCTATACAAGTATCTCTGTTTTGTACTGGCCGGTGGATTTGCCTCTGTTTCCGGTGTACTGTTCGTCTTTCAGAATCGGTTTGTTGGGCCTAGCGAGCTAGGGGTGGTGCTCTCTGCCAAAGGCTTGCTTATGGTTATTCTCGGCGGGGCCGGTACCCTCTGGGGTCCCGCTTTGGGCGCAGCGATTATCACTCTGTCTGAACATATAATCAGCGCCCACGTCGATCGCTGGATCATGATCCTGGGGATCGTCTACGTCATTTCCATAATGTTCTTTCCGAAAGGAATAGTTGGCACAATCAGGGGAAGGCCGCGGGGGGGCGCAATTTGAAAAAGCCACTGAGGGTGGAACAAGTGGAAAAAGTTTTCGGTAAGGTGGCAGTATTGCTGGGTGTTTCCCTCGAACTGGAAAGCGGCGAGAGACACGCGATTTTGGGACCCAATGGCGCCGGCAAGACAACGCTTTTCAACCTGATCTGTGGTATTCATAGCGCAACCTCCGGCCGCATTCTTCTTTTTGGTGAGGATGTATCCCGAATGTCCGTCCAGCGCAGGGCATCCATGGGACTGGGCAGAACTTTTCAGATCACCAATCTATTTACCAGCCTGACCGTCTTACAAAATATCTTGCTGGCTCGCCAGTCCTTCGAGCCATATCGTTTCAATTTCTGTAAGCCGTTAAGCCGGTACCCTAAGCTTATATCAGAAACGGAGGATATCCTGGAGCAATGGGGAATCTCGGACAAGCGAGACAATGTTGTGAGTACCCTATCCTATGGGGAACAACGACAGCTCGAGGTGATCATGGCTCTCACGAACAAACCCAAACTGCTCCTTCTGGATGAACCCACAGCGGGATTGTCTCCGTCCGAGACAAACAGTATGACACGTTTTCTCAGCAAGCTTGATGGCTCGATAACTATCCTCCTCGTCGAGCATGACATGGAAGTGGTCTTTTCCTTGGCCGAGAAGATTACCGTGATGCATTATGGCAACGTGGTGGCCCAAGGGCCGGCCGAGGAGATAAAGGGGAATTCTGAAGTGATGGCCGCATATCTCGGAGAGGAACCTGCGCAGCATGTTAATGGTTGACGATGTTCATACTTTTCTGGGCAGAAGCTATGTGATTCAAGGGACCTCACTGAGAGTGGACGAGGGGCAGATTGTTTCCCTGCTCGGAAGAAACGGAGTCGGAAAGACCACATTGATACGTTCCATCATGGGACTGGTGCCGATCAGCCAAGGCCGGATTGTGTTACAGGATGAAGACTTTACCACTCTGAAGCCTTATACCAGAGCCAAGAAGGGGCTGGGCCTGGTCCCTCAGGGGAGACAGATCTTTCCTTCTCTCACGGTTCTCGAAAACCTTCAAATAAACACTCGCATGAGCCGCGAAGGTCAAGGATCCAGATGGAACCTGCAAACCGTTCTCGAGTTGTTTCCGAGACTCAAGGCCAGGCTATCCAACAGGGGGGATCAACTCAGTGGCGGAGAGCAGCAGATGCTTGCTATTGGACGTGCTTTGGCCGGAAATCCCGTTTTCTTGCTAATGGACGAGCCATCTGAAGGATTAGCGCCTATAGTAGTCAGGGAAATCGCTGATCTGGTAACTCGCTTGAAGGCTCAAGGTCTGTCTATCCTTCTCGTGGAGCAAAACTTCAAGCTCGCAGTGGGTGTCGCGGATCGCGTCTACATCATGAGCAAAGGCAAGATAGTATATGAATCTGCACCAGCAGAACTCGTCGAAAACAGGGTGATTCAGGAAAAATTCCTCGGAATCTGAAATCGGACCATGCTTGAGTCTGAGAACCCTGAGGACTGGAAATTAATTAGTGGACGAGTGTGACTAGTCGTGGGAAACTTCCAAAGCTTCCGGGCCAAATGTCTATCTCACCTGTTGAGACAAGGCACTTCGTGGATTCGGTCCGAAGCAGCGCTGCAGCACTTACGAGCCCGTGGAACTGTCCAACGACTCGTCGGCGATCCGAAGCCCCGCAGAATAGGAGGAGTCCGCGTTATTCCGGTGTTCACAGTCTGACTCCTCCCGGAGGTCGCCCATGCAAAGTTCTGAGATCTTGAAAGACAAGTTCATACTCGCCGTCGATGACGAATCGGACGTGCTGGATGTCATTCGTGAAGAACTCTCGGTCATTCCGGGTGTCACGCTCGACACAGCCACAACTTTTGAACAGGCGAAAGAATTTTTGATTTCCTACACGTACGACCTCGTAATCCTGGACATCATGGGGGTCCAAGGATTTGAACTGCTCAAAATTGCCACCAGTTTGAGTTTTCAGGTTGTCATGCTCACAGCGCATGCCTTGACTCCGGAGTCATTGAAGCAGGCCATTGTTCTTGGGGCTCGCGCTTATCTACCCAAGGAGAAGCTCGGGTCGCTAATCCCGTTTCTCGAAGATGTCGTGCGGCTGAGCTATCAGTCCGCATGGAAAAAGGCAATGGACCAGGTGGTGTCGATTTTCGACAAACGCTTTGGATCCGACTGGAGGAAGTCCGAACGAGAGTTTTGGAATGATTTTGAAAAGAAGCTTTCTGTGGACGAAGGAGCAATAATTAAATGAACCCGATCGAGCATGGCGGTTGGCCTTTTCTCAGCCGACCACTCGTCGTCAAGAATTTTTGCCGCGTTATTGGCTCTTGTGCGTCCGGCGAAAAAGAGGGCAATGACTGCTGTGCGGTCATAAGCGTAGCAATGCGAGGGAGGTCAGATGACTGAAGGTGACGGGCGGCTGAGTCGGAAAAAGGTAAGCCGATCTCGACGCCACACGCGAGGACATAAAGGAGCTGAAGAGACCGAATACGGAGAAATTACCTTCGAACAGAAAGGGGCTATCGCAGTTCTCACCCTGAATAGGCCGGATATTCGGAATGCCTTCACCCATCAGGATATGATCGATGAAATCGTCGACGCGTGCCAGAGGGTGCAAGACGCGGAATCGGTGAGCGTTCTCGTGGTTACGGGCGCGGGCTCAGCCTTTTCGGCTGGCGGGAATGTCAAGGACATGTACAAGAAGGAGGGAATGTTCTCGGGGGATCCGAATGACGTGCGCCAGAACTACCGCAAGGGACTCCAGCGAGTTACCCTCGCGTTCCAGCGCCTCGACGTACCGGCTATTGCCGCGGTGAATGGGCCGGCCATGGGCGCGGGATGCGATCTCACATGCATGTGTGACATCCGTATTGCCAGCGAAAAAGCGCGTTTCGGGGAAACTTTTGTGTCGGTAGGATTGATACCCGGGGATGGTGGGGCTTTCTTGCTCCCGCGGGTCGTCGGGTTTTCCAAGGCATTGGAATTGGCTTTCACCTGCCGTGTGATAGACGCTGCTGAGGCGCTGCGCATTGGGCTGGTGAGCGAAGTTACGCCACCGGAAAAGCTGTTGGAGCGTGCAATGGAGGTTGCGGCTGAGATTTCTCAACACCCGGCACGCATTCTCCGGCTGGCCAAGCGTCTGTTCTACCTTTCCCAGGGAAGAAGCCTGGAAGAAACCCTCGAACTCTCCTGTTCTTTCCAGGCTCTGTGTCACCATAGTCCCGAACATATGGAAGCTCTGGAAGCCCTTTTTGCTCGGCAACGGAAGCGCAGTGGGCTTGATGGTTAAGGTTAGAGCCTCCGCCAGGAGTAATGTTTTCGTTAACCACAGAAATATCGGTTCGACATTGTTGATCTTGTTGTAAAGCAACTTTAGCCATCATGGCGCAAGGGCAAGCGGCAGGGTAACGTCGTGCCACTACCAAGGAACATCAGGCATACGGGTATTTTACTAGAGAGGTTGTATGAGCATTTTTGTGATCGCTTTAATTCTCGGCATCGTTCTCGGCTTGACCGAGTATTTGCCCATTTCTTCAGCAGGTCATCTCATCGTGGTTGGGAACCTCCTGGATTTTACCGGACCCAAGGCTACGTGCTTTGAAGTCTTCTTACAAATAGGCGCAATTTCAGCCGTGGTTGTGTTGTACAGAGAGCGGTTCCTCCACCTCATACCGTGGCGGAAATATCCGGATCATCAAGAATTTTCAGGTTGGAAGGGTTTGTCATTCCTGGTTTTGACTACCCTACCTGCGGTAATCGTCGGGGCTGCTGCCCATCATTTTATTAAAACGTACCTGTTCGGACCTCTGACGGTGGCGGGTGCTTTGGCAGTCGGAGGAGTAGCCATACTCCTCGCCGAGAGGTACAAACCAGAGCCACGAGTTTCCGACATAAACGATTTGACCTACACTCAAGCGGGCGTAATCGGGTTAGTCCAATGCCTCGCCTTGTGGCCCGGAGTATCTCGGTCTGCATCTACGATCATTGCAGGACTGTTTTGTGGATTTTCCCGTAAGATTGCTGCTGAATATTCCTTTCTAGCAGCGGTTCCGATACTGACTGCGGCTGCCGTGTATGATCTCTACAAGAATTGGCAACTGTTTCAAGTGTCTGATGTCCCCTACTTCGCGGTGGGGCTTATAGCCTCGTTCTTGGCCGCATCACTGGCAATTCGAACTTTCCTTGCCTTTATTCAGCGATGGTCGCTGGTTCCTTTTGCATATTACCGTCTGGCGATTGCACCCATTATCTATTTTGCCGTGATCAATTTTCTTCGACAATAAGGGACTTCGGGAGGAATTGATTAGGATACGAATTTTCGCGGCCTCACCACATCGCATCACGAATTGAAGCAGAGCCGAGGAACGACTATTGTGTTCGGTGAAGTAAAGAGGACCACAGTAAGGGATATCGGTAGGCATCATCGATCCGAGAGACAGAGGAGATCAGCATGGTGGAGGAGAAAGGGGGCATTCCGCGTGAGCATCTTCTTAAGCATCACTAGTGTGGGGTCCCACAAATAGCGTTCAAAATGAAACGCAGCTCTATGCAATGAAGAGGTCCGCGCGCTATGCAAGCTATTTGAGGGACGGGACACTAGATTCCTTTTGCGTACCGGAAGGTTTGGACAATAGGGATGACTATAGATAAGAAAGTGATTTTTGCAATCATGAGCACAGATTGCGGTTCTACATACAGGCAAACAATTCCCATGATCATAACAAATACCGCCCAATACATCAGCACCCTGGCTCCGTATCTATTAATTCTGTACCAATTTTCGGCAGATTCTAAAGCCTTGGGGATTCGGAAGCCGTAAGCTCTGTTCATTTTGATTTTGCCAAGATACAGAGGTACAGATACAAGAATGACGACTATCCCAAGAATAGCCAAAGTAATGGCGGTCTTGACGTTTACACTTTCCATTCGGCCCTCCGGCCTCGACTGGCAAATAGGACATGAGGTCCGCTTTGTGGCACTCCGGCAATGCCGATTCTCTCTACTACAAAATGGCCAAAGTGCCAATCAGAGAAAACTTCCTTTAAATTCCGTAAGTTCGGGGACACCATACTTAACTATTGACGAGAAACACTTTCAAGGGCTGGGATGTGATGCGGGACAAGCTGCACGTGTGGCCGCCGCAGGCTACCCAGATCAAATCACCCGAAGAGACAATCGGAGGTAGCAGGCCTTTTTCTGTTTGACACATGAGAGTTCGTCGGCCACTTTGAGAAAAGGCTTGGCTGCGTGCCCCGAAGAAAACGACCTGAGACAAGAAATACACATGCAGTAAACTAAATGCGGTGTGACGTAGCTAAGCATCACTCGTTGGAGGATAAAATGAAAAGCTTGCCGAGATTGATTGTCAGCATCCTGGGCTCGCTCGTGGTGATTGCCTCCTCAGTTGCGGCCGAGGCCCCGATTCCGGTAATCGGCAAGGACTCCGAATGGAAAACTACTACCGAAACCATTAGGTTAATCCATCAAGAATGCTCGGAAAAGAAGGCCCCGGATTTCGGGAAATGCTTTGTCGATTTTATGGCAAGAGCCGGCGCGTCCTCCAAAGCAGTGGCCTTTGCGCAATCCACCGGGAATACCGGTTACCTGGCGCACTTCTTCAAAAAAGGACGCGTGGATCTCGCTTACGTCCATTATCCGTTCAGAGCAAACGAGAATGAGGGATGGCTCCTCGTGAACAGCGATCCCGCAATGATCGATGTCGACTCCTTTTCTAATTTGCCACAGCGCCAACTGGAGGGAAATCCAGCGTACTTGCGGATCAGAGAGAAATTCCCCAACGTCATGCTCTTTGGCGGTGATCGGACTATAACTCGTCCACCCGAAATGAACGTGCAGCCTACGAAAGGACAACGATTCGTTGTTGAATACAGGCTGCTAAACGGCTGTCACGCTTGTGAACGTGTCGGCCGCGCATGGTTTGCGTTCGATTTTGACGCAAACGGCAAGTTTCTCGGATCAACCTTGCTGGACGTGCAATGAAGCGGCATCTGGCATCGCGCGGTGTCCTCGCCCTCGGAGTTCCGGGTGCACCATACGTGATTGCTGACGAGAAATGCCTTCGAGTGCCTGGTTGGGATACGGGACAGTGCGTACGGCTGTTGCGACCAGCTACACCCAAATCACATCGCCGAGAGAGGCAACGGGTGCCGGCAAACTCATCTGCTTGACACCGACGAGTTCATCGGCGACCCTGAGATAAGGCGTAGCCGGGTGCTTCAAAGAAAAAAGCCGAGGCCAAAGAAGAATGGCGGCGGCCATTGAATATGGTGTAGCCGAAATCTCCCCAGAATAATGGGAGTAGGAGTAAATGATTCAGTTAAACAATGCTATGGAAATCTTCAAGATTCTGCCAAAGACAAATTGCAGAGACTGTCTGGTTCCTACGTGCTTCGCTTTTGCGGCCGCTGCGTTCAAGGGGGATAAGCGGCTGGGGGACTGCCTTCATCTCGATAAAGCCACCCTGGAGACTTTCAGCGTCCAGAACTCAGACTCCAGGACGTTGGAACGGGAACAGGAGCAAGCGCTGGAACAGTTGGGACGGAAAATAGCCGGCGTGGATCTGAGTTCTGCCGCTGAGAGATTGCAGGCTTCTTTTTCGGGAGAAAGACTAACGATCAAGTGCCTTGGCAAGGACTTCCAAGTTGATTCCCGGGGGAAAGTCACCTCTGAGTGCCACGTGCATGGATGGGTCACAATACCGCTTCTCAACTATGTGATATCTTGCTCGGGCAAGCCTGTGTCAGGAAACTGGGTTCCAATGCGTGAACTCAAGAATGGAGCCACTTGGGCTCGCCTTTTCGGACAGCGGTGTGAAAAACCGTTGAAACAGGTGGCCGACACTCACACAGATCTGTTTGAGCACATGATCCATATTTTTAATGCGAAACCTGCACCCAATGCCTTTGATTCAGACATTGCGGTGATTCTGCATCCTTTGCCCAAAATACCGATGCTCATTTGTTATTGGAAGCCAGCCGACGGCATGGAATCATCGCTGAATGTCTTCTTCGACGACACCGCGGAAGAAAACCTGATTATTGATTCACTCTATTCACTTGCCATCGGGCTTGTGATGATGTTCGAGA
>JBKQMK010000404.1:0-3298 GCA_052146735.1 Desulfomonilaceae bacterium | reverse complement strand
GCTTTCCCTTTGCCCAGAATTCTTGCCATTTTCTCTCGATCACCTCGGGGTTGTATTTTCTGTCCATAGTTCCTCCGCTCCAACCACACTGGTGGTCCGATCGACATCTCATAACACACGGACCTAGCATCTTCAACGGCTTTCGATCTTGACGAGCGGACACAGTCGTTTTATTCTCAGCCGTTATAGTATTTCGAGAATTGACGGATTCACTGTCGCGGCAACGCCTCACCTGCAACGCCGCTCTCAAGAATGGTTCCAAAGTCCGCAGTCAACGAGGGGAAAGGTATGAGCCACGAATATTCGACAAGCCCTGACGGAGAAAGGTTTCCTCTTCCTTCGGAGGAGGATTATGAGACCGAGTTCCTGAAGCTCGAAAAGCTTGCTGGCATCAACCGGGACAAGGGCCGTGAGATCGTGGTTGTCCTGGGAATGGGGTTTGTGGGTGCGGTTATGGCAGCGGTGGTAGCTGATTCGACCGACGACGCGGGCAATCCGGGCAAATTCGTCATCGGAGTGCAGAGGCCCAGCACCAGGAGCTTTTGGAAGATCGCGCTGATAGGCCGTGGATCGGCCCCCATGAAATCCGAGGACCCTGAGGTGCCTCGAATCATCGAGAGATGCGTAAAAGAGAAGGAAACTCTCACGGCCTCGTACACATACAAGGCCCTGACGCTCGCCGACGTCGTGGTAGTGGATGTCCAGTGCGACTATGTGAAGAAGTCTCTCAATGACGTAGGCACAGGCTACGTCCAAATGGAGGACCTGGAAAAGGCTATCGAGATCATCGGAGAGCTGATCCGACCCGAAGCACTCGTGCTCATTGAGACCACGGTCCCGCCGGGCACCACTGAACAGGTTGCTTATCCCTTGATAAAGAAAGCCTTCCACAAACGTGGCATCGAATCAGAGCCCTTAATCGCTCACAGTTACGAGCGCGTCATGCCCGGCGCCAACTACGTGGCCTCGATCAGGAACTTCTGGCGAGTGTGCAGTGGCATCAATCCGGAATCACGGGAGAGAGTGGTCAAGTTTCTCCAGGAGGTGATCGACACAAAGAACCATCCGCTCACCGTCCTGGACCGACCCATAGAATCGGAGACCGCTAAAATCGTGGAGAACAGTTACAGAGCCACAATTCTAGGGTTCCTCAATGAATGGAGCGTATTCGCGGAACGCAACGGCGTGGACCTGGTAAAGGTAATTGACGCTGTCAAGGTCAGGCCCACTCATTCGAACATCATATTCCCGGGTCCCGGTATAGGCGGATACTGCCTCCCCAAAGACGGTGGCCTGGCGGTGTGGGCCTACAAGCACCTGATGGGCTTTGAGGACGAACTGTTCAAAGTTACCCCTATGGCCATAAATATCAACGATACCAGGTCGTTGCACGTTCCGGAGCTGACCAGGGACGCGCTTCGGAATATGGGACGTTACATTGCAGCCTCCCGTGTGACCTTGCTGGGAGCCTCGTATAGAGAAGACGTGGGGGACACCAGATACAGCGGGTCTGAAATCATAGTGCGCAGACTCGTGGAGATGGGGGCTTATGTGTGCGTTCATGATCCGTACGTTGACCACTGGTGGGAGTTTGAAGCCCAGGACACCTACCCTGCTCCGGGAACTAGCAGGGCCCAGTTTTTCCGGGGGCAGAAGAAACTGACTTCCTTGCGCGTAGAGTCTGATTTGTGGGAGGCCTTGAAAGAGGCCGATGTAATGATACTCGCTGTGCGACACAAACAGTTCAAGGATCTCGACCCGGACCATGTCGTACAAGCTGCGGGGGAGCCGCTCGCGGTAATTGACTGTTTCGGAATTCTCGACGATGCCAAGATAAAGCGTTATTTCGAGCTGGGATGCGAGGTCAAGGGACTTGGCCGAGGTCACATCAATCGGTTGAAAAAGCTTTATAAGAAATGACCATGCGGTTTATGCGCCTGGTCTTTTATGCGCCGCGGTTTTCACCACTTAGAGCTTCGGTGTGAGGACAGGTTCGTGGAAAAGAGCGAATTTGAGCCATTGGAATGCAAATTCCAGCAGTTTGACGTCATTTTGCCGGAGACCGGCCACGACCTCTTCATGAATGTCGAATTTTTGAAGAAACCCGCTCTTAAATATAAAATCGCGAAATCTCTCCGTGTTGTAGCATGCCATCGTGAACATCTGCATGTGCTGTGGGCCTAGGGCAATGCCGCGGCCGCGGGCTTTGAGAACGTAAAGCTCCATGAGGAGATCATTGAGCCTGTTATAGTCTTCCATCCCTTGATCAGCGAGCCAGCCGCGCACCTTCCACTGCCGCTTCTGTTCAAATCCCTTACAGTGGTCTTCCCTTACGGGAAAATAGAACTCTCTGGGGGCCCCATCCATCGCGTGCTTGGTTGCGGCCCGGCCTAGAGGATAAATCCTGCACGCGCCGGGTCGATCCTGGTAAACAGAGCATCCCTTGGGGGTAACGAACGGGCATCGCTTGTCGTTGTCGGAGTCCATTTTCATCATTATCTCGGGGAATCCGTGGCTCGTGGCCCATCGCATGATCGAATACGTTTCCAAAAATTCTACAGACGTTATCCCGAGCCTTTTTCGGAGCCGCAAAACGTCGTAGGGCGTGAGGAGCAGTTCCAGTCTTCCGCAGCATTCGGTGAAACAGGGAACCTCGGGCCCGCACGCGAATTCAAAAGTATCCTCAGGACATAATCTGGAATCGACATCAATGGTGGGCCGGGATCTTGTTTGTCTGTTATTCATTTGCGCTCCTGTTCTCATCCATGCCCCCGATTTCGCTCTTGCCGTCCGATTGACTGCTCTGTTCCCAGAGGAATCGTGCGAACGACAACAGGTTGGGGAAAACCATGTCCGCATCTCCGTGTCTTTCCGGACCTATACAAACGGTTCGCACTCCTGCTCCCTGTCCCGCGCCAATGTCGCAGAGGGAGTCTCCCACCATGTAAGAGGCGTCAAGATCGATGTTCAGATCTCGGCTTGCCGTGAGAATCATGCCGGGTTCGGGCTTTCGGCACTCGCAGTATTCGAATTCTTCATGCGGGCAATGGTATATCGCGTCCAGAGGCGCATACCCCTTTCGGAGCTCTCCCTGCATATAATCATGCACGGACTGCAGGTCCTCTCCGGTCATGAACCCCCGCGCTATTCCTCTCTGATTAGTTATGAGGATCAGCAGGAATCCAAGCTTCTTAAATATGGACAGGGCTTCGCCGACTCCCGGCAAGAGATGAAATTCCGAGACCTTCGTAATGTACGGCGTGTCCGGCAACTTGTGGTTGATGACCCCATCGCGATC
>JBKQMK010000403.1:0-13599 GCA_052146735.1 Desulfomonilaceae bacterium | reverse complement strand
TTTAAGGTTGGAATTTCGGCCTGTTCCCCTTCCAGCTGTTCCGAATGGGTACTTTGCAGCAGTTTTATGAAAACACCGGTCGGAAATTATGGATGACTTCAATTTCCAGTCCGACAGACTCCTAGGTTACGGGGCGGCGCTGGCCTCCTGACTAATGTTAAGAGAATTTTCAACCAAGGTACGAATCGGCTCTTAGCGTCCATCAAAGGGGTATTTTATGATGAGTCTCTAGCCGACCCGCAGGATGTAGAAAAACTAAATGGCTTGCTGGCCCATTTGTCAAGGAGAAACGTAGAGGAATTTGAGCAACCTAAAATAAGGATGGAAAGATTAATAAAGGAAGAGAAGACGTAGTGTCGGATCAAACAGTGGGAACCTCTCATGTGAAAGGTGCCCGCTGCTTTCCGCTCTCATCCACACCCTCCACCGCTCCCTGAGCAGCCTGCTGCCTTACCGCAGCCGTTTCTCCGACCTTTGAGAACCGCGGTGTCTCCGCCACTATAGATAGCATCCAGCCCTGTCTGAATGAACCCGTTCATCTGCACGGGCAAGATCTCCCATTCGGTAAGCACTTGGGCCGGTGTCTCTCCGATGCCGCTTATCAGAACTGCCCTGCAATCGCTCAGGATCTCGGCAAGCGCATACCATCTATCAACGCCTGAGCCTTTTTCCGGAGCCTTTCGCTCTTCCACCACGGCATAGCCATCTTGAGAAGGACCCCATATTTGAAAGCGCTCAGCTTCTCCCAGGTGTTGATTTACGAGCACCCCTTCCCAGGTTGCAACCGCCACGTAGGGCTTGCCGTCAGTGCTAATTGGATGTGTTTGCGAACACTCGGAGAGGCACCCTCTAAATTCCGACGAACGGTCGTCCTCCAGGAGCCCGACTGCATCAGCTCTGCATCTGGTGCAATGTTTCATCTGAGGAATGATATTCTCAACGCTGGTGCGCACTTCACTCATGAGTTCGGGATCCGGCTCGGGAATATCGCCAAAAGGCGTGCCCTGGTTCGGGTACATGGTCATGCAGTTCTGGATATCCACCCCAAGCTCCGCCATCTTGCGAGCGACCTCGGCCACATGATGATCGTTGATCCCTGGTATGACGATGGTGTTCACCTTGACCACGATGCCGTGGGCCTTCAGCGCAGCTATTGCTTCAAGCTGTCTTGCCAGCAACAGTTTTGCCGCGTCAATGCCCCGATAAATCACTTTGCCGTCACGCACCCAACTGTAAATTCGAGCGCCTATTTCCGGATCTACGGCGTTCACTGTCATGGTGACATGGGAGACTTGCAATTCCGCCAACTCACTGATGTAAGGAGCGACATTCAAACCGTTGGTTGCCAGACAAAGGAGCAGCTCCGGAAAGCGGTCTCTGATCAGACGCAGAGTTTCCATGGTGCCCTTGGGCTTGGCAAACGCGTCACCCGGCCCTGCAATGCCGGCCACGGTTATATTCGGAGCCTTTTCCAGGACTCGTTCCAGATAGAGCACAGCCTGATCCGGAGTGAGCACTGAACTTGTGACTCCGGGCCTGCTTTCGTTCACACAATCATACTTACGGTTGCAGTAATTGCACTTTATGTTGCAGTCCGGAGCCACCGGTAGGTGAACTCGACCGCAAGTGCCTTTTGCATGGACATTGAAACAAGGATGATTGTTTATATCGAGCCTGCTCATTGTTCGTTCCTCTTTATATATAGCTGTAGCCTACTGGCGAATGTTCCTGTTTTGCCTCAATGATAGTGTTGACGATGTTGTCCAGAAGCGACTGGGCCCCGCGATATCCCAGGTGCAGGATCCTGTGCCCGCCGAAACGGTCGTGGATGGGAAAACCCACCCGAATGAGCGGGACACCCCATTTTCTGGCAAGGTGGTAGCCCTTGCTGTTACCTATGATCAGATCAGGTTCGAGCGCCTCAGCCTCCTCTGCGATGTCATAAAAATCGACTCCTTCACGAACTTCCGGCGGCTCCGGCAGCAAGCCTTCTACGACCTGGGCAATGGCCTGCTCGAATTTCCCGCTCCGGCCACCCGATGCGCAGAGGACGGGTCTCACACCGATTTCTGCGAGGAAAGCAGTGAGCCCGACAACGAGATCTTCTTCGCCGTACACGACTGCCTTTTTGTCAAAGATGTATTTGTGCCCATCCACGTAAGCGTCTATCAGTCTGCCCCTTTCGAGGGCATGTTTTTCGGGCATCTCGCAGCCTGACAACTCCTCCAAGACTTCAAAAAAGCGGTCGGTTTCTCGCAGACCGATCGGCATGCCCAGCGAATGGAGCTGCACTCCAAATCGTTCGTCGAGTAATCTGCCCGCGCTGAGCTGAGCCAACAACGAACGGCCGAATTCGATGGCCGCCCTTGAGCCGCCCATAGCTCTGATTTCGCAAATAGGGGTTCCCCCGGATGGCAGCTTCTCGTAATCCTTCAGGGCCGGCCCATCGAGAGTCAGTGATATGTCGGGCAGGATGGTTCCTTGAAGCCTGAAATCCTCGATGATTTCTCTCAAATAGCGGATATCCGCGGGTGACACGAATCCTGGGAAAAGCGCGATCCCCCGGTGAGGCTCGGTTTTTTCGGCAAGCTGATCGACAACTGCCTTGACCGTAGCGTGAAAGCCTTCGATATGAGTGCCCGCATAGCTGGGCGTGGACACTCTGACCAAAGCCGGGGAACCGTGAGCCTCCATCACGTCGGCAAAGTCTCTGCGAAACTCGTTGACGATTGTGGGAACGTCATCACCTATGGTTTCCGTGAGACAGGTCGTCGCGATTCCGATCATGCCGACGTCGTATTTCGACATCACATTTTTGAGCCCCTGCTTCAGATTTGGGCCGCCACCGTAGACTGCATGCTTTTCGCCCAGAGATGAGGACGCAATGTCCATGGGTTCCCTGAAATGACTTATAATATAGCGCCTCATGTAAGTTGCGCAGCCCTGGGAACCGTGAAGAAACGGGACAGCTCCTTCTATGCCTCGAAAGGCCAGGCATGCGCCGAGCGGCTTGCACAGCTTGCAGGCGTTCGTGGTGGAAACGTAAGGATCAGGTTTTCTATGGACTTGTTTCATGGCTTTGACCTCACCTATTACTCACGCTGCGCAAACGTGCAGGCGCTCGAAGCGATCTCCCCTCCCCTTTTCTGGGAACAAACCGCCACACAGGGCTCATGACTGTCGAGTAGACCTCTTTGGCGAAGTTGAGCATACCTATGAAGCCTTCGAGGGCCTCTTTTCGCTCGTGGTTGTGATCGCAAAAGCCCACGCCAAGCTTGTAGGCAATAGGGCGTTCCTTCACTCCGCCGACAAAGATGTCAACGTCCTTTTCCTGGAGAAATGACGCCAATTCCAATGGGTTGGAATCATCCACTATGATCGTTCCGTCGTCCGTGATCGCATGGAGTTCACGATAGTCTTCCTCAGTGCCGGTCTGGGAACCGACTAGCACCACATCCATCCCAAGAAGCCTGAATGCCTTGACCAATGAAAAAGCCTTGAAAGCCCCGCCAACGTAAATTGCGGCTTTCTTGCCCGAAAGAGCCTGGCGGAATTTTTCCAGGGCCGGATACAAAGCCGTCAGCTCGCTCTTGACCAGCTCAGCGGTGCGGCCCATTATTTCCGGGTCCTTGTCGGCAAAAAAGCGTGCCACGTTGTAGAGCGACTCGGCCATGTCCTCCACTCCGAAATATGAAACCCGCATAAAGGGCGTGCCGTATTCCTCTTTCATCATCTTGGCCAGATCCATGGTGGAGCCTGAGCACTGCACCACGTTCAACGCGGCCCCGTGGGCCCGCCGGATGTCGTCCACTCGGCCGTCGCCGGTGATATTTGCGACAACCTCTAAACCCATCCGCTCGAAATATTCTCGAATGATCCAAATCTCGCCTGCCAGGTTGAAATCTCCGAGGATGTTGACGCTCAGTTCTGAAACAATTGAAGTGTCGCCCGTGCCGATCAACCTGAACATTGCTTTGCAGGCTGCATTGTAACCAGCACGCTTGTTGCCCTTGAAGCCCTCGGACTGAACCGGGATGACAGGAATGCCCTTTTCCAGCTCCACTCGTTTGGAGACCGCTTCAAGATCGTCCCCGATGATTCCGACTATGCACGTAGAATAAACGAATGCCGCTTTTGGTTGGTGCCGGTCGATGAGTTCAGTCAGAGCCTGATAAAGCTTGGTTTCTGCACCGAAGATCACGTCCGTCTCCTGAAGATCGGTGGAGAAACTCAGCCTGTGCAAAGCCGGACCGGAAGACAAGGCGCCCCGTATGTCCCAAGTGTAGGCAGCACAGCCGATCGGCCCGTGAACCAGGTGCAGAGCGTCCGCTATGGGGTATAAAACCACCCGCGAACCACAGAACACACAGGCCCGTTGACTGACCGCACCGGCGAGGCTCTCTTTGTCGCATGACATTTGGAACGGCTGATCGCCCTTCCGGTGTATCTGATCCTGTCTTTCGGTGAAAATTGCCGTTGTCATTGATCTAATCCTGTTGAGCTTGGTCGGGTGGGCGATGCCCACCGAAGCTCAAATCCAGTGTCGGCCATTGATCGCCCTACGCTTGAAGGCGGACCGGCAAGATGCCGGGGCCTGCTTGCTGGTGTTTCGGCGCCCGATTCGCCCGACATGGGCTTGTATCGAGCGGCCATTCAAGTCAGCAGATACTTCTCAGCAGGTCCGCCATTTTCCAGCGCGTCCAGGATTTCATCCACCGCTTCATCGCTGGTAACGCCGCGGTACCAGTATGCCTGGGGATAGATGATCATCACCGGGCCTTCCTCGCAGAGGTTTAGGCAGCCTGTGGTGGACACCATCGCGTTCAGGCCACGGTCGGCCAACTCTTCTTGCAGGTGAGGGATCAGTTGGAGGGATTCCTTCTTGATACACTTCCCTTTGGCTTCCGTGCCG
Source organism: Desulfomonilaceae bacterium (assembly GCA_052146735.1). Classification (GTDB taxonomy): domain Bacteria; phylum Desulfobacterota; class Desulfomonilia; order Desulfomonilales; family Desulfomonilaceae; genus CAWBBA01. The sequence continues at coordinate 8,687 of JBKQMK010000403.1, read as the reverse complement.
CGAAAACTCGCACACACTAAAATATGATGATCCGGTTTTTGCATTGCTATTACTCCGATTTCTGATTTTCGATGTCGATTCTCGAGTTGCCGATTGATGTCCTTCGACTAGCGCCTTTCCTTGTTACATAACCAGTTCAAAACTTTCTTCCGGCGCGTCCCGATCCTGCCGTTCCAGTACGGCGTCCAGGATTTTTTCCAGCAGGCGCATGCCGCCGCGGTACCCGACCGTCGGGAAGTAGCTGTGACCGATGCGATCCAGAATAGGAAAACCGAAACGCACCAGCGGAATGTCCTCATCGCGAGCGATGTATTTCATGTACGTGTTGCCCATGAGCAAATCCACAGGCTCATTCTTGATCCACTGATGCAGCAGGAACATGTCGCCGGGGACGCCTACGTTTACAGGGTGCGGCACATTCTTGGTGATCTCCCGGATGCGAGTTTCGAATTCCTTACCCGTGGTGCCGGTTACAATGTGGATCGGCCACATATCGATGGACACGAGGAATTCGGTAAGTGCGATAAGCTGATCGGGATCGCCCGCCAGAGCGATCTTCTTCCCGTAGAAGTACTGGTGCATGTCGGTGACGATGTCCAAAAGCTGCCCGCGTTCTTCATTCAGGGCGTCGGGCACATTGATTCCCGCGGTTTTTCTCAGGGTGTCCACAAACCGGTCAGTGGCCTTGAAGCCAATCGGCAGGTCAAGAATTTCGCAAGGCACCTTGCATTTGGTGTCCAGCGCTCGTGCCGCCAGGCCTGAAGCCATCCGCCCCAGAGCGATGGTTGCCATGCTGTCGCCGGTGCTTTTCAGGGCTTCCACAGTCACGCCCCCTTTGGGGAACATCTCGTACTTGCCCGTTTGAGGGCGGTTGAGCACCTTGGAGGTGTCGGGAAATAGGACAGTTCTGACCCCCATCATTTCGGCGATGCGTTTGATTTCCTCCATGTCGGATGGTTCCACGTACCCGGGGATGATGTTGACCTGATCGCTCTTCTTGCCGCTGGACTGCGCAAAATAATCCACCATGGCCTTGGTCATGCCGGCAAATCCGGTAACATGCGTGCCCACATAACTCGGGGTGTTCACATGGATGACGTGCTTGCCGCTGGGGATTTTGCCGTCCGCCTCGGCCTTGCGGGCAATCTGGGGAATGTCATCGCCGATGGTTTCCGACAAGCATGTGGTGTGAACCGCAATCACGTCAGGTTCATAGATGGTGAAAATATTGTCTATGGCCTGCACCAGGTTGGCCTGCCCGCCGAACACGGATGCCCCTTCGGTGAAGGAGCTGGTAGCGGCCATCACGGGTTCTTTGTAATGGCGGGTGAGGGTGCTCCGGTGGTAGGCGCAGCAACCCTGCGAGCCATGACTGTGTGGCAGACAGTTGTGAATGCCCAAGGCTGCGTACATGGCGCCTATCGGCTGGCAAGTCTTGGCCGGGTTAATGGTCAAGGCTTTGCGTTTGTTGATTTCTTTCGGAGTATGTCGCAGTAACATGATTGCGTTCCTTCCTCGATGGCTCAATCACAGGCGTACTTGGCCGCCAGTTCGGGGTTTTCCTGCCAGGGTGCTTTCAGATACTTCCAGACCTGGCTGTTGACCATACGATCGATCTCGCGATAGAAATTGATGGCTCCCCTGAAGCCGGCATAAGGTCCGCCGGAATCGTAGCTGTGGAGCTGCTTCATTGGGATGCCCTTCTTCTGTATGGCGAATTTTTCCTTGATGCCTGCACAAAAAATGGCCGGTTTGTAGATTTCGATGAGCCGTTCGGTTTCGTACTGGCTGATGTCGTCGATCACCAGAGTGCTCTCAGGCATCTCACGCATCATACCGTCGTAGTCTTTGAAACGGAATCCCTGGGCTTGGAGCCTCTCCAGGTCCTCAGCAGACTTACGCGGGCGGAATCTTTCCGGGTCCGGATGGATTTCCAACTCCTCAATGTTTCGGCTGTCCGCGTCGACCTTAAGGGAGGGGAGTACGTGGCGGCCTTCGTAGTCGTCACGATGAGCGAATTCGTACCCGGCAGATATGGTCTTCATGCCGATTTCCCGGAATAGCTCCTGGTAATGGTGAGCCCGGGAACCGCCCACGAAGAGCATGGCCAGCTTACGTTCGCAACGTGCCCGCACTTCATCGCGCACTTTGATTACCTCGGGCATTTCTCGGTCGATGACCGCTTCGACACGCTCGCTCAGTTCCGGGTCTTCAAAATACTTGGCGATCTTGCGGAGCGTTTTTGCAGACGCTTCGGCTCCTATGAAGTTGATCTTGATCCACGGGATCCCGTACTTGGTCTCCATCATTTCCGCCACATAGTTGATGGACCTGTGGCACATGATGGTGTTGAGATCTGCGGTATGGGCGTTGGCAAACTGGTCGTAGGTGGAATTGCCGCTAAAGGTGGAGACAACGGTGATACCGCAGTCGTCAAGGATGCGGTCCAGTTCAAAGGCATCTCCGCCTATGTTGTATTCGCCCAGCAGGTTGATCTTGTATTTGCCTTCCTTGACTTTGTCGTTGAGTCCAACGACGTGGGTGAAAATCCCGTTGTTGGCAATGTGGTGCCCCGCGGACTGGCTCACGCCCTTGTAGCCCTCGCAACTGAACCCGAAAACATTGATCCCGAGCTGTTCCTTCATGTCTCGCGCCACGGAGTGCACGTCGTCGCCAATCAGTCCCACCGGGCAGGTGGCGAAGATGCTGATGGCCTTGGGTTTGAACAGATCGTAGGCTTCCTGGATGGCTGCCCTGAGCTTCTTCTCGCCCCCGAACACAATGTCTTCTTCCTGCATGTCCGTGGAAAAGCAGTACGTCATGAAGTTTTCATCGGTCGGCCCGTTCGTACGGGTCTGGTTGCGCCGAGTGAGCCAGCTATAAAAACCGCAACCGATAGGACCGTGGGTAATGTTCACTATGTCTCGAGTGGGCCCCAGGATAACGCCTTTGCAGCCTGCGTAAGTGCAGCCGCGCTGAGTGATGATGCCGGGAATGGTGCGAGTGTTGGCGCCGATTTCGGGAACTTCCTGGCTTTCGCTCACCTGGTTGATTATGATTTGTTTCGCGCGCTTGCGAGCCACTTTGGTGGGAACTTTTCTGAGAAGTTCCTGTTTCACTTCTTGGGGATCGATGAGTTCGGCTTCGCAGCAGATGGTTTCTTCCTTGAGTAATTTCATGGTGTTCTCCCGTTAACAAACAGCCGTTCACACGTCATCCAGGACGGTGTCACCGGCTTCACCCGTCCGTACGCTGGCGGAGTCACTCACCGGCATGACGAAGATCTTGCCGTCGCCGGACTTACCGGTTTGATTGATCTCGATGATTGTGCTCACCGTCTTTGGTAAGAGCTTGTCCTGCACAACCACGACCAGCAGGCGCTTGGGAATAAGACGCTGGCTCTGCCCGAGCTGCGCTATCGCTTCCTCATAACCTTTTTCAGCGCCTTGCAGGAGATGGTAATCCACCAGGCCCTTGCCTCGCCCCAGGACATCCTTGGCGGTCATGGAGGAAATGCCAGCATCGGAAAGCGCCTTTTTGGTTTTGTTCATCATGTTCATGCGGATGATCGCCATGACTTCTTTCATAACTTCACCTCTTCGGTTCCGCCCGAAGCCGTTTCCTTGATCCCCGAACTGATGGTGTAGACTTCTTCCACCGGGCTCACAAAGATTTTGCCGTCGCCGTAAGCGCCTTTATCTCCGGTACGTGCCGCTTTGATCACTGTCTTGATAACAAAATCCCTGTCCCCATCCGGCACCACGGTAATGAGCAGTTCCTTGGGAATCTCGTCATAGGTGATTTCGCCAATCTTTATGCCGCGCTGCTTGCCGCGGCCGACCACCGACACTTTGGTCACTGCCGGAAAACCCGCTTCCATCAGTGCCGCCAATACTTCGTCCACCTTTGTGGGCCTTACAATGGATCTGATCATCAACATATCGGTCACCTCTTTTACTTGTTCGCGTCTGTGCTCGCGTTTCCGCTTAACCAGCCAGGCCGTGCTCGATCAAAAGTTTTTCGAGTACATCTGTGCTCATGGGCTTGGGAACAACGTGCATCTTGTTCTCTTCGATCTTCTTGGCCAAAGTGCGGTATTCCTCAGCTTGGGCGTGAGCCGGATCAAACTCGATGACTGTTTTCCGGTTGATTTCCGCTCTCTGCACCACGTTGTCACGGGGCACGAAGTGGATCATCTGGGTTCCCAGCATGTCAGCGAAGGCTTCGATCATCTCCTGTTCGTAATCCACCTTGCGGCTGTTGCAGATGAGCCCGCCCAGGCGCACACCGCCCCCTTCAGCAAACTTCACGATACCCTTGCAGATATTGTTGGCCGCGTACATAGCCATCATTTCGCCGGAGACCACGATGTAGATCTCCTGGGCCTTGCCTTCACGAATGGGCATCGCGAAGCCACCGCAAACAACGTCTCCCAAGACGTCGTAGAAGGCGTAATCGAGCTTCTCGCTCTCCGCGTAGGCCCCGAGCTGTTCCAGCAGGTTAATGGAAGTTATGATGCCTCGACCGGCGCAACCCACACCCGGTTCCGGCCCGCCTGATTCTACGCAGACGACGCCGTGGAAACCCGTCTTACGGATGTCTTCCAGGTCCACGTCCTCGCCTTCGGCCCGCAGTGTGTCGAGCACCGTCTTTTGGGAGAGGCCCCCGAGCAGGAGCCGGGTGGAGTCAGCTTTGGGGTCGCAGCCAACCACCATGATTTTACGCCCCATTTCGGCCAGACCTGAAACCGTATTTTGCGTGGTGGTCGACTTCCCGATGCCGCCCTTACCGTAAATCGCTATTTTTCTCATGTTGGCGTCCGCCTTTCGTTGAATTCTGTGGGGGTATAAGCAACAGGTGTGCCAACATGCTGACAGAAAAGAATCAAATACTGTAATAAGGTGGCATTATTGGTGATATAGCTTGTCAGGCGAGAAGCTTGGGGGTCAAAATCTGCATATGCATCGACGGAAGTTACATAAATGTAAATGACGTGGGTTACAATTTTGTAAGAGCGGCTATCCGCAAAATTTGAACCATCCCGGTTCCGCGATCATCTACATGGCTAAGACAGGATTTCTTGGGAGGTTTAACTATGGGTACCCCTGACGAGAGCCACGAGGAGGAAAAACCGAGAGAGCCGTTCAAGTTCATCGGCCTGGCATCAATGATTGAAGAAATAGAATCTCGGAGTCCAGAAGATAAGTTTTTTGTCTGTGCTGAGCATCGCCAGACGGAAGGCCAACAGATAGCGTGTGAAAGCCGAATACGAGACGAGATTCTTTCGGCCGCGTGCGACTGTCATGGCGATAGTTGCTGCTGTTGATTTTCACAGCAGAGAGCGCAGAGGACGCAGAGAAATTCGTTTTTGTCAGGGACTAGCTACAGGCCAATCGGATCGCAGACATTGGATTATTTCTTTTGCTCCGCTGAAGCAAGATCCGCGTGTGGCCTGTTTCGGCCATGTTGGTCTCGTAGAGACCGCCGAAAGTAGCCTGGCGATGAAGAAACTGTTTCAAAATCCTTGAAGCGGTTGAGATCGTAGCACGAACGCCCCTCACCCTAGCCCTCTCCCAAAGGGCGAGGGGACTATAAAGGGGACTCCAATGGCTCCCTCTCCCTCCGGGAGAGGGCTGGGGTGAGGGCAACAAAATACATGCCAGCCTCAATCGTGGCACGACTTGGATCTCATCCGGAGTTTTGAGACAGTTTCGAAACTCTCGTCAAACCGAGTTTCTCCCCGCACTGCCTTTTCTTTGGTGCCCGCCTGAGAAAAACTAATTTCCACTATTTTACACTACTGTCCGGTTCGCTTTGCAGTGATATCCATCGGTTGCAGCACCGCAGTTCCCACTATGACCGACTTAAAGGACCGTAGGGAACGAGCCTCGCGGAAAAGACTGTAAATAACCTCATAAACATACCTCTCCAGCTTTTATGAGCGAAAGCCGCGCCTGGCGAAAGCAGGAGCGGCTCGGAGACCGTGTCATGAAAGTTCAAATTAATAGTGGTCCCAGGGACCCCACTGGAAGACGCTTGAAACCTCAACCGGGCCCCACCTGCTCCCGTTTTCATTCCGCAAGCCCTCGTTGAAATAGTACTGTTGGATGGCCTGGGGGCCGTTGTAGCCGCTAAAGTCGTACAGATACTCCATGTTCGGGTCTCCGCCACTATAGAGGTAATCGTGGTATACAAGCTCGAACAAGCCACCACCGTTTTGAGTATCAGGCCATTTAACGACGATACAATAGCCGCCCCCATTTGCGTGATTTTGCAGCGCGTCGTACGGGAGCGCCGCGGCCACGGTCAACGACCAGGACAGGTTCCTGGGGTCGTCGCCGCTGGGAAAGGGATTTTGCCACACATTGACCCCATTGAATGGGCCGGTGTCGTACCACATCCCGGTTGTGTAATCGTATGCCAATCTGAGGTTCCCGGTATCCTTCCAGAAAGCACACAACGATCCTGCCGACGGTGTTCCGTCCCTGGGGTCGAAAGCATAACTTTTCCAGCCCCAAGTGTGCCAAGAGCCGTCACCTACGAAAGAAGAGTACCAGTTTCCATCGGGGCCCAGCGGTTGCCAGCCGCCAACGCCTTGCGGGCCCCAGCCCGACAAATACGAGTCGGTCAGGGGCGCAGTATTATAAGCAAAGGTGCCCTGATCGAACCACTGGCCCCAACCGTAATTGTACCCAAACAGGTCCATGTTCCAACTAGCATTATGCCAGATGCCGTCGATACCGTTGAAGTAATAGCTCCAATCATAATTTCCAATAACGCCCAAATCATGCTGGTTGCCGTCAGCTATGAAGGCCGCTGAAAGTCCGGTAGAACTCAACGATTGCCAGTCTCCCAGCCTCCACACGCCAGGTTTGAGCCGGGCAGACCACTGGCCCTGGTCGTAGGTGTAGCCGAACTGGCCAATGGTAGTGCCACCGGGGGAACCATAGCCCGGCCATGTCGTCTGCCATATCCCGCAGATGTTTGAATCAAGCATGTAAGACCAGGTTGAGTCGAGCGTGTGCCAGGACCCGTCCCCCATGAAAGATGCCGATAGGGTAGAAGGACCCAAGGTTGCCCAGCCTGCCCAAGTGCCCTGATCATACCAATTGCCGGTGCTTTAATTGTAGGCATACTGGTTCAGTCCGATATTTCCATTGTTCCAGTAACCGTACGTTCCGTCGAACATGTAACTCCAGGTGCTATCGCACGCGTGAGAGCTGCCGTCACCCATGAAAGACGCCGACAGGGCAGAAGGACCCACGGACCCCCAGCCTCCCCAATTTCCCTGGTCGAACCAGTTGCCGGTGGTGTAGTTGTACGCAAACTGGGTCATGCCCATATTCCCATTGTTCCAGTAGCCGTAAGTCCCGTCAAAAAGGTAGCTCCAGGTGCTGTCGCACGGGTGCCAGGTTCCGTCACCGACGAAGGAGGCGGAAAGTGTAGAAGGACCCAGCGTAGCCCATCCACCCCAATTGCCCTGATCGTACCAATTGCCGGTGGTGTAATTGTACGCATATTGGTTGACGTTGTTCATGTTTTCATTTTGCCAATAACCGTAGGTTCCATCGAAAAGATAGGCCCAGTTGTTGCCCAGCGAGTGAGAGGTCGTGTCGCCAAGGAAAGAAGCGGATAGGTTAGGAGAGCCCAGCGTAGCCCAACCACCCCAGTTGCCCTGGTCATACCACTGGCCGGAGTTGTAATTGTACCCATACTGGTTCAGGTTCAGGCTGGTGTTGTACCAGACGCCTATACCTTGACCTGACGAGTCGTTGAACGAGTAGGAATAGTTGTTGTCCTGAAACTTGTGCCCTGCGCCGTCGAAGAGAAGAGTGGCAAGATCGGCGAGCTTCCCCATGTAGTTAAAATCTGACGGATTGGTAGTGGTGCTGTCTTTCCAGCTATAATCCGCCTTGTACTGTTGAAAGTAGGTGTGTGTGGAATCCTGGGACCAAAGGATATAGGCCCCCATATCCTGCGACGTAAACGAGGCGGTCGCGGCCAAGGGAATAAAAGCCCACGCCAGCATCACGACACAGATTAAACCGACAACTCTCACTGCCGTTTTCACGACTGTTCCTCCCCTCTTATTCGGTAGTTAATCCCCAAGGGGGTGTTTTCTCCCCAAAGCCCCCGTTCCTCGATGATGTGTTGAGCCTTGAACGCGGTACCAGCGACCACAGTGCCAAGAGCAAGTCCGCCGGGGATGTGACCGATAAATCTGTACGCAGAATCGTAGAGACTCCTCGCCACACCGCCGCTGGCTCCGACTTGGCCCATGAACACGAACATCGCAATGACCGTGAATCCGTAAGATGACAGCACGCTAAATATGTCTTTGGCCACCAAATTCATGGCCGCATCCACGTTTACGATTGCAGCAAACCCGATGAAGCCCGCTAGGGCCATTGAGAAGCCGATCTCCAGGCCCAGGAGAAAAAAGACGAAAAGCAGGAGAATAACCAGAAAGCCTATAGTCGCTATGCTCATTTTTCCTCTTCCCTCTTTTCCACCATATCGACAAAGAGAACCAGACATTCCACGAAACAGCAAAGGGCAATTCCATAGGCAACCGGGTAAAAGGGTAGTTGAAGCGTGAGGGTAACCTCGCCGGATGTTTTCAAGTCATTGCCTAGTCCCCAGAGATTCCAGGCAATGATAGCGAATGTGACTATGGCAAAGATGCG
>JBKQMK010000402.1:0-4709 GCA_052146735.1 Desulfomonilaceae bacterium | reverse complement strand
ATCTGAAAACAGCCTCCAAACGCTATTCAGATAATACCGTCCACTCCAATGTGCAATTGACCTGCTATTCAATGGGGGCTAAAGTCCTTGGCTTCAACGGAGATACCCGCTTTCGATTGGATGTGCTCCTGAAGACTCAAAATCCGGAGCTGATAAGATATCAGACCACCCGCAATGACGCTGACCGCGAACGCTTCGTGAAGCTCGTTAAGAACATATGGCAAGGGATCAAGAAAGAAGTCTTCTTCCCTAAAGCGGACTGGCAATGCGGTCAATGTCCATTCCTTGATAACTGCAAGACCTGGTAGGCTCCGCCTGCGAAATCAACTGAAATGAACAGGAGACCTTCTATATGAAAGGTCTCTATTTCCCCGCTCTGGTCTACAATTTCACGTGTTTTTCCTTCTGTAGGAACGTCAGGAAATGGGACTTTTTCCGCATGGGGACTGTAATAAGGGCATAGGGGGGCTATAGAGATTTCCAAAAACCTCAGATGGGACCCAAAAATGGGGTCCTGGCCTTCTTAATTTTCTCATGAAGACAAAAAGTTAAGCATGTCGTCCTGATGGGTAGTGGATTTAGTCAGTTTTGACCTCGGATTTGGACCTGTCAGGACAGAGTTTTTAGACTGATTTTCAAACATGCGGTACGTCCTGCATGTTGTCTTCAGAACTAACACCTCGTTGTTTGGAAGAAAATTCGTCCCCGCGGGGCATAACGACCTTGAAACATTTCCACACCTCTTGTGCCTGGATTATCCCCTGACCTTACCGCTAAGCCGCTTATTGAGCATCGGGAAGGGATTTACTCAATTTTCACTCCGAATCCGAATACGTCAGGAGTATTTTTGGGAGCGGTTTTTCGAACATGCGGTACGTACCGCATGTTGTCTGCAAATTTAACATTTCGGTTTTTAATAGGAAATTTGCCCCCGGGAGGTACAACGACCGTCAAGAATTGCTACGCCTCGTCTCCCCAGATTGTCGCCCGATCTTGGCGCTACCCCCCTGATCAGCATGGGGACTGGATTTACTGAGTTTTCAGTTAAGATTTGAACGTGTCAGGGGGAGAATTTTTGCCCCGTTTCCGGAACATGCGGTACGTCCTGCATGTTGGACAACGGCTTTCTCACTGGAATACAGACAAAAAAATGCCCCCTGGAGGTGTCGGGGGCACGGTTGGGAATATCGGGAATGACTATGCGGCGGTTTTCATATCGCCCAGTTCGATCTGTGCGATATTTCGCCTGACTCGTTTTAGAAGGTCTGTGGAGGTCACCATCTTTTCCACAACGTCATCAATGGTCCTTGCGATAAGCAAGCGATCAGAGGATTTCAGCTGCTTCTGAAGCTCCTTCGGGTTTTCGAGAAGTTTTTTGGTCTTCTCGTCCTTCAGGAGCGACAACGGGTCTTCCACTTTCCTTACAAGTTCCTTTGCCTTCTCTACAGTTTTGCTGGTCTGCTTCGTCGTTTTGACTTTCTCGGCAAGGTCTCGTACTGAGTATCTTTGCCGATTAGCCTCTTCGGCGAGTTTCCGACGCTTTTTTGCGTCGGTCTCTTTCAGCAGGACAACAAAGTGAGAGTAGCGCAGGTTCGAGCAGGCCGCCTTAGCTGCTGTGAGGTTTCGCCTGAGTGACGCGATATGCCTCGTGCAATGAGCGTTTTCAAATCCACTCTGTAAATAATGTCGTTAGTAAACACTCTTCCCAGGAGACCTTTTTCCTTCTCAAGCGTTCTAAACGGCGTTGCCGTCAGACCAATTATTCTGAACACTCTTTTGCCATCGTTGAGCGTGTCTATGATCTTGCGGTAGGTCTTTGCCGTGGCATGATGGGCTTCGTCAACTACTAAGAACACTTCATCGCCTGATGCCAGCCATTCTCTCGTAAGGTAAGTCAATCCCTTGTTGAGGCTATCTTTGCTGGCAATGATGATGTCGTCATTTGCATCTATGTTCACAGGCTTGTCATCAAGCCCCGAGATTATGCGGAATCGAAAGCTCTTCGTGTCGGGATACATTACATCGGAATAGGCGTTGGTCTCAAAGGCAGAAAAAGCCTGTTTTAGCAATTCGTGTCGGTGCGCAATCCACAACACTTTTTTCTTGCGCTTGCCGTCGATGATGTTTCTCAGGAGCCACCGCACCGCAATCAATGTTTTTCCACCACCCGTTGGAACAACCAACAAACCGGCAAATGCTGGCCTCTGGGGAATCTGTGTGCTGTCCAAGGGGATTTTTCCATTCATTGCTCTTATGGCATCTTGCTGGTGAGGCCACAGTGAACGAGGACAAGTTCCTCCTCTCGCCAGGATTTCGCCTGAATATTCCACATCGACAGTGTTGCTCAAGGTGAACCTCCTTCATTGGAACTGAGGATATCCGAAGAGTGGCGAGCCGCAACCAGGGCAATATATCACGGATTGTCAGAGAAGGAGTAAATTTTACGGCGTGTGGAATGAGCATACTAATGAGCCCTTGGGGTCATGAGCCATAGACCACTGCGCCAAGCGAAAAGATTGCCACCCTATCGTCTAGGTCGTGCCTAATGGATTCAACCGATTGGACAAGTTTCCACCAATTCTTGCGCACCGCAAGGTTTAGCATACTCTCCTTGAGTTCCCGTTCCTGGTGGTCTTTCTGTTTCATTTCTTCAGTCCCTTGCCAGACCCATTCACCGCCTTCTTAAAATGTGGAGAATACTTCCAAGTTATCACCCTCCGGGCATCAAGCACCATCTCCTCCCCGGTCTTAGGATTCCTGCCTCTACGAGCGTGCTTTGACTTGACGTTCCATTTCCCGAACCCGGAGATCATCACGTCTTCACCAGAGGCGAGGCGGTCCTTCATGATTCCGAGAAGTTTTTCGATAATCTCCGATGCCTCGCCCTTCATGAAACCGCAATCGTCAGCGATTTTTTGGGCTATGTCTGCTTTGGTCAGGGTCATGGATACCTCCCGGCGTGAAACTTTCTCGTTGGGATGAGAGAAATATAACTGAACCTCGGTTGTATAGGAAACTGAAAATGATTTGCCGAAACTTCCCCGGCAAAGACCTGCTACTTCGGTTCCTTACCCCATGAGCAAGCCAGGCTTCCTCTCAGAACCAAGGAGAGGCGATCTGGGGCGCGAGCGAAAAGACCCCTACCCCCCGGTGCCACAACTCAGGTCGTGGCTCTATGCTCAAATGAGAGCGTCTATTTTCATTGAAACATCTCTGGGGAGGCAGGCTTCCGGCAGGGGGTTATCCGAGGTATCGGAGACAGCGGCGGTTGTCTCCAACTCCTGTGGACCGACTTCTCCTTCCCTACCATCAACCTCATCTTCAGGTCAGGATCAGCAGCAGAGATTGTCATTGACGTTGAACTTGGGGTGCGTTAGTCTCCAAGACTGTGAAAAACAAGGGTGTTTCAGCAACATGACGACGGTTTTGCCTTCGTCGCGTCTTGTGGGAGGAGATGCGGGGCCTTTTCTGGGTCAGGTAACCATCCCGCGACTGGACTCCGGCCCAAACACCAGCGAAATGGTAAGACCGCGGCATAATTCCGGGTCATCCAAGTACAGAACTGCTCGGTAGCAAGAATGCTTCTCTGTGATGAACATCCGGCAAAGAAGGACCGCGTTGAAGGGATCTATCCGCTGGAGAACCCTCAGATTGCCGAGGGACCTCAGGTTCCTTCGATCCCACACATCGCAGCAAGCCACTTTAGTGCGGAGTGCTCGGTGGTCGGATTGAACCTTCGACCTCTTGCCAACCTGTAGTATTCTCTGATTCCGGGTACAAACGATGAGCTTGTGGAAACAACGGCAAAAAGACACATGAGAAAGCCGTACAGTTTTGCGTGGATCGGTTGTTGTGCCGGGGTAGCGGTCGCTCAGTATCTTGCCGTGAGGCTAGGGCTCGTAATGGGCATTGCCCACGGGAATGTTTCCCCCGTATGGCCTGCAACGGGATTAGCCATTGCGGTTTTGCTGCGATTCGGGGTCAGTCTCTGGCCGGGAGTGGCTGTTGGCTCATTTCTTGGGCTCTTACATACAGGTGTGGGAATCTCAGTGGTGATGGGTGAGGCTGCTGCTGCACTTCTGGAAGCGGTAACGGCAGTTTGGTTAGTAAGGCGATGGATCGGACCCGACGATCCTTTTTCCAAAACGCGCGACGTCATCCGCTTCTGCATCCTCGCCGGAGGGGTAGCAACCGCGGTCAGCGCGACCGTCGGAGTGAGCAGCCTCTACTTTGGTGGGCTCGTCCCAGGGAAGTCATTCGGATACTTGTGGGGAACCTGGTGGCTTGGTGATGTGATGGGAGCCCTAATCGTTGCTCCCTTTCTAATAATTTGGACCACTTCCGCCGCGTGGACGCTTGATCGAGGGCTATGGACTAAGACGGGCATGGCATTCACCCTTCTCATCCTTGCCGGAATCCTAGCATTCTGGGGGCCTTTCGTTAGCTCCACGGGAGTCACTGACTATCCATTTGCCTTCCTGACCTTGCCCCTAGTTGTATCTGCTACCTTTCTGGCCGGGCGAAGAGGAGCAATGGCTGCTTGTCTGATTTGCTCCGCGATGGCTATTTCGGGAACCGCTCAGGGTCTGGGACCTTTCTTTCGGGGCTCAGTAAATGAATCGCTCCTGCTGCTGCAGAGCTACCTCGTCGTGATTTCAGTCACAGCCACGATTTTGGCCGCAGTCCTGGAAGAGAGAAATCGGGCACTG
>JBKQMK010000401.1:0-23527 GCA_052146735.1 Desulfomonilaceae bacterium | reverse complement strand
GAGATGATAGCCTACGCCAAGAGTAAGGGCGCCTCCGGTGGCATAAGTCTTGGCGGCATCTGCTGTACCTCAAACGAGATCCTGATGCGCCACGGCATCCCCATTGCGGGTAATTACCTGCAGCAGGAAATGGCCGTCATCACCGGCGCGCTTGAAGCCATCGTGGTGGACGTCCAGTGTGTCATGCAGGGCCTTGCCGAACTGTCTAAATGCTTCCATACACAGGTCGTCACGACGAGCCCCATCGCGCAGATGCAGGGCGCCTACAAGCATTATGCCTATGATGAACGCTACGGTCTCGAGACTGCGAAAGCGATTGTTAAGGACGCCATTGACAACTTCCCCAATAGGGACAAGAGCAAGGTCTCAATCCCCACGGAGCAGCAGGACATGGTGGTCGGCTTCAGCCACGAGACCATTACCTACATGCTGGGTGGCATGTTCCGTGCCAGCTATCGACCGTTGAACGACAACATCATTAACGGCCGTGTCCGCGGTCTGGCCGGCATAGTCGGTTGCGGGAACCCTCGTGTTCAGCACGACAACCTGCACGTGACTCTGGCCAAAGAATTGATCAAGAACGATGTTCTGGTCCTAACCACCGGTTGCGCGGCCATAGCCCTAGGGAAGGCCGGTTTGCTCACACCGGAAGCCGCGGCGAAGTACTGTGGTGCGGGTCTCGCCGAGGTCTGCGAGACCGTAGGCATACCACCAGTGCTCCACATGGGCTCATGCGTTGACAACACGAGAATCCTCATGGCCGCTACTGCGGTTGTCAGGGATGGTGGACTCGGCGACGACATCTCCGATCTCCCTGCCGTGGGTTGCGCGCCTGAGTGGATGAGTGAAAAGGCGGTTTCAATCGGCCAGTACTTTGTCGCTTCCGGCGCATACGTCCTCTTTGGAGTAGGCTTCCCAACCATTAATGAGGATATCTGCACCAACTATCTGTTCAAGGATATCGAGAAGATTTACGGCGGAAGGTGGGACTTTGTTGAGAAAGACCCATACGAGATGGCCAAGCGGATACTAGCGCAAATTGACTCCAAGAGAAAGGCGCTCGGTATCGACAAAGCCAGAGACCGCGTGCTCATGGATATGGCCATGCGCAGAGAAATAGCCGGATAATTTGTGAGTTTCGGCACAACCCGGGGAGGGGGCGAATCCCCTCCCCTCTGATTAGTTCCAAAGTCTCCATAGGAGGAAATGAACAGTGTCAAAGATAGTCGCAGCAAATGTCATATCCGGCGCTCACAAGGTCTACGAGAAGGCCAGGAAGAAATACGAGAAGGCAGTCAAGAAGTACGGGAAGAAACAGGAGATCTCCTTTCCTAATACCGGCTACTATCTACCCGTTATCTACGGTATTCTCGGTTTCCCGGTCAAGACCCTCGGCGATGCCGGAGTAGTCCTGGACCGCTCTGAGCAGCTTATTCCGCCTCCCGTGAGGGAAAAGACTCCTCTTCCCTACTTGGGACCGGTTCTGGACGCGGGGATGGCGAGTCTGTTCAACTATGAAATCATCGAAGCGATTCGTTACCTCGAAGAGCCAAATTTCTACTTGCCCGCAGAAGACCCCACCGACGATAAGCTCTGGTTGGGTGCCGCTGATGACGTCATTCTGAGAAAACGAGGCGTCGAGTTTGTTGACGGCACGGCCCCGGGATTCGCGGCCATTGTCGGATCAGCCCCGACTAAAGAGATAGCCGCGGACATGGCGCTCGAACTCCAGAAGAAGAACCTCTATGTCTTCATGGCAGCCGAGCATAATGGAACGAGCTTTTCACAGCAGCTCCGTCAAGCCGGGGTTCAAATCGGCTGGCCCACTCGTCTGGTCCCCTTTGGACCCGACATTTCGTCAGCGATCTTCGCCGTCGGATTTGCCACTCGCGCCGCCTTGAGTTTCGGTGGTATCGAGCCCGGCGATTTCCGCAAAGTGCTCATTTATAATAAAGACCGCGTTTTCGCGTTCGTCCTGGCTCTTGGAGACGTTTCCGATGAGTGGTATGCCGCTGCAGCGGGAGTCATTAATTACGGCTTCCCGACAATAGCAGATACCCCCATTCCGCAAATTCTCCCCACCGGCGTGTGCACGTATGAGCACGTCGTTTCCAACATCGCGCACAAGGATATCGTTGCCCGCGCTATAGAGGTCCGCGGCCTGAAGGTAACCGTGACGGAAGTTCCTGTCCCGGTTGCTTACGGTCCAGCCTTCGAAGGCGAGAGGATCCGCGGGGAAGACATCTACATGGAGGCCGGCGGCGGCAAGACCCAAGCTGTCGAGCTGACTCTCATGAAGGACATGAACGATGTCGAGGATGGCAAAGTAGAGGTTATCGGGAAGGACCTCAAAGACATTGAACCCGGTACCCGGATGCCGCTGGGTATCCTCGTCGAGGTTGCCGGCCGTAAGATGCAGTCCGACTTCGAGCCCATTCTCGAGCGTCAGATCCACCACCTGATAAACTATGCCCAAGGCATCATGCACATAGGCCAGAGGGACATCGCGTGGGTTCGTGTCGGAAAAGGCGCTGTGGAAAAAGGCTTCAGCCTTGCACACATAGGCTCCATACTCCATGCCAAGTACCACCAGGATTTCGGATCGGTGCTCGACAAGGTCCAGGTAAAGATCTTCACAGATCAGAAAGAGGTCGATAAACTCCTCGCAACGGCCAGGGAGACATACACGGTCAGAGATGCCCGTGTAGAGGGCATGACCGACGAAGACGAGCCCACCTTCTATTCTTGCACGCTGTGCCAGAGCTTCGCTCCGTCTCACGTCTGCGTCGTCACACCCGAGCGGACAGGACTCTGCGGCGCGTACAACTGGCTGGACTGCAAGGCTTCCAACGAAATCAATCCCACAGGTCCGAACCAGCCTATTGAGAAAGGTAAAGTCATCGATGAGCGACTCGGCCAGTGGGAGGGTGTCAACGCGTTCGTGCAGCAGGCTTCCCGTGGCAAAGTCCAAAAGTACAATGCCTACTCGATTATGGAAGATCCTATGACGTCCTGCGGCTGCTTCGAGGCTATCGCCGCCGTGCTGCCTATGGCCAACGGCGTCATGAGTGTGGACCGGGACTACAAGGGTCCAACCCCCTGCGGCATGAAGTTTACGACGTTGGCAGGAAGTGCCGGAGGCGGGAACATAACCCCGGGCTTCGTGGGCCACAGTAAGCTCTATATCGGTTCCAGGAAGTTCGTCTCTGCCGAGGGCGGCATCTTAAGGCTCGTATGGTTGCCCAAGGCCTTGAAAGAGATGCTTCGCGACAAGATCGATGTTCTCGGCAAAGAACGCGGCGTTGAGAACCTGACCGACAGGATTGCTGACGAGACCGTGGGAGTCACGGAAGATGAGATCCTGCCATTCCTGCAGGAAAAAGAGCACCCCGCGATGACTATGGATCCCATTGTGGGGTAATGTAGTCAACTCGGGTATATCTTCGCCTGTGCAATCCAGGTAAATCGGGGGCTTCGCCGTCGGGGCCCCTTTTAGCATATTTTTTATCGACAAACATCTATATCCTTGGGGATAACGCCTCGAGAGGGAGGTCTATTCAATGGCGCTTTCGGGAATACAGATTTTCAAGATGATGCCCAAGAAGAACTGTGCAGAATGTGGGGTTCCCACATGCCTCGCCTTCGCCATGAACCTGGCTGCGGGGAAAGCCGAGCTGGCGCAGTGTCCTTATGTTTCAGACGAAGCCAAGGAAAAGCTTGCGTCCGCCTCCGCTCCTCCCATAAGAACCGTCCAGATCGGTACCGGGGACAGCACGGTGAAAACCGGAGGGGAGACAGTTCTTTATCGGCATGAAAAGACCTTTAACAATCCTACGGCCCTTGGCTGCCTCATTTCCGCATCCGAAGACGACGCTTCAGTGGATGGAAAGCTCAAGGCTTTTAAGGAACTGAAATATGAAAGAGTCGGCCTCACCCTGAAGGCGGATTTGATAGCAGTGAAGGACGGAGGAGATCCCGCACGGTTTGCCAAGGTCGCCAAGAAGGCTTCTGATGCCGGGGCTGCTCTGATTCTTATGAGCGACAATGTGGATACCCTCAAGGCCGCTTTGGCCAAGGTCGGTAAGAGCAAGCCGCTCCTCTACGCAGCGACCGAGGCCAACCTGGATGCGGTCTCCGCCCTGTCCAAGGAATTCGACTGCCCGCTTACGGTCAAGGCAAGCAAAGTGGGAGACGTCGCCAGCCTCAGCGCCAAGCTTATAGAGAAGGGGCATAAGGATATTGTCCTCGATTCCGGGACACGCAATCTTGCGGAACTCTTGCGGGACAACGTTATGATCCGTCGCCTCGCGCTCGAGAAGCTCTATCGTCCGCTGGGATTCCCGACTATCGTATTTCCGTGCGATATGACGGATAACCCGGTAGATGAAGCCATTGTCGCCGGCACTTTTATATCCAAATACGGCGGAATAGCGATACTGAGCGACCTACGCGGTGAGCTCCTCTTCCCTCTGCTTCTCCAGCGGCTGAACATCTTCACGGATCCTCAACGACCCATGACCACCGAGCAGGGAATATATCCGATCGGCAACCCGACAGACAAATCGCCCGTGCTGATCACGAGCAACTTCTCCCTGACATACTTTATCGTCTCAGGCGAGGTCGAGTCGAGCCGTGTGCCATCCTGGCTTTTGGTGCTCAATACGGACGGCCTATCGGTGTTGACAGCATGGGCTGCCGGCAAATTCGTGGGCGATCTCATCGGTCCTTTTGTCAAGAAGTCCGGGATCGAAGAGAAAACCAAGATGAGAAAGCTGGTCATCCCCGGCGCGGCAGCTATCATCAGCGGCGATCTGGAAGAAGAGCTTCCGGGTTGGGAAATTGCCATTGGTCCCAGAGAAGGAGCCCACATTCCCGCCTACCTTCGTCAGAATTTTGCTAAGTAAAGGTCTCCTAGACCTAGAAACCGACAGCGGGGGAAGAGACAACGCCTCTTCCCCACACCCTCGCAAGTTCCCACACCGGCAAGAAAAAGGCGACATTCTCCTTTGATCCTGGGCCGGAGTGTGCTAGTGTTTCTTTTATTTTTCCTGCCTTTCCAGATAGGAACAGGAGTCAAATCAGGAGGTGCTGATCCATGATAAAGGTGGTGGCTGAGAACATTAACATTATGTCAAAGTACACGGGCAACGCCATGCGGGAGAAGGATCCCAAGCCCATACAAGAATGGGCTGTAAAGCTTACGGAACGAGGGGCGGATCTTCTGGACCTCAACCTCGGCCCGGCCCGAAAAGGCGGGCCCGAAATGATGCAATGGCTCGTCAAAACTGTTCAGGAAGTCACAGATCTTCCCCTGTTCCTGGACACCACCAATAGTGAAGCCGTCGAAGCGGGGCTGCAGGTTTACGTTCCCAAAAACGGCCCGGCAGTGATCAACTCGATCATGGCCACTCCCGAGCGCATGGCACTGCAGTTGCCGCTGGCAGCCAAGTACGGATGCGACATGGTCGGCTTGATGTGGGGCCCCGAGGGCATACCTCGCGATGAGAACGAGCGCGCGGTCCTGTTGGACAGCATGATGACAAAGGCCGCGGAAGAAGGCATCGCGCTGGAGAGGATCTGGTTTGATCCAATCGTGGTACCGGTCTCCTCTCAGCAGCAGGAGCTTCAGGGATGCACCACGTTCATGCAGTGGCTGCCGGATCTCGCGCCTGGATCCCAGTCCACATGTGGCCTGTCCAACGTTTCAAATGGCTCGCCTGACGAACTGAGAGACATACTCAATCAGGTTTATCTTTGCATACTCAAGAAATGCGGGATAACGTCGGCGATCCTCGACGGCTTTGACGACGAGATAGTGAATATAGCCCACGACAATTCGATGGAACTAGAGAACCTTGTGACACGAGTCTTCGAAGGGGAGGATGTTGACACTTCCGGCATGAGTAAACGGGAGATAGACTACGTCAAAACGACAAGGCTTCTCCTTGGCCAGTCTCTTTACTCGCACTCCTGGCTCGAACTCTAAGTCCTGCTAGGCTCATTCTGTGCAAAGGTTTCGGAACTTTACAAAATTTGCCGGGAGCAGCTTCTCGAAGTTTCTCCCGGCCCTCACTCATAGCCCAGCCCACAAATTATCAGCGTGATTCTTGAGATCAGGTTAACGGTTCTCCGCCACCATCTTCAGCGCAGACACCGACCGTCGGCGTGGGTGCACAGGTAAGCGCTTCGATCTGGAAATCCACATGAAACGGCAGCTCAACGATACGGCTTAGCGCACTGTCGATCGAGTCCGTTTTCCGTGCTTCAATCAGATACCGAGGGCCTCCGGTTCCAACCGACTCGGAAATAGCTTCCGCCCAACACACTTCCACGTGGAACCTCTTGGCAGCGCGGGGCTCCTTGGCCCAGGCTGCAAACTGGTCATCTACCGCTTCAGCGACCTTCCACCTCATTCCTCCCGCTACGTGGCGGACCTGTGAATGTGCAGTCGCGTTCCCTCCAAGCGGCTCACGAATGGATTCCCCTTCTGTGTGACAAAATATAAGAGCGGAACGGTACCTGCAGACGTCGAACAGCTTTCGGGCCCATTCAGCAAAGTGCAAACCCGAAAGTATCAAACCCAGCGCAAACACCACCTCCAGCAAGTAATCCAGCGAATGCCCTGTCAGGAACTCCATATAAGTCATAGGGCCGGTGGGCCTCTGAAAATGTATTAACCTACTGAATCCCATCGTGAGCAACAGCAAGATCAGGGGCAAACAGACGTATCCGGCCGGGGTCATCAAAGCCCGCACACTCTCCGGGAAATTCTCAATTAAAGTCCCTTTCATATGCGGTCGAGCCTCCTCTTCCAGACGGAGGGCCCCGCGGTCAGGTTGCCCCTTGGCAGTCAACAATTTGCAGCCTTCTTCTAAAAGAGCGAAAAACACGTGCGGATCCCCTCGACCGCTCACCGGCGCGACCTCGCAGCTCCGCATGAACCCCACCTTCTTGAAAGGGACGAGATTCACAAGTATCAAGCAATTGGTGAACGCGACCAGTCCAAGAAGAAAGAACAAGGGACCGGCTGACGGCACAAACACTTTGAGGCTGATGTGGAAGTACCTTTCCAGCAAGGCAGGAGTTGCTCTCAGGAAAGAAAATACCAGAGCAACCAAGAGCGCAAGGAGGGCAATCTTGAGAAATGACCGAAGCATTTGTTTCAGAAATTGATAAGATGTAGGGCTCATGAATTGAGCCGGGGCCCAAAGCCTCGACAAGATCGTGACTAACCAGGGGGTTGACATCCAGTAGAGCGCCCTACCTGATCTTATAGATTCCGCAACCAACTCAGGCTTTTCGAAATCCGACGGCCGGCGATTTTTCTTGTGCGCCTGAAACAAGTCTTCCATTCCGGAAACAGCCCACAGTGCTCCTATAAGAACCGCGCAAATCGAACTCACGATCACCACAAAGAATTTGAAAATTCCTGGAAGGGAATGGATCGCTCTCTGAGACATGTCCTCGGGCAGCAACAAAGGAAAATAGGGCGCGAACTGCTGCCATAAGTCTCTAAGCTTCAGAATCCCTTCCCGGGCCACAAACAGACCTGCAATGACGAAAACTATTCCCAGAAGGGCTCTTCCGTCCCTCAGAAAAGCCATTTTTCGAATGAAACTTCGCATGTAATTCACCTGTTGGTTCATACGCACCCTATCATTCCCAGGCCAAGCGAACAAGGTTGATGTTGCAGAAACAATAGGCTTGTGCTAACTTCCGCCACCACGAGATACTGTCTTCTTCCTTGACCAACCTGTGATCAAGCCTGGGTTGGAAGGCTTACCAAAACATAAGGCGCGATTTGGCGAAGGAGTGAACCGTGACCATCAGGCGAGTAGCTCTGATCCTTTGTGTGGGCCTCATCTTGAGCCTGTCCATGCCCCCCATTTATGCCCAGGACGGAAAGCAGACCAAAAAGCCCGCCATGAACGGAGATTCAGCCAAGCTTGTCGGCGTCTGGGAGATTTCTCAGACCAAAGAGCCGGGTAAGCCCTACAGACAAGCATACAAGGGCCGACCGTTCGTAAGCAAAGGTGTCCATGCCTTTACGCTTATTTTAGAATATCGAGACGACGGGACATTTCGCCGTATCTCGCGAATCGGCAACGACGAAAAAATCCAGGACGGGACATGGAAGTTCTCGGGGAGCGAACTCCGCCACAAGCGGAACGGTTCGTTTGAAGAAGAAATTATGTACGTCCGATTTGACAACCCGAATCAATATACTTCCACTGAAGTGTTTGAGGACACTCACGATCCGGGGCTGTTTGCCCAGTTCAAGCGGCAGCAGTGATCCTCTCCCTGCATATGCTGGTGCCAGTGGCAAGTAGGTAGGATAGCGTCACGGAACCATTGTAGCTGTTAGGATACTATTGCCAGGAAATGTGAACTTCTCAAGGCCCTGTCTGCTGGTATCTCCAACCCTGCCGCGTCCCCCATCATCCCGCAAAAATGTCAGGTCCCCGCCTGAAGCAACAGGATCGTCGCGGTCAGGCCAAAGATGAGGTTAGCGGCCCAGGCCGCCATTATCGGTGGAATGTACGCGCCGTGGCCGAGTGCTATAAACATGCTATGCACTATCCAGTAACTGAAAGCCACAATCAGAGACAAAGCCAATCCTACGGCCACTCCGCCTCCTCGCGGATTCACCCTGACGGCAAACGGCACGCTCAGGGCCGCCATGATCAGACAAACCAATGGAAATGCGATTTTATCGTGCCAATCCACTAGGTATCTGGTAGGCGCCTGCCCTTCTTCAGCGAGCTTATCTATGTAAGCGCCGAGTTGGGTCAGGTTCATTTCCTTTGCAACTTTCTCTACTCTGTCGAAATCCGCTGGGGATTTCTTCAACGGGACGACCAAGGAGGGCAGACTTTCCACATGGAATTTTCCGTCAGAAGTACGGATTGTGCGGTTAACGCCGTAAAACACCCACTGATTGTCCCACCACTTTGCCTTGTCTGCAAAAATCCTCTCGGTGAAGTTGTAATTCCCGTCCCACCGGTTGATTGAAATATGCTCGAGCGTTTGTTTTGAGGCGTCGAACCTCTGAATGTGGGTGATGGAATCGGGCGATCGCATCCAGATTTGATCCCTTTTGAAGAATGTCGTGTCCGCCTTCCCGGCAATTTCTACATTCTGAATATGCTCGCTGTAACTATTTGACCATGGAATGACCGTTTCATTAACGATAAACATAATCAAGGACGCCACCGATCCTATCAATAATACCGGTCTGGCAACGCTAAGGGCATCAATCCCGTTGGCCTGCATGGCAATGATCTCGGAATGACGTGCCATCATCAGCAGTGAAAGCATGCCCCCCATCAAGATTCCCAAAGGAATGGCAAAAAATAAGTAGCCTGGCAGCTTCACCAGGAAGTACTTGATCATGAGCCATCCGGAAGGATTGTACTGAAAGTAATATTTCATCTTGTCGGTGAGCTCCACCAACAGGAATACCATGATGAATCCGGCCAGGCAGACGGCGAATATCTTCAGGAATTCGGTCGTTATGTATCGATCTATAAGTCTCAAATTTTAACCGTTTAAAGCAGCCGTGACCGTCGCGATGGGCGGGTAGAACGCCCCGGTGGGAATGCTTAACTGCGTCGAAGTTCCAAAATCCAGGGATTACTCAGGAGGTATCTAACTGTCCGCCGAACCCCTTCTTCTATACCAATTCTCGGTAGAAAACCCACAGACTGTAACTTGGATATGTCGAGATGCACGAACGGACTATCACCGACCCAGCCTCTCGAGCCCCCTGTATAACGATACGCCACGTTGCTTAGACCCAGTTCTTGACAAACAATTTGAGCCAAGTCCTTAACGTTGATGTACTCGACATGGCCCAGATTGATAACGTTTTTTTGAGCGGTCATTTTTTCCAAAGCCAGAAAGATCCCCCGGATCCCGTCTTCAACGTGGAGGTAAGACTTCTGCTGCCTTCCATCGCCGAGTATCTCCAGTTCTCCTGGTTTGGCCCGCAGCTTATTTACGAAATCGAAGATCACGCCGTGGGAATAACGCTCTCCTATCCACGAGACAAACCGAAAAACATAGCTCTGTATGCCGAAGTACTCACCATAAGCCTGAATAACTGCTTCGGCTGCCAGCTTGGAAGCACCGTACAGAGAAGTCTGGAGCGGGGCGTAATCCTCTGGGGTGGGGAACCGATCCGGCTCTCCGTACACAGTGGCCGAACTGGTGAACACTATTTCATTCGCTCCCGCGGCCTTCATGGCCTCCAGAACCCGATAGGTGCCAATGACATTCTGCTGCAGATCTACGTTTCTGTCGAGCTTCCCGCCTCTCACATCAGCGTTGGCGGCCAGGTGGAATACCGTCGTAACTCCTTCCATAGCCTCTGCGAGCGCTGAGCCGCCAAGAATATCGCCTTCAACCAGTCTTATGCGTCCTTCACTTAGGGCAGGTTCAAGGTGCTGCCTGAAGCCGGTGCAAAAATTGTCAAAGACAATTACCTCATTATTCCGGCGGATCAGTTCATCGACGATATGACTGCCTATGAAGCCCGCACCGCCGGTAACAAGTGCTTTCATTGGTTTCCACTTCGCGTTTCAAGCAAGAGATCTTTCGTCAGGAGGCCACCTCCTGATCTCACTAATCTTTGCAGAGCTTCCACGGGACATTGTCCGCTTCTATGATTTCATCGACTATATACAACGGCCGATTCCTTGTCTCTTCGTAAGTCCTGACCAGGTATTCGCCCAGAATTCCCATGGCTGCAAGCGTAATTCCCCACATAATGAGGAAAAAGAACACAAGGAGCACAAACTGCCACTTATCCGTAAAACCCTGCACTATGCTTAAAATACTCCATATGAGCCCGCCGCCGGTCGCAAACACAGTCAGCGCCAGGCCCAATACTAAAATAGCGCGAACCGGGACTCGGGAAAACGGCACAATCCCATCCAGGGCAATATTCAATGCTCCCATGAACGAGATTTGGGTTCGCCCGCTAAATCGCGGATCCCGGTCATAAGTAATGACCGTGGTCCGAAATCCAGCAGCGGAGGTCATACCTCTCAAGAACCCATGGCGCTCCCTGAATTGACATATTTCACGGACCACCCTGGCATCGAGCAGACGAAAATCACCCGTGTCCCTCGGCACCTTAACCTCCGAAACCCTTTCCAAGAGCCAATAGAATATCTGCGCAGCCCTCAGATAGAGGTAATTTTCGCCCTTTCTGGAAGAGCGCCGCGCGATCACCACATCAAATCCTTCCCGCCATTTTTCAACCATCTGCTCAATCAGTTCCGGTGGATCCTGAAGGTCCGCGTCTATCACTACCGAAACGTCACCTCGACTGTGATCAAGTCCCGCTATTAGCGAAAGCGGCTTTCCGACTCTGCGGGAAAAGGTGACGAGCCGAATCGGATAACCGGCATCTACGAGATCCACGATCATGCTGTAGGTCCGGTCCGGGCTGGGATCAAGGGCGAAAACCACCTCCCATGGACAGTCTAGTTTGACGAAAACTTCCTTCAAGCGCTCGACAAGCGGCTTGACGTTGTTTTCTTCATTGTAGAGAGGGATGACCACACTGATCACCGGCGGATCCCTAGGACGTGTACGTTCCAAGAAAATCCCTCCCACGACAACTTGCCTCTTGGCAAGAGCCTCAGGAATTGGTAGTCCATCCATGCACGGCTCCTGCCCCGAACCAAAAGCACTGCGGCACGAGTCGAGAAAAAAGCCGGATCTCATGAGCGAAGGTCGGCATGGCGCTGGGCAGGCGTATTCACCATAGACGGACAGGCTTGGTTGTTTTCTAACAGAACTGCCTGTATCGTTCAAGAGAATAAGAGCTGAAAACAGCTTGGAGGTCCCTTCCCTTCCCTTTCGGTGCTGTTTGCCGTATAATATGAACACCGAATGTCAGGCCCTTTGGGGAAACTTCTTCCTGGCTGTCGTTACCAAAAGGTTGTGAGGGGGCGCTAATAATTCCTTACACGGCTGCTATTCCTAAAAATGAAAGAGGAGAAATGACTAACATTCAGGTTGAAGATCTCACTGAGATCAAGAAAAAAGTCACTTTTGAGGTTCCCCAAGAAAAAGTTCTCGAATTGATGGACGCAGAGTACAGGGATTTAAAGAAAAACGTCCAGATCAAGGGATTCCGCAAAGGAAAGGTTCCGCTTGACATCGTACGTGGCTACTTCAAGGCAAAAGTTGAGGCCGATATAGCTCGCAAGATAATTGAAGAGACTTTTCAGCCCGGCTTGGACGAAAAGAAGATTGTCCCCGTTTCGGTGATCAAGATTGATCCGGAGCTTGTAGAAGCAGGAAAACCTTTCAAATATACGGCGGAAATCGAGGTCCCACCGCCTATTGAGGCAAAAGACTACAAAGGATTGAAGCTTAAGAAGTACGTCCGTGAGGCAAACGACGAAGAGGTGGAGAAGAGAATTCAGACACTCAGGGAGCGAAATGCTACTCTGACACCAATTCCTGACACACGAGGCGTAGCCGAAGGCGACCACCTCGTGGTGGACATCGAGGCTGAGAGCGCCGGAGTCTCTATACCAGCCTTAACTGTAACTGACTACCACATGGAACTGGGACGCAATTTTTATCTTCCAGACTTCGACGCGAGGCTTGAGGGCCTCAAGCCTGACGAGACTAGGGAACTGTCTATAAGTCTCCCGGAAAATTTTCCGCGCAAGGATCTCGCCGGAAAGACTGCCGCCTTTGAAGTGAGAGTGAAGGAGGCCAAAGAAAGGATATTGCCCGAACCCGACGACGATTTTGCCAAGGATCTGGGAGAATTTGAAACGTTTGAAGCTTTGAAAGAGGAGATCAGGAAGGACCTGCGGAAGTCGTTGGACAACCGATCCCAAAAGGAGATAGGGAACCAGATTATCGACGCTCTTATAGAGAAAAATGACTTTGAAGTCCCCGAGTCCATGGTGGAGAGCCAGATAGACAATTTTCTGGAGCAATCCATGCGGAACTTGGCAGCACACGGCATCGATCCAAAGAGGTTCCCCGCACCGACCCAGGCCCAGCGCGATCAGGTGCGTCCCTCGGCTGTCCGAACAGTAAAAGCGGGCCTGATTCTCAAGGCCGTCTGTGAACAAGATAACATAGAGGTTTCCGATGAAGAATTGCAGGCTGGCATAGCTGAAAGGGCCGAACAGATGGGTTTGTCGGTGGACTACTTGAAAGACCAATTAGAAGAGGGCAAAATGTTGGGAGAGCTTCGCGAAAGCCTCCTTCAAGAAAAGGTTTACAAGATGATCCAGGAGCACGCTGAGGTGACGGAGGAGGAACCTCCGGCCGATGAACAGCCTCAAGAAACACAATCTGAGAAAGAATAGAACATGCTGGTACCCATAGTTGTTGAACAGACGAGTCGCGGTGAAAGATCCTACGACATTTATTCGAGGCTTCTGAGGGAGCGGATAATTTTCCTGGGAACAAGCGTAGACGATACGATTGCCAACCTGGTGATCGCGCAACTTCTTTTCCTGGAAAGTGAAGAACCCGATAAGGATATCAACTTCTACATCAACTCTCCCGGCGGAGTAGTAACATCGGGCCTGGCGATTTATGACACTATGCAGTATATCAAGCCGGAGATTCAGACCATTTGTATCGGCCAAGCGGCGAGCATGGGTGCTCTGCTGCTGGCTGCCGGCACAGCGGGCAAGCGATTCGCACTTCCCCATGCCCGCATTCTTATCCATCAACCCATGGGAGGGTTCCAAGGCCAAGCCAGCGATATAGAGATACACGCAAGAGAGATTCTCCGAATGCGCAGCGAGCTTAATCAGATCCTTGTGAGACATACGGGGCAACCTCTTGAGAGGATTGAAGCAGATACAGAAAGGGACTACTTTATGAGTGGCGATGAAGCCGCCACATACGGAATAGTAGACCAAGTGATCTCTCGAAGGGAGCTCACACAAGGCCCTGAAAAACCTAAAACTCTTCGCTGAGGAGCAACAACGCTTCTTGGATGAACAAGGGAAATCAACGGTCTGCCTGCGAAGACCGAGGCTCAAGGAGGGAATTTATGGCGGGCAGAAAAGGCAATTTTTCTTCACTATACTGTTCGTTTTGCGGGAAGAGCCAGGATGAGGTGCGCAAGCTAATTGCCGGCCCTACGGTGTATATTTGTGATGAATGCATCGAACTCTGTAACGAAATAATAGCGGAAGAGTACGAGAAGGAAGAGCTGGGACGCGCTCGTTCAAAAGTGCCGACCCCTGGTGAGATCAAGAAGGCATTGGACGAGTACGTGATTGGCCAGGAGCAGGCAAAGAAGATCCTTTCCGTCGCGGTTCATAACCATTACAAGCGCATCGAAGCCAAACCCGATCTTGATGGTGTGGAGCTCCAAAAAAGCAACATCCTTTTAGTCGGGCCCACAGGTTCGGGCAAGACTCTGCTCGCGCAGACTCTGGCCAGGATTCTCAACGTGCCGTTCGCAATAGCTGATGCCACCACCCTCACCGAGGCCGGGTATGTTGGCGAGGATGTGGAGAACATCATTCTCATGCTCTTGCAGAACGCGGATTATGATATTTCGCGCGCTTGTCGCGGCATAGTCTACATAGATGAAATCGACAAGATATCCCGTAAGACGGAAAATCCGAGTATTACCAGAGACGTTTCCGGTGAGGGGGTTCAGCAAGCCCTTCTGAAGATTGTTGAAGGCACAATGGCCAATGTCCCCCCCAAAGGCGGACGAAAACATCCGCAGCAGGAGTTTCTTCAGGTTGATACGACGAATATCCTCTTTATATGTGGCGGAGCGTTTGTGGGTCTGGACAAAGTCATCCACCAGAGGATGAACATGAAGTCCATGGGATTCAATGCTCAAATCGGGGGACCCAAGTCAGATGCCGTGTCAAACATACTCGGACACGTTCAGCCGGAAGACCTGATCCATTACGGCCTGATACCCGAGTTCGTCGGTAGACTCCCGGTAGCGGCCACCCTGCACGAATTGGACGAGGACGCACTCGTGCGCATACTTTTGGAGCCGAAGAATGCTCTCGTCAAGCAGTACAAGAAGCTCTTCGGGTTCGAGCACGTCAAGTTGCGCTTTACCGATGAAGCGCTTCGAGCCGTGGCTGCAGAAGCCCTGATGCGCAAAACAGGGGCCAGAGGACTGCGCTCCATATTGGAAGCGTCCATGCTAGACATTATGTACGATCTGCCGGAATTCAAGAACCTCCAAGAGGTCATTGTGAACGAGGATGTCGTCTATAATAGGGAACAATGCATCCTTGTGTTTGAAAAAGAGGCTGAAACAGCCTCCTGACCCTGGGATCATCTCTCTTCAAGTCCGGTGTTTCTGCCCGCCGGCACCGCAACCAAAGCAACCCTCGAGTCGGAATCCGATCCGCGTTTGGAAAAGGGCGGACTGGGGTCCGCCTCCAATAACCTTATTATGAGGAATCAAAAATGTTTTTCGCGAAGAAGGAAGGGATTCCTTCAGCCACGCCGTTATTGTTACCCCTTCTTCCTCTGAGAGACATCGTGGTGTTTCCATACATGGTGGTACCCCTGTTCGTGGGAAGGGAGCGTTCTATCAAGGCGCTTGAATCGGCAATGAAAGCCGACAAAATGATTTTCCTGGCCTCCCAGAAGAACGCCCAAAAGACCAACCCGCAAGAGGAAGATATTTTTGACATTGGAACCATCGGACAGATCATACAGATGCTCAAGCTGCCCGACAACACCATCAAGGTTTTCGTAGAGGGCACACGGCGCGCCACCATAAGACGCTTCATTGAAAGCGATCAGTGCTTTCAGGTTGAAGTCCAACCTGTTGGAGACGAAGTCCGGGAGAGGGAGATAGAGATCCAAGCTCTGATTCGAAGTCTCAAAGCCGTGTTTGAGACCTACCTTGCTCATAACAAGAAAATACCTCAGGAATTTGTTTCCTCCGTTCGCTCCATGACCGATGCCGCGAGGCTTGCGGACACCATCGCTGCTCAACTCAGTCTGAAGGTTGAGGACAAGCAGGAACTACTGGAACTCGCCTCAGTCAAGGAGCGCATAGAGAAGCTGCTGGAGCTGATGCAGAGCGAGGTGGAGATCGCGGAAATTGAGAAGAAGATCCGTGATCGCGTCAAAAAGCAGATGGAGAAGAGCCAGAAAGAGTACTACCTGAGCGAACAAATGCGCGCCATCCAAAAGGAAATGGGAGATAAGGACGATTTCAAGAATGAAATAGCTGAACTGGAAGAACAGCTAAGCAAGAAAAAACTCCCCCCGGAGGCAGAAGCCAAAGTTCGTAAAGAGATTCGCAAGCTCAAGCTCATGTCACCCATGTCCGCGGAAGCTACGGTGGTCCGCAATTACGTGGACTGGTTTCTTATTCTCCCCTGGTCCACGGCTTCTGAAGGCGACCTCAATATTGAGGAAGCACAGAGGATCCTGGACGAGGATCATTACGGCTTAAGAGAGGTTAAAAAGCGCATTATCGAGTACTTGGCAGTCCAAAAACTCGTGGGCAAGACCAAGGGACCCATCCTTTGCCTGGTGGGACCGCCAGGGGTCGGTAAAACCTCTCTGGCCAAATCAGTTGCCAGGTCAACCGGCCGGGAGTTCGTCCGCATATCACTGGGTGGGGTACGGGATGAGGCTGAAATACGGGGTCACCGACGAACGTACATCGGGGCACTGCCCGGCAAGATCATTCAGAGCATGAAAAAGGTACAAACCGTCAACCCCGTAATGCTCTTGGACGAGGTTGATAAGATGAGCATGGACTTCAGAGGAGATCCCTCCGCGGCTCTTCTGGAAGTGCTCGACCCTGAACAAAACCATACGTTCAACGACCACTACCTGGATGTAGATTATGACCTGTCCCAGGTTATGTTCATAACCACCGCTAACACGCTTCACGGCATTCCTGCGCCGCTGCAGGATCGGATGGAGATCATACGCCTGGCGGGTTACACCGAACTGGAAAAGCTCCGAATCGCCGAACGGTTTCTCGTGCCAAAGCAGATGACCGCGAACGGCCTTTCCGAAGATCAAATCGGATTCGGCCGAAAAGCTATCCTTCGGATAATTCGGCGCTACACCAGAGAGGCCGGAGTCCGAGACCTGGAACGACAAGTCTCCAAAGTTTGCCGAAAAGTCGCCCGAGAAGTCGTGGCCGGGAGGACCGGAGAGCGTTTACTGATCGAATCGAGTCATGTCGGCAAATTCCTAGGAGTTCCCAAATTCCGGCATGGGACTAAAGAGGAAAAGGAGAAAATCGGCGTAGCGACAGGACTTGCCTGGACGGAAGTGGGCGGTGAGCTGCTCATTGTGGAAGTGGCTCCTATGCCGGGTTCCGGTAAGCTCATCGTGACAGGTAAACTTGGCGAAGTCATGCAAGAGTCCGCCCAGGCTGCTCTTAGCTATGTTCGATCCAGGGCGTGGGGTCTGGGCCTGAAGGCAGATTTCTACAATAAAGTCGACATTCACATTCATGTCCCTGAAGGCGCCACACCGAAAGACGGGCCGTCCGCGGGGATAACCATGACGGCAGCCCTGGTATCTGCTCTCACCAAGAAGCCTTTCCCTAATGACGTGGCGATGACTGGTGAGATCACATTGCGAGGACGCGTGCTCCCTATCGGTGGCCTGAAGGAAAAACTCCTGGCTGCGAAACGAGGACTGATAGCTCGAGTCATTATTCCGGGTGAAAACGAGAAGGACCTGAAGGAAGTCCCCCGCCGGATCCGTGAGGGACTGGAAATCATACCTGTGGATCACATGGATGAAGTGCTCAGTATAGTATTTTCGGAAATACAACAGACCGTATTTCCAGAGGAATCTCTGGCGGTTGGACCCTCTTTCCACCTCAAACAGTGAGCATTGGCGCCGCGGATGAGCCTTCGGTACATCCGTGTTACGGTGCTAAGCCTCTGATATCAAGAGGGAGAAGGCGGCGAGCCTCTCCCTCTCCTCCTCTTTATCTTGTCGTTAAATTCTTGACATCGTCGCCTACTTGATTGTAAACTGATATGATTCTGTTACGTGTTGTAAGTACAGCGGTTCATTCCTCCGGGGAACTGAGTTAATGACCGGTCCCATTTTTTGAAAAAAATGGGAACCTTCAGCATTGGCAGAGAACATATATATAGCAGTATGTTAAAAAGGGGTGACTTATGCTGAAGATGGAAGGCGCCAGAGTTCGGATGACTCCCGAAAACATTCATAGTATGCTCAAGCAGGGTCTTACCTTTAAGGAAATAGCGGCTCGCTGCGACGTGTTCGAAGACGCCATAGATGCCTCGCTGGTGCGATGGTTGAATCAGGGGCGTTGGCCTATAGAGGACGATGTAGCTGCGTGAGCTTGGTGCTGCTGAGATCCTGTCCCATTTCCGCGCCCAACGGACCTATTCCTCTTACCTGATCAAAGCTTCATTTCAGAAATGAGTCGGCGGCTTGGCCGGCTCTTTTTTTATGGGGTTGCGGAGTGTCCTTCCCCGCACCCTCTGCGGTTCCTCGCGATCCGCGCCCAGAAAACCTTACCACCAGTTCACGTCACGACGCCGATCGGAAACCTTTTTTGATTTTCGTTATTGCTCGATGGGCAGGAACGGTATATAAACTGCCCGGCCCTAATGATGCCTGCTTCTTGGGGAGTGGTGCCGACATGCCCTTCAGGAGACGCCTTTCCAGCTGTCTTGTCGCAACTTCAATAATAATGATAGTTTCAGCAAGCGCAGCAAGCGCTCAGGAGCCATTCCGACTCACTCCTGCCGCTCGTTTTCTCTTAGGCATGGAGTGGAGTTATCTGTGGCTTTCGGGGGAAATGCTTATCCCGGCGGGAGGACGGCCGGGTTCCGGCTCAAGGGTCGATGTGCCGGGTGAGTTGGGAGTGGACCAAGGAGAGGCTACGTCGATCACGTTCGACGCGTCCATTCTTGATAATCATCTTCTCAATTTTGATTACCTCATGTTCTCCCCTACAGGGATCAAGAGGGCTCCCAGGACGTTCCGCTTCCACAATAAAACTTACCTGGCCGGCTCGTCCTTGGAGACCCGGCTCGATTTCAACTGGTTTAGGCTAAGCTATGGGTACAAACTTTGGGATCTGGCGCCGTGGTGGGTAATTCCGCGGATAGGAGTCCACCACATCCGTTACTCCGCGACTCTGAACGGCGAAACCGATGAGGACGGGATCATGTCGAATACCAGAAGCCTGGACGGCACCTATCCCGTAGTGGGTCTCGAAACGCGTTATTCGTCTCCATACGGTGTAGACTTCGGTCTAGAACTGGAGGGAATCCATCTCATCAGCGCAGGATTTCTCTCGATGGCACGACTGCGCGTGAACTGGGAAATTTATCCTGACGTGGTGATAACACTGAATGGTTCGAGTCGCGTCGTCCAGTATATGGAGGACAACCAACCTCTGAATAATGAGTGGTTTAGTGCGCTATCGGGTTGGTCCGCGGGAATATCTTTCGCGTTTTGAAACCGCCTGACCCGGATTAAAGGCCGCGCGGCGCCAGTTCTTTGCCAATGCGGCTACCCTGGGCTCCACATGGAATGCATACAAACTCTCCATCTTCCTCACCAGAGTATTGTGACTATCGAGAACTTCGGGGAAACAGATTGCGTTATACGTGATATCGAGTGAGGTATATTCCCGCCTCTCCAGGTCTAAGAAGCGTTCTTCATTACAATAGTTGGGATCATAGATCTTCAGGATATGCTGTTCAGGATGCCATTCATAAGCCAAGACCGCGTGCAAAACCGCCCCGCGCGGTCCTTTGTTCATGAGAAGCACAATTCGAGGTTCCCCCATTATCAAGCCGGCTGCAAAGCGCCTGAACGATTCAGTCTGATTGCCGTGATATTTGTTGCAGTAGTCTGCTTGAAGAGAAATTAAATTCTTGCTGTAGAATTCTTGCAATTCTCGGGCTATCCGCTGCTGACCCCTCTTGTCCAATATTTTTCTTAATGGCGGCTCACTCTGGTGAGTGAGATAGTACCACCGCGAAAAGGCTGCCATGGCGAAACAGTAGCCCGGCGCGTTCGATATGGAGAAGGCATCATCGTTGACACAAAAGGAGGGCCGCGCCTGCGTAGTTCCAGGAAAGAGGAACATGCCGACGAGAGCGACGCCTACCGCACCATACCTCAACAGAATTCCCGCCAGAGATCTTCTCATTAATCCTACCCTGATTAAAATGCAGCCGTAGATTCATATTATACCTAAAATGACTGGAAATGACAAGGGTTTTAGTGGGAGGTCTTCCTTGGCTCTTAATTTTGGCAGGTTACTGCTCTCAAAATGTGGAGCCGGTTCCAGTAGTTGCTAAAGGTTTTATTCGATTCGCTAATTATTATAGGACATATTAGGACGGGGAATTATAGCGATTGCCAAACTTTTTGTTCGATTGCTGGAGGATTTTTCTCGCGATCCGAGCGGGATCGTGGTTTACCCTGGGCACGGCTCGCCGACCGAACATGCCCAATTCGGAGAACTGCACATTGGCAGAATTGGAAACCGCAGGGGCAGCGGTGCCCAAGCTCCAGATCCTTGCCCTACACCCCATTAGGGCAGCACAGCGCTTCTTCGGTACTCCGGATTTTCGTTATTACGCCTTAACTGGTGGTATCAAGGCGATTCTCAGCAAGTCAAGTCAAGGAATACTCGCGAAAAATAACCCGGGGAGCTGAACATACACCTCACCCTTTCGGTGGCTTAGAATTTTGGAGAAACTCCTGATTAGAAAAAATTTGACAACAGCGAGACGCGGATTTATCCTACCGACTGATTCAGTCATTCATAACTGAAAGCAGTCATGGCATTTGGCCTGCCGTTACTGAAGTAACCCCGCAGTACAAATGCCGGGCCATCGTAAGCTGAGGTTATGGCTCCTATGGATTTTTTCAACGGGTCCCGCGTAATCCCCGACCGTCACGCGCTACAAGGAAAGAATATGACATGACAGACGGCACCAGGAAAAAGAAACAGCTTGAAAAAATTATTGAAAGCGCCATTCGGGTTTTTTCCGCCCGAGGGTACAGACAGGCGCAGATGTCCCATATCGCGCGAGAAGCCGGCCTCGCGCCCGGAACTTTATACCTCTATTTTGAAAGTAAGGAGTCGTTATTCAATTTTCTTTTAAGACATATCTTTTCTAACGAACAGAACCTTGATGCAATATCAGTTCCTATAGGGTCCACTTCATGGGATTTTGGGATCGCTTCGGGGAAAGATGCCTTCGTGTCCTCGAAATATACGGCTCTCATTGACAATGCTATTCGTAAAGGAGAAGTGACGGAGGTGCATGAGGAGTTCGAAAAGATTGTCCGCAATTTATTTTCGGCCATGGCAACCTATCGGCATGGAATAACGATTCTGTTGCAGTCGTCACTCAATTGGCCGGAAATTGCCGATTTCTATGTTAGCATCATAAAGAATTTGCATGGAACACTTGCAGTCTATCTCGACAAGAGGATAGACCAAGGACTTGTCAGAAGAGTTCCGAATGTATCCGCATCAGCCAGATTCATATTGGACACCATTGCCTGGTTTGCCGTACACAGACACCGGGCAATGTATCAAACCGTCATCAGTGAAAAAGTGGCCGAAGAAACAGTCGTGGATGCATTAGTCCACGCTTTCATTCCGCAGCATTTACACCGTTGGCGCCCTACCAGGGCATGAGATTTGTGCTGTGTTTTTTTGCAATCGATTGTGAATGAACCATTCAGTTATTTGGGAATGAATGAGAATATTCACAAAACAGGCGGACGGAGCCTTGTCGCGCATCCGCCAGGAGGAGTGCAATACGCATGAATGGAGCGGAACTAGTCATAAGCACCGCGCTGGCCGCGGGAATTGAAATATGCTTTGCGAATGTGGGTACCACTGAGATACCGCTAGTGACGGCATTGGATACGATACCGGGAATTCGAGCCGTGCTGGGGCTGCACGAAGCAGTGTGTACCGGCGCTGCCGATGGGTATGGCCGGATGCTTGGTAGACCGGCCATGACTATTTTGCATCTAGGACCTGGACTGGCCAACGGTATCTCCAACCTTCACAACGCCAGGCGAGCCCACACTCCCATCTTAAACCTGACGGGCGAACACGCTTCCTGGCATCGCTCTGCAGATCCTCCTCTAAAGATGGATATTGAAGCCCTCGCAGGAACGGTGGCAGGATGGATGCGTACGTGCGAGTCCGTCGCGGATTTGTCGAGAGATACTGCAGAGGCTGTTGCCGCAGCTATGCAGGGACAGATTGCCGGGCTTATACTGCCTCATGATTGTCAATGGTCTGATTGTACCGACGAAACAATAAGAACTCCTGCATTTTCGTATGGCCCCCTTGATCACGGCGCCATAGAAGCTGCAGCGAGGCTCCTTCGTACAAACTCGAAATCGTTGATTCTTCTTGGCGGCGGGTCATTGTTGCGGCGAGGAATGCACGCTGCGGCCCGTATCCGAGCTGTAACAGGATGTGATCTCCTTTCCGAAACTTTTCCCGCACACATGGAAAGGGGCATGGCAATTCCCTCTGTTGATCGACTTCCATATTTTCCTGAACACGCGGCAGCCGTATTGTCCCAATATCAGGCGGTTGTACTTGCCGGAACAAATGAACCCGTAGCGTTCTTTGGGTACAAAGACATGACCAGTCGATTGTTGACCGAAGAGCAGCAAACGTGCTCCATCGCCGGTCCGGGGGAGAACGTCAGCGATGCTCTGGAATATTTGGCCGATGCAGTGGGTGCGTCCAGCACTATGGTTGACCTGGCCTCAACAGCAAAACCTCTGCACCAGGGACTTCCAGCAGGTAAACTCACCAGAGAAAAAGCGGCCATGATTTTGGCGGCGTTGCAGCCCGAAAACGCAATAGTCGTTGATGAGTCGATAACCGCTGGGATGGCATACTATCCGCTCACGGCAACGGCAGAGCCACACAGTCTGTTGACGTTGACAGGTGGTTCTCTCGGCATGGGAATGCCGTGTGCAGTGGGGGCGGCACTGGCATGCCCGGATCGCCAGGTAATCAGCTTTCAAGCTGACGGGAGCGCCATGTACACTCTACAAGCATTATGGACTCAAGCACGCGAAGGCCTGAACATAACGACGCTTATCTGCTCAAACCGAAGTTACGATATCCTGAAGCTGGAACTTATGCGTGCCGGGAACGTTCCAGTGGGGCAAAACGCTCTGGCTCTCACAGATTTGAAGAATCCGTCTATCGACTGGGTGAAGATCTGTCACGGTATGGGAGTGCCTGCGGTGTCCGTTGATACTGCTGAGCAGCTCGCCAAAGAACTCATTGCAGGGCTTCGCGAAGCCGGCCCTCACCTCATTGAAATGGTTCTAGCGTAGGGTCTCCATAGTAGCTTCACGATGGTCGACCTTGTCCAGAATTTGGAGGATTTGTGAACCAAACCCATACAACTATTAATTTTCGCGAGAATGCCGTTACAGCCCTAAAAGACAAAGCTCTGCGACAAGCACTCCGCAAGGCTATGGACCTTTTCACCATGGGGCGGGCAATAGGTGTTGC
>JBKQMK010000400.1:0-3255 GCA_052146735.1 Desulfomonilaceae bacterium | reverse complement strand
ATGCTCTTGCGGAATTTCCGGTACGGTTCGGAGTTCCACAGGTCGGTGATGGTCTTTTCCTTGACGTTACCGACGACAAAGTCATGGTAGTCCCGGCATGGGGACATGTCGCCGTTGGAGTTGATCTCTACGGCTGAGAATATGGAAACGCAGCGGTCGAAACCGAACCGGCAGTCGTGATCGGTATAATATGTTTCCAGTTCTGCGACATCGGTGAGCGGCGGCATGATTATCACCGCCGGCCCTGAGAGGCTCTTTGCACGCTCATTGATGCGCTTCAACTGATCGGAAAGCACCCCGTAGTCCGGCGGCCTCCAATTCCCTATCCAGCCGAAATGCTTTTGCGGCTGGAACCCAAAGCGTTCCTCGAAGTCTTCCGAGTGCTTTTGGGCCGAGGCTTCGTCGATCCACCAGGCCAGATAAAAGACGCAAACGTCAACTTTGTTCCGAAAGACCTCGTAGATGTCCACGAGCCGGTTGTAATTGACGTTGTTTATCGTAGTAAGCGCGGCAATTAACGGGAGCCTTTGTTTCTTGTCCTTCCTGATTTCAGTTATCGTGTCGATAGCCCTGGTAATTGTGGCGAAGTTGTCCACGCTGGCGCTCGCGCCCGGACGGCTGGCGTTGTGCGTTTGCGCATCGGGGCCGTCCACGGAGATCTGAATTACAAACATTGGCGCCGAGACAAGCCGCTCTGCATGTTCCACAAGGCCAGTTCCGTTGGTGGCGATACTGGGTGGCATTCCCAAACGGGCCGCTTCTTCGATGATATCCACCGATCCCTTGTAAAGCATCGGTTCGCCACCCCAGAGGTACACGGACGGTGTGTGTCCCTGGTCTTTGAGGTCGCCCAGCAGCTCTATGTAGCGCTCCCGAGATACTTCCTGGCCCTTGAGCTCCTTGAGGGAGCATGAGCGTAGAAAGCCTTTGTCGCCCCATTGACCACATGTGTGGCATCGCAGGTTACAGACATCGGTGATCCGAATGCTGCATTGTCGGATTCGATTGGCCGTGCCTTGTTCTGCGCGAGGCGATAGGTGGCGAAGGAATTTGTCCACCTGAACCATGGCCACATTCTTCGCGTATGTGGGACTCTCGAGAATTTTAGGAGCGGTCTTTAGTATTGTGGAAATAGGTACCCAACTCTGACTCATTGCTTACAGGTTCTCCATTGAAATAATTAGGCATCATACACAATTTGGGCCGGTTGTGGAACACCAACCGCGGGGCAGGTTTGAAAGCTCACTTTTCTGAGAATTATTGCAGGCCGCTAAAGCAGAAGCCGCTACATCGCCCCTGTGGGCTAGTAGGGGCATCCAGCGGAAAGCGAGACCGTGCCCCTACCTATTGAAATAACACCGTTTTGCTTTAATTGGCGGGTCGCTTGCGATGCTCAAGCGACGCGGCTCAGTGCTTTTGCAACCGGCCCTAAACAGCTTCCACCCTGCATGGGACGAATCTGTGCAACGGGGTGGCGGCGAGGGAATCTCTGTTGGTGTTCTTGGTGAGGCGATTAACGTTGGCGCCATAGGCCTTGCCTTGATAAACAAGACCGAAGCCGTGGGGGATCACAACATGCCCAGACCGCGCGGTGTCGGCCAGCTCCAAGTCTATCTCAACTTGGCCCGCTTCTGTGACGACACGCACATTCTGCCCGTCCTTCAGGCCGAGCTTTTCTGCGTCCGTAGGGTTCATTGCCAGGGTGCACACGTGTGAACGCCCTTCATTCCAGGCCGGGTCACGCATAATCGTGTTGGCGTTCTCGTCGATATGCCGTCCTGCCATAAGTACCAGCGGATATTGAGAGGATCCATTTGCAGGGCCGTATCCTCGTTGGTGGCGTCGATGGTCTGGACCCAGTCTCCAAGCTCGGGAATGAAAACGTTGATTCGCCGATCTGACGTCCGGACCGATGCCAGATTATTGTCAGGATCGCACTTGCCGATCCATATACCTTCCGGATGGTCGAGCAGAGCGCCGAACATCTGTCCGCCCATTGCCATGCCAGGGTCGAATCCTGCCCGTGCCGCGTTTTCCCGGAACGAGCCGGGAGCGATCTGCAGCAGTCCCCAGAGTGCCGCAAGGTTCGGCGAGCCTAGTGCCGCTCCCAGGGTTTTCCCCAGGACAAACGGCATGAACTTCATGGCTCGTGGCTCAGCCTGGGTGTAGGCAAGGAGTGCCTGGCCGAACTTCAGGCGGTCGCCCCGCGCTGCCTCGTAAAGCGACTGAGGGATCTCCGGAATGAGGCCAAGGCGCTCTGCTAATCCGATGTGAATCTCGCTCTCTTCCCGGGGTTCACCTTCCGGCTCGATTATCGGGCGCCGCAACTGAAGGAATATTTCCGGATAGGTCCAGGCAAAAAACGTGGTGTCCCACTTCTCATAGGCCGAGCGGGCAGGTAGCACATAATGAGAAAGCTGAGCGGTCTCGGTAAACGCAACGTCCACAGTAACCAGGAGGTCGAGATGACCAAAAGCCTCCTCGTAAGCAGTTGTGTCAGCGTAGGACCTTAGAGGGTTGGCCGCGCTGACGATCACCGCTCTGATCTTGTCTTTGCCGGGGGCCATGATCTCTTCGGGCAAAACATTGGGAGGGAAAGTGCCCATGATGGCGGGAAAATCAGTGGCCATAGTGCGCCAAGTCTTGGGGTCTCTCTCGTCGGAATGAGCGCCCAGAGGCATGAGATGCCCGGGCATGACGTTTCCTCAGGGCACTCCGATACGTCCGCAAATAGCGAGCAGAATCACTTCAAGATAGGACGTCACTGTGCTGTGACGGCTCATGAGAATGCCGAGATCCGCATGAAGAGACGACTTGCGCGTAGCAAAGAGGCGGCTGACTTCGCGCACCTCGTCGTAGTCGAGGTCGCAAACCTTGACAGCGGCTCTCGCGTCAAAATTCGTGAACCACGAAGCTATTGCATCGAATCCGCTTACGCTCGCAGCGATAAAGTTCGTGTTGTGCCAACCTTCTTGCAGAATTATGGCGATCATGGCTCGGGTGAGCAGAGCATCTGTGCCGGGACGTATGGCCAAGTGGATGTTCGCGCGCTGAGCCATTTCCGACCGGCGAGGGTCGATCACTACCAGAAGTTTGTGAGGGTCCTCCGAAATTTCTTTCAGCGTTCGTCTCGCCTGGGGCATCTGATGGCTCATCCAGCCGTTCCAGCCGATTGCGACGAGCATGTCTGTTTCACGATGGTCGGGGATCGTCCACAGGTACTGCCTGCCGAGGGTCCGGCCCTGAGCCCAGAAC
>JBKQMK010000399.1:0-7969 GCA_052146735.1 Desulfomonilaceae bacterium | reverse complement strand
TGGGGCGACGACGGAGGTCGCATGAAGACACCTTCTTCCAATCCTCCTTATGAGGAAAAGCAGATTCGTTGCCCCAGGTTGGGCGGGCCGGTGAATTTCGAATTCTGTCGTGTGGAGGGACGCGAACTCCCCTGCGGACGAGCTATGGCCTGCTGGAGCCACTACTTTGACGTGGAAGCATATTTTCGTCAGCAACTCAGCACCGAAGACTTTGAAAAATGCTTTGCTCAGCCCCAGCCCACCAAACTGTGCACTCTGATCGAATTGATAGAAAAGGCCCGCAAGCTTACAGACGCGGTCGGCAAAGAATGATCTGCTTTGCTTATGTGCTTTTATTCATCGCACTCTGATCTA
Source organism: Desulfomonilaceae bacterium (assembly GCA_052146735.1). Taxonomy (GTDB): domain Bacteria; phylum Desulfobacterota; class Desulfomonilia; order Desulfomonilales; family Desulfomonilaceae; genus CAWBBA01. The sequence continues at coordinate 7,615 of JBKQMK010000399.1, read as the reverse complement.
GTAATCCGGAGTTGGGGCGGAATGAAATTGGACGGCATGGAAGAGCGGATCAAGCGCAAGATGGGGTCACGGGGCATCCATCCGGCGGCCATCGAGAATTTCTTGGAGATGGTGGACCAAATTGGCGATGAACATTCTGCCTACGTGTCGGTGGACCGGGTTTCCACGCCCGACACGGGCCTTCTCCTGAACCCTCCAGATCCGACAAGTCTCGCCAAACTTGCGGCAAGAGGAAGATCCCTCCTGACACAGACGGCGGTCATCAAGTTGAACGGCGGCCGCAGCACCACCATGGGTGGACTGGTTCCCAAAGGGGTCCTCACAGCCAAGAACGGCCGTTCCTATCTGGAGATCATCATCGGCCAGATAGCTGCTATTCGCAGGGACTGGGGTATCCAGATGCCTCTGGTCCTGATGGACAGCTTTTTCACTCACGGACCCACAATGGAGATCGTCGCGCGTCTTGGTCTCCCTGTGCTGACCTTCATTCAAAATCAGATACCACGATTGGTGCAGGAGACTCTGGCCCCTCTCGAGAGCGGCACAGACGAGGACTGGGCGCCTCCCGGGCACGGAGATGTGTACGAAAGCCTGCAACGGACAGGCCTCTTGGACAGGCTGAGGGAAAATGGTTGCAGGTGGGCGTTCATCTCCAATCTGGACAATCTCGCCGCTTCCGTCGAACCTTGGATATTGGGGCTGATGGAGGCAGAAGGGATCGAGTTCCTCCTTGAGGTAACCGCCAGGACTACGGTGGACAGAAAAGGCGGGACTCTCGTGGTCGGAAATGGTCGTCTTGACCTCCTGGAGATCGCTCAGGTAGCACCCGAAGACAGAGAATCCTTTATGGACACAAATCGCTTTCGAGTCTTCAACACCAATAACGTGTGGGTGGATCTGGACGCACTCTCCACCGCCCTCAAGGAGAAGTCCCTCAGATTGCCGCTCATCCAGAATCACAAGACTATCGCGGGCCAGAAAATCATCCAGCTTGAAACGGCCATGGGGGCCGCGATCGGATCTTTCCGCCGGGCACGCGGCCTGCAAGTAGGCAGGGACAGGTTTTTCCCCACCAAGAAAGTTGCGGACCTATTCTTGCTGCAATCCGACGTCTGCGTACTGGATTCAATGGATAAGTTACAAAAGAATCCCTTGCGGCCGTCGTCACTGCCTTTGAGGCCGACGGTATTTTTCGGACCGGAATTCTTGAATTCGCCCCTTGAGTTATTCGAGCGCTTCGAGGATCCGTCTTCCGTGTCTCTCGTGAATGCACGTTCATTGGCGGTGTCGGGGCCGATTTTTTTCGAGAGAGACGTACGGATCGAAGGAAAGGTAGTAATCAATGCTCCGCAGGGAGAGATTTACCGCATTTCAAAAGGGACGGTTCTTCGGACAGGCAAGTATCCCTGATGTCAGCCGCTGCCTCTTATCGAAAAACTCCCGCTAACACCATGAGGAGCAAGGACCAGCAAAGAAAGGAACCTGCCATGCCGGATTCTGGACAAAAGGGACTGAGTGCTTTCAAGGCGTATGATATTAGAGGCCGTATCCCCGATGAACTCAACGAAGAGATGGCTTACAAGATCGGCAAAGCGTACGCTTCTCTGCTGAAACCCTCAACTGTGTGCTTGGGCAGAGACGTTCGGCTTTCCAGTGCGGCTATATCAAGGTCCGTAGCCAGAGGGCTCAATGATCTGGGATGTGACGTGCTGGACATAGGACTCTGTCCCACGGAAGAAGTCTATTTTGCAACTTCGCATTTCAAGCTTGATGGCGGAATAATGATCACTGCCAGCCATAATCCGATGGATTACAACGGCATGAAGTTGGTTAAGGAAGAATCGAGACCGATAAGCGCGGATACCGGTCTAAAGGATATAGAACGGATGATAGTGACTGAAAGTTTTCAGCCGGAGCCTAACAAGAAAGGCGCAACTCAGTCACTAAATTCACGGGATGCCTTCATAGAGCATCTCCTTACTTATGTTCATCCGGAAAAAATCTCAAGGCTCAAAGTGGTCATGAACTGCGGCAACGGCTGCGCGGGGCCGGTTCTCGATAAGCTGGAAAGCAGACTCCCCCTCGAGTTCATAAAAATCTTCCCGGAGCCTGACGGCACGTTCCCCAATGGGATCCCCAATCCTATTTTGCCCGAAAACCGAGGAGTCACAGCGCAGAGAGTGGGCCAACACAAAGCAGCCCTCGGGATTGCCTGGGACGGAGATTCCGACAGGTGCTTTTTTTTCGACGAAAAGGGGGGATTCATCGAGGGGTACTATATTGTGGGCTTGCTTGCACAGGCTTTTCTGAGGCGCCACCCCGGTTCAAAAATTGTGCACGATCCGAGGCTCGTCTGGAACACGGTGGAGATTGTCAAGGAAGCCGGCGGCATCCCGGTGATGAGCAAGGCCGGCCACGCGTTTATCAAAGAACGAATGCGTGTGGAGGACGCTATTTACGGCGGAGAAATGTCCGCGCATCACTATTTCAGAGACTTCGCCTATTGTGACAGCGGCATGATCCCTTGGCTGCTTCTGGTAGAGACTCTCAGTGGTGCAGACCGCCCCTTATCGGAGCTTATTCAGGCAAGAATGGACAAATATCCTGTGAGTGGCGAAATCAACCGAACGGTAGCGGATCCTCACGGGGTGATCGAAAAGGTAGAGGCCCATTACAAAGACCAAGGGCCCCAGATCGACTACACCGATGGCCTGAGTATGGAATTCGACAAATGGAGGTTTAACCTGAGACCGTCCAACACGGAGCCGGTAATCAGGCTGAACCTGGAAGCCAGGCAGGACAAAGAACTTCTTCAGCACAAAACCTCCGAGATCTTGGACCTGATTGAGAGCCTGGCCTGACAAAACAAAACAGGGCGGCCTTTCGGCCGCCCTGTAAACCATCCCTATCACTTATCAGGAAACTCTAAACTTGTAGACTTCGTTGGTATGGGGATCAATCACATGCACCGCGCAAGCTATGCATGGATCGAAAGAATGGACTGTACGAAGGACCTCGAGAGGCTTCTTCGGATCAGCAACCGGAGTCCCGATGAGAGCATTCTCCACGGGTCCCTTCTGTCCCTTTGCATCCGCGGGTCCAAGGTTCCATGTAGAGGGGACAACTTGCTGGTAGTTCTTGATCTTGCCTTTCTCGATGTTGACCCAGTGGCCCAAAGACCCTCGCGCAACATCGTTCAAGCCCATGCCCTGGCCGTTGGTGCTTTCATCGAGTTTGTATGAAGTGAAGGTCTTCGTGTCACCCTTCTTAATATTCTCAATGAGGTCGTCGATCCATTTCTCCGCCCTCTTCGCATTGACTAGGCACTTTATACCGCGGGCTCCGATCCTTCCCAGGGTAGAGAACAGCGCGGCAGGCTTAACGTCCAGCTTCTTCAGCACCATATCGACAGTCTCTTTGATCTCTTTGTTGCCGCCGACATAGGATGTAAGACACTGGGCGAGAGGGCCAACTTCCATGGACTTCCCGTCGTACCTTGGGGCTTTTATCCAGCTATACTTGCCGTCCTTATCCTTGGTGTTCGGAACAGCGCCCTTGAGCTTGTCGCCCGAGAGAGGCTTGGTCTCGCCCACTGAGGGATGCAGAGGTTTGTCGCCGTCATACCAAGCGTGGGTAACATCTTCGGTAATCTTCTGCGGGTCGACCTTCACCAGCTCGAGCTTTCCGTCGAGAATCATTCCTCTCTTGAAGTAGAAGCTGTCGGGTTCCGCGTCACCTTCGGGGAAATCGCCATAAGAAAGGAAGTTCTTGTTTCCACCGATCGCTGCCCAATCTTTGTAAAAGCTCGCCACAGCCAACAGATCCGGAATGTAGACTTCCTCAATAAACTTGATCTGCTCCTGGACCATATATTTGTACTTGGCAAGCCATTCCACACTACCCAGTTGCTGAGCCACGGTTACACCGCCGGGCAGATGTCCCTGCAAATGTGGATTCTTTGCGCCCCAGATGGCGGTGATCTGAGCGGCGAAGACCTGCTGGCGCAGGTTGTCCAGATAATGCCCCACAGCCATCAGGTTAGCTTCAGGAGGAAGCTTATAAGCCGGGTGGCCCCAATAGGCGTTAGCAAAGGGGCCAAGCTGACCGGAATCAACGAAGGCCTTCAGTTTTCCCTTGAGGGCTTCATAGTACTTCGGGCCCTGGGCTCTGCCGCTGACTGCGTCGGAGAGTTCCGCAGTCTTCTTGGGGTTGGCAGAAAGGGCCGAAACGACGTCCACCCAGTCCAGAGCGCACAACTGATAAAAATGAACAGGGTGATCGTGCATATTTTGAGCAGCGTGGGTCAAGTTACGAATAATTCTAGCGTTTGGGGGAATCTTGACTTTGAGGGCGTCTTCTACAGCCCTCACGGATGCTAAAGAATGGACAAGCGTACACACACCGCAGGAACGCTGGGTTATAAGGTGGGCGTCTCGCGGGTCGCGTCCCTGGAGAATTATTTCAAGCCCCCTGAAGAGCGTTCCGCTGCTCCAAGCGTCTTTTACCTTGCCATTCTCTACTTCTACCTCTATGCGCAGGTGACCCTCAATCCTTGGAATGGGGTCAACGACGACTCTTGCCATTGTTTCGCTCCTTTTCTAAATGCTCACTTCATTGGGTTGAATTTCCACCGAGCCTAGCTTCGTTCAACATAAAAAGGACTCATGTCGTCCCAGAACTTCGGTTCGTGGCACCCAATGCACGGATGACCCGCGCCGATAGGCCAGTTGGTCCCCTGGTTCCACCTGATCTTGGGGCAGTTGCTGTGCGTCTCGGGACCTTGGCAACCCACTTTGCGGAGGCACCAGCCTTTGGCGGCTCCTTCGTCTCCGAATTCTTTCACGAACTCTTCAGCTTCAAAATGGCCCCTGCGTTCACAGTTGTCGTGAATGAGCTGGCCGTACGCAAACAACGGTCGGCCGTGGTTATCCAGTGCAGGGAGCTTGCCCAGCAGGAGGAAATGAACAATCGTCGCCACAATATTGTCCGCGTTCGGCGGGCAACCCGCCAGATTGACAGTCGTCACACCGGTGACCTCTTTCACGCTCTTTGCTTCCGTTGGATTGGGCTTGGCCGCAGGTATGCCCCCGTAGGCCGCACAATTGCCCACAGCGATCACGGCAGCGGCATTCTTCGCCCCATTGTTGACAATCTCCATCATGGTCTTGCCGCCGACCCTGCCATAGGCGCCGTTGTCTTTCGTCGGGATCGCTCCGTCCACGATACAGATGTACTTCCCTTTGTTCTTCTTAATTGTCTCTTCCAGGACATGCTCCGCTTGCTCACCGGCTGCGGCCATCACCGTCTCATGATAGGCCAGATCGATGATGTCCAGGATAAGATCCGCGGCCCAAGGGTCTGCGGTTCGGATAAGCGATTCAGTACAACCGGTGCATTCCGCCATGCTCAACCACACCACGGTGGGTCGCTTTGCTCCCACGGCCTCGGCAATTCGCGGAGCAAAAGACATAGGAAGGCCTAAAACGGTGGCCACGAACCCGCAGAACTTCATGAAGTCCCTGCGGCCAACGCCCTTCAGTGCCAACCTTTCGGGAACGTCAATAGACTTGTCCATTATTAACCTCCTTGCATGGACTCTTAGAACATCCCTGCCTCGCACCCGCGAAAGGAACTCAATCAGGAACTGAGCACCCCTCACTGCAGTTCGAGTCCTTGGATCAATAGTTGATTTGTAAGCTGTGGATTTGCAAACGCCGTCAAACACAAGACCGATATACAAAGCGCATCTCTACGCATCAGCGCAGAATAACGTAGATAATGGCTAAAATCAAGGGAATTCTGCAACGATTCCGTGGTGCTACCTTTTTTTTCTTGGTGCCACGATATGCCCCGCCGTCCCGTCTGCAACCATCAGAGGCTATTCCGCACTGCTTCTAACGTCTTCTCAATATCCTCATCCGTGTGCGACGCACTCACGAACCATGCCTCAAAAGGAGAAGGAGCCAAATAAACCCCATTATCCAGCATCTTGCCGAAGAATCGCCTGAAAGCCTCCTTATCGGCTTGCAACGCCTCCTCATAAGAAGTTACCGGCCCCGGATGAAAAAAGAGCGACAACATGGACCCCACTCTGTTCACCGTGTGGGGGATGCTTTTCCGTGTGAGGATCTCCTGCATGCCGTTTGCCAGTGCGGCCGCTTTCCTTTCGAGCTGAGGGTACGGATTATCTCGTTTCAGGATCTTGAGAGTGGCCAAACCGGCCGCAACTGCCAGCGGATTCCCCGAGAGGGTACCAGCTTGATAGACTCCTCCAATAGGCGCGAGGTACTCCATAATTACTCTTGGTCCTCCGAACGCTGCTGCCGGTAAGCCACCGCCGATGATCTTTCCCAGGCAGGTCAGATCGGGCTTGACGCCGTACAGTTCTTGGGCTCCTCCAGGCCCCACCCTGAAACCGGTGATGACCTCGTCGAAAATCAGCAACGCTCCATCTCGCGCGCATAGGTCTCCGAGGCCGCGCAGGAATCCTTCCTTAGGCGCCACAACACCCATGTTGCCTGCCACCGGCTCCACCACCACGGCGGCCAACCGGTTGGGATTTTCCTCTATATGGCAGCGAACAGCTTCCAGGTCATTAAAGGGGAGAACCACAGTCTGGTCCACGACATTTCTCGGCACCCCGAGTGAATCGGGAATCGCGAAGGTTGCGGCTCCCGACCCTGCTCGTGCGAGCAGGCTGTCACTGTGGCCGTGGTAGCATCCGGAGAACTTGATTATCCTGTCCCTGCCGGTGTAGCCCCGAGCAAGGCGAATTGCGCTCATGGCCGCTTCGGTCCCCGAATTGACCAGCCTGACCATCTCGATAGAGGGGATCACATCCTTTATGGCCAAGGCCATCTCAACTTCCCGGCGCGTAGGGGCCCCAAACGACGTCCCGCTTTTCATGGCTGTGTCTACGGCTTCCAACACCTCTGGATGTGCATGGCCAAGGATCAGGGGGCCCCAAGAGCCCACATAATCGATAAATTCATTGCCGTCTTCGTCCACGATCCTGGAACCCTTGCCGGATCTGATGAAACGGGGGGGAAGACCCACCGCCTTGAAGGCTCTCACCGGTGAGTTCACGCCGCCTGGAATTACTGCTTTCGCTTCATGAAATAGGGATTCGGATGTCTTGGTAATTGTCATCGGACACGCCTTCTGTTGTGTTTTATTTTGGATTACTTACCTGCCTCCGTTGACGAGCCCCAAAGTGGCGCTTGAACGTAGCCCGGCGATTCAGAAACTGTCGCAAAAACCTTGAAGCGGCTGAAATCGTAGTACGACCGCCCCTCGCACCCTATGCCTCTCCCAGAGGGCGAGGGGACTATAAGGCGGCCACCGAGGGCTCCCTCTCCCTATGGGAGGGTTGGGGTTGAGAGCAACAAAATACATGCCAGCCTCAATCGTGGCACGACTTGGATCTCATCCGGAGTTTTTCAACAGGCGTACCAGGCGATGAATCGCCTGGCTACTTTCAAGCGCCCCTTTGGGGCTCCCTAGCGGAGCAAGATAAACAATCTTTAAGCTATTTATTCTCTCTTCGCCCTCCGCGCACTCTGCGGTTAATTTCTTTCCCCGATTTGCGCGGGTTCTCTAACTCATCCCCTTCTCA
>JBKQMK010000398.1:0-12906 GCA_052146735.1 Desulfomonilaceae bacterium | reverse complement strand
TACGACTCGGCCCCCCTGATTTCTCACAAGCCGGACGCGGTCGTCCGCGTCCACTCTGAAGAAGATATTCGTCTCACTTTAGAATTTGCTGCACAGGAAGGGCTTCCGGTCACCACGCGGGGGAGCGGTACAGGACTGAGTGGAGGATCGGTCCCGGTCCAGGGGGGCATCGTCCTCGTCACCACAGCCATGAACCGCATCATCGAAATCGACGCGGATGACCTCTCGGTGACAGTAGAACCAGGGGTAATCACCGCCGATCTTCACGTGGCGGTCGAAGCCAGGAACCTGTTCTATCCGCCTGATCCGGGTAGCATGAAGGTTTGCACCATCGGTGGGAACGTCGCGGAAAACGCCGGAGGGTTGCGCGGGCTGAAGTACGGAATCACCGGAGATTACGTGCTTGCGCTGGACACGTATCTTATCGACGGTGCCAAGGTCCATTACGGCACCAAGTGCGTGAAAGATGTAGCGGGGTACAACCTTACCAAGTTCCTGACGGGATCCGAAGGAACACTAGGAATTTTCTCAAAGATAACGTTAAAGCTCATTCCCAGGCCACGGACCAAGAAAACCTTCCTTGCTCTGTACGATGACGTAATCGATGCGGCACGAACGGTTTCGGCGATAATTTCGAGCAAGATAATTCCGTCTACGCTGGAACTGATGGACTCGGTGACGATCAACTGCGTGGAAGATCACGTGGGGATCGGTCTGCCACGCGATGTGGCCGCGTTGCTTCTGATCGAAGCGGACGGACACCCGGAGGTCGTCCGAGAGGAAGCAGCGGGCATCGAGGAAGCTTGCCGGGCCAACCGGGCGCGGACACTGCGGGTGGCCAAGGACCTGAAGGAATCCGAGGAGCTATTCACTGCTCGACGGAATGCCCTTACCGCTCTGGCGCGGGTCAAGCCCACCACAATTCTTGAAGACGTCACAGTTCCTCGGCAGGCCATCCCGAAAATGATAGCCACCATACAGGAAGCCGCAAAGAAATATTCCATAACGATCGGGACATTTGGTCACGCGGGTGACGGCAATCTTCATCCCACTTGCCTGACCGACGAACGGGATACCGAGGAAATCCACCGGGTAGAAGAAGCTTACGACGAGATTTTCAAGAAGGCCATCAGCCTGGGTGGGACCATTTCGGGCGAACACGGAACGGGAATCACGAAAGCCAAGTATCTGCCTCAAATGGTGGGCCCAAAGGCCATTGAAGTCATGAAGAGGATAAAGAATGCCTTCGATCCTGAAGGGCGTCTCAATCCTGGAAAAATATTTCTACAGGATACGGAATAGCCGCCATGGGAAAGCATGCCGATCCAGAAAAGATTGCCAAGGCCTTAGCTACTCTGGACATCCACGATTATGGCGACGTCCTTCAATGCATGAGGTGTGGGACCTGCCTCCCGACATGCCCAACTTATCGTACCGACGGTATAGAGACTCAGTCGCCCCGCGGCCGCGTGGCCATGATCAAGGCGGTTATAGACGGGCGATTGCCGGCGTCGGAAGAATTCATAGAGCACATGTACCACTGCCTCGATTGCCGCAATTGCCAAACAGTCTGCCCGGCAGGGGTCAAAGTAGGCGAACTGGTCCTGGAGGCGCGGCATCGGATTGAACAGAATCGGCCACAGGCCATTCTGAAGCGCTTCCTCCTCAACTACGCCATTCACGATCAGAAAAGGCTTGCCCGCTATATGATCCCGCTGAAACTGTATCAGGCAAGCGGGCTCCAATCGCTGCTACGGAAATATGACATTCTGAAATTGGTGTCCGCGGATCTTGAATTCATGGAAGCCCTGCTGCCTTGTCTCCCGCCTCGTCCGCTCAGTGAATCGATTCCGGAGGAGATCCCCGCAGTCGGAAAAGAAAAGGGCAGAGTGGGCTTCTTCTTGGGCTGCGCAATGAACCTTATATTCTCTCACATCAGTAGAGCCACCATCGCCATTCTCACTCGCGCCGGGTACACGGTCGTTATCCCGAAAGACCAGCAATGTTGCGGCACGCCGAACATCGCCGAGGGCGAGCGCGAAGTGTACCGCGAAATGGCCGAACACAATGTAAGTCTCTTTGAAGGAAAAATGGTGGAAGCCATTGTTACGGACTGTGCAGCCTGCGGGTCGGAACTGAAAGCCTATCGCCAAACTCTGGGAAACCAGGTCCGCGTGGCCAAGAAAGCCGAGGCGTTCTCTGCAAAGGTTCGGGACATTGCGGAGTTCCTGGCGGTCGCTTTGGGAGACGACATCAAGCTAGGCCCAATTCCCGAGGTAGTCTGCTTCCACGACCCATGCCATCTCCGTCACGGACAGAACCTCATTGCTCCGCAACGGGACCTGCTGCGCCGGATCCCGGGCCTCACGTTCAGAGACATTCCCGATGAAGGACAATGCTGCGGATCGGCCGGAATCTACAATGTTACGCACCGTGACCGTTCCATGAAGATCCTTGAAGCCAAGGTTGCCGCTATCGACAAGACCGGGGCCGAGAGGGTTGTCACTTCCAACCCCGGTTGCTTCATGCAGTTGCAGTTTGCTCGAAAGAATTGGGGCAAGGATTGGAATCTATCTCATATATGCGAAATTCTTCGCATTTCGCTGGAACGCGGGGACCAAGAATAAAGAGGATACAAGGCGGGGACGCCTATAACAAAGAAGGGGAGGTTTAGAGATGGCTTGGCAGCAGGTTTACAATCCTTTGAACAGCGTTGCGCTCTCGACACTATTTGCCGCTTTGCCGGTAGTGGTTCTGTTGGGGACATTGGCGATCCTAAGAATAAAGGCGCACTGGGCGGCTATCCTGGGACTGATTACGTCCTTGGTAGTGGCCATCGGGATCTTCGGCATGCCGACCAGCATGGCCTTATCCACCGCGGGGTTGGGTGCCTTGTTCGGTCTATTGCCAATATGCTGGATTATTGTTCATGTCATTTTCCTCTACCGGCTCACAAAGGAAAAAGGCGAGTTCGAGGTGCTGCAGACCAGCCTTACCAGCATCACCCAGGACAGCAGGCTGCAGTTGGTCCTCATCGCTTTTGCCTTTGGAGCCTTCTTCGAGGGTGCGGCCGGTTTCGGCACGCCCGTGGCTGTCACTGCGGCAATCCTGATCGGTCTGGGTTTCAAGCCGCTGCAGGCTTCCGGACTGTCGCTGATTGCAAACACCGCGCCTGTAGCCTATGGGGCCCTGGGTATTCCGATAATTACATTGGCTGCGGTCAGTGGATTGCCGGAGATGGACTTGAGCGCTATGGTAGGGCGAATTCTCCCCTTCTTCTCGATTCTCGTCCCGTTTTGGCTAGTCTGGGCTTATGCGGGCTTCCGCGGGATGCGCGGGGTATGGCCGGCAACTTTGGTAGCAGGGGTCTTCTTTGCTATTCCTCAGTTCCTCGTCTCTAACTTCCATGGCCCCTCTCTAGTGGACATCATATCTTCACTGGTTTCGCTGGCAGCCGTCACAATATTCTTGATGAAGTGGCATCCAAAGCAGATCTGGGGCATGAACGGACATGACGTGACCGCTGAGGCACGTGCGGAGCACGGTTACAGCCGTGCAGAGGTGGTCAAGGCGTGGGTCCCCTGGATTATTCTCAGTGTGCTGGTCTTTGTGTGGGGCCTGCCTTCGTTCAAAAATTTAGTCAATGCAATTTCGATGCCCAAGTTTCCCGTACCCGGCCTGAACAACATGATCATGCGTATGCCGCCGGTGGTTGCAAAGCCCACCGCGGAAGCAGCGGTCTACATTCTGAACTGGTTGTCGGCAACCGGAACGGGCATCCTGTTGGCCGCGGTCATTTCGGGCTTTGTCATGGGCTATTCTATTCGCGACATGGTCAGGGTCTATTGGGAGACCCTCAAGATGGTCAAGTTCTCCATCTTGACAATAGCTGCCATGCTCGCCCTTGGATTTGTAACCCGGTATTCGGGGGTGGACGCCACTATGGGTCTCACCTTTGCCATGACCGGCCATTTCTATCCTTTCTTCGGGACCCTGCTCGGATGGCTGGGGGTCGCTCTTACGGGCTCGGACACTTCCTCCAACGTGCTTTTTGGTAGTTTGCAGCGCATATCAGCCGAGCAGATAGCGATCAGCCCCACGCTCATGTGTTCTGCCAACAGCGCTGGGGGCGTTATGGGCAAAATGATCGACGCCCAGAGCATTGTGGTGGCCAGTACTGCAACGCTATGGTACGGTCACGAGGGTGACATCTTGCGGTACGTTTTCTTTCACAGCCTTGCCTTGGCGGCTTTGGTAGGCTGTCTGGTCTTCCTCCAGGCTTACGTGTATCCGTTTACTGCGCTGGTAGTTCGGTAATTTCGCGCGAGGTATTGGAGCCGGTTTCTTCCTACCTCCTTACAAACGGCTCCAATACCCCATTCACAGCCGCATGGCAAGTTGCCGTCCTGGCGGTAACTTGCTATAGACTCGTAGAGTAGTAAAGGCATGCCTTACACATTGCCACCACGAGGATCGTTGCTTGAATATCGGTATTCTGCGTGCTAGTGACCATGAGGGCTTATCCAACCCGCGGAGGTGTTGATGCGCGTTCAACTATTCGGCACATGCCTAATCGACACGATGTATCCCGAGACGGGGGAGGCCACAATCAGGCTGCTCCGGCACTTCGGCGTAGAAGTAGGATATCCCGCAGGACAGACCTGCTGCGGCAAACCTGCGGACAGCGGCGGGTACAGCCGTGAATCAAGGAAAGCCGCGGAACATTGTATTTCTGTTTTCGAGGCGACCGACGATCCTATTGTCATCCCATCGGGCTCTTGCGCGTCCATGGTGAAGAATCACTATCCGGAACTGTTCAAAGATGACGCCCGGATGTGCGCAAAGGCAGAGGCCATAGCAGGGCGCACCTATGAGCTTAGCCAGTTTCTTGTCAACGTTCTGAGGGTCCATGAAGCTAATCTGTCTGGAAAAGGGAAGATCACGTATCATGCTTCCTGTCAGCTCACGAGGGAACTCGGGGTCAGGGAAGAGCCGCTGCTCCTCTTGCAATCTCTGAAAGGGGCTGAATTCGTTCATCTCCCTCATGCGGACCGTTGCTGCGGTTTCGGAGGGATCTTCATGGCCAAGCTTCCCGAGGTCTCGATGGCTTTGGCGGACGAGAAGCTTGACACAATCCTTGCGACTGGGGCTGACACAGTCACGGGATGCGACCACGGTTGTCTCATGAATATCGCCGACGCGATCAGGCGACGGGGCAGTACAGTGCAGGTCAAGCACATAGCGGTAGTGCTGGCGGAGGGTCTATGATGGGTTCATCCGCTCAAGTCATCCCCTTCCGGACCAATGCCGCTCGGGCCTTGCACAATGCCGCCCTTCGCGGAGCAATGCGCAACGCTACTGACACATTTACGCTGAAGAGGGCGGATGCGTTGTCAGGACTGCCTCTTGAGGAATGGCGGGAAGAGGCATCCGCCATGCGTCTGCACGTTCTCGACAATCTGTCAGATTACGTAGATCGCTTCGAAAGAAATGCGGCCAAGGCCGGGGCCAAGGTGCACAGGGCGAAGGATTCTCAGGAAGCGAGAGAGCGTATAGGTTCAATACTGAAAGATCACGGGCTAGCAAAGGTGGTGAAGTCGAAATCCATGGTCAGCGAAGAAATCCACCTCAATGACTATCTGGAGAGCCAGGGAATCACTGCGGTGGAAACCGATCTGGGCGAGTACATCATACAGATTGCCGGGGAAGGGCCTTCTCACATTATAGTCCCTGCAATTCACAAGGACCGCAGGCAGGTGGGGAAGCTCTTCGCCGAGAAGTTGGGAGGCAAGTATACTGACGATCCGGCGGTCCTGACTCGAATCGCCAGAAAGGTCCTCAGAGAAGAGTTTCTCTCCGCGAAAGCAGGAATATCAGGCGCTAACTTCGCTGTGGCGGACTCAGGCAGTATCGTCCTTTTCACAAACGAAGGGAACGGGCGAATGTGCACGACTCTGCCTCCCCTACACATTGCGGTGCTGTCTATCGAAAAGATGGTCCCGTCGCTGGCGGATCTTCCCAAATTCACCCGGTTGCTTCCCCGTTCTGCCACGGGGCAGGCGATCACTACCTACATGTCGGTGATAACAGGGACCAAGAAACATGGCGAATCCACCGGCGCTCAAGACATGCACATTGTTTTGGTGGACAACGGCAGATCCGAAATAGTCACTGGAGAATACCGCGAAATGCTTAAGTGTATTCGGTGCGGGGCTTGCCTGAACGCCTGTCCCGTGTACCGCATGGTTGGGGGCCATGCTTACGGCTCGACCTATCCGGGACCCATGGGAATCGTGTTGACCACTCTGCTGGATGGAATGGAGAGGGCTCACCCGCTTTTGGATGCAACCACCCTTTGCGGCGCTTGCGGGGACGTTTGCCCCGTAAAGGTGCCGCTCCCCGCTCTTCTGCGCCGATTGCGAGAACGCAGGGTCGAAGAAGGTTTTACCCCCAGGTTGGAACAAACAAGCATGGCCGGTTTCGGCAAGGTCGTCCAATCTCCGTTCCTTTTTCATCTCGGGCAAAGCGCTGCGCACCTTTTTTGGCCGCTTGCAAGAAAAATGGGACCGGAGGATGCTCTCGGCCGCTTGCCTCGACCTGTTGCAACAACATTCAGCCGGAGGGTCTCATGACACGGGACGAAATCATTGGTCTCTTCATTGGAAATGCTGCCAAAGCCGCCGCGGAACCGGTTCGCGTGAATAACAACGACGAACTGAACAGCGTCCTCAGTCCGATCATATCCGAGAGCGAATCAATTTTCTGCCCCGCTGTCACCGAAAAGGAGAAGGCAGTTCAATTGCCTCCGGACAAACGTGTCCAAGACTACACTTCAGCTTCGGTCTGTGTGGAAGAGGTCTCCGCCGCGATAGCCGAGACCGGGAGTTTGGTCTGTTCCAGCCAGGGAGGGAAGGTGGTTCAAGCGGGTCTGTTGCCTGCGCATCACGTGGCAATTGTTTCTTCGGAAAACATATATGAGACGGTGGACGATTTCTTCGCCACGTTGGGGGATTCCCCTCCAACCAATATCACCTTGGAAACCGGCCCCAGCAGAACCGCGGACATCGAGTTGACACTCACCATAGGTGTGCATGGTCCAGGACGACTCACGGTGATCGTATTCTGAAGAAAGGGGGTACCTGCGATGAAAGGCACTGTGCATAGCCTTGGGGATCCTGGGGGTCGCGGCGGCGCTCTTCGTAGCCGGTAACACAGCGCTCGCAGGTGACACCATCAGATTGGGATTTATCGCTGATGCTACTGGGGTCGGGGAGTCCTGGTACAAAAGTCAAAGAGCGGGCATAGACCTGTTCATAGAAGAGACCAATGCATCTGGCGGAGTCCTCGGGAAAAAGGTTGAGCTTATTATGCGTGATTCCGCACTGAAGCCCGATCTGGGTGCTGCAGCGGCAGAGGAATTGATACTCAAGGAAAACTGCGATTTTCTCATAGGTCCTACCAGCAGCGGCGTAGCCTTGCCGGTTAGTCGGGTTGCCCATAAGTACAAAAAAATGTAATGCTTAGTATTTCGAATACCGAGGACTTGACCACCAAGGATTTTCAGCCGTACATGTTTCAGGTAGTGCCCAACACCGGCATCGAATCGAGAGGACTGGCCCAGTTCTTTGCCCAGAGAAATTACAAGCGATTCTCTTACCTCGGACCGGATTACGAGTACGCCCGGAATTGGTGGTCGAACTTCAAGTCCAGCCTGACCAAACAAAAACCTGATGTACAGATTCTGTCTGAGCAGTGGATTAAACTGGGGGAAACGGATTTTTCTGGGAACATTCCAGGGATCATTGCCGATAAGCCCGAGATCGTGGTCACAAATCTCTGGGGGGAATCTCTCGCTAAATTCATGAGACAAGCCAATGCTGCGGGTCTGCTCGACACCGCAAGCGTCACCTCCCTTTTTGACCTGGATATGCTCAGATCTATGGGTCTCGAAATGCCCGAAGGGGTTTTGGGATATACACGTTGTCCTTTCTATGGGACACGCGAGCGCAGGATGAAACAATTCGTAGATAGGTTTTACTCGAAGTATCAGCAATGGCCTGCTGACTGGGCGATCATGGCTTACGACGGACTTGAGGCTTTGACCGAAGCGATTACGAAAGCCAACACTACTGATTCCGATCAGGTGGTGAAAGCGCTTGAAGGGTTATCTTTCAAGTCTCTTAGGGGCGCGCGGTACATCCGTGCGGAAGATCATATGGCCGATGTCGGGGTCTACGTAGGATGGACCTCGAAAGATCCCAGGTACGAAGGCTTTCTCATTATGAAGAACATCACCGAGGTCCCAGCCGAACAGGTCTGGCTGCCAGTTGCAGAGGTCAAGAAACTTCAGGCCGGGAAAAGGTGAGTTCACTAGGTCATTTGACTTTTAGTCCAAAATCCTCCTCCTCACCTGCTGGAGGAGAGCCACCAATGGGAGGGGCTTGGGGGCCCACTTCCACTATGTTGAATAAAAACCTATTCCCTAGTTCATAAACATAATGCTCGATACGTTCCCAGGTCAACCACGACCACCTTTCGCCGAATAATCCAGACCCGGAGGCCCTGAGCGTTTCCATGCCCCACGTTGGGGGCTTTGAAATGACGTGAACCTTACGGCTCCCCGACGCATCTAATATGGTAAGGATTGGAATTCATTCGTAGGAGCGGCAAAATGGAAATCAGCTACCTTTCAGCGTCAATTATTTTCATAGCGACATTTGTGGTTTTCGCGTATCTGGCATTTCGTACTGCAAGAAGTGTAAAGACGGAAGGTGGAAGCGACTCAGGCGGTTCGGGCGCCAGACACGCAAGTCTATGTTACGAGTGTCTGGGAGCTGCCAACCTGGATGAACACCGCATGGCGGAATGCTCTTCGGCATGCAGCTTGCCGCCGGCTTGAGCCCTATCCGTGTAAGCTTAATGGCTCCCCGCTCTGCCACGGGGAGTCGTCTAACCGCTAATCCAATTCCCTGATGGCCCGCTGCGCCTCTACAAAGGCCTTGGTAATCTGTGTGTCGGACAGGCTGGTACGCTCATAGAGCTGAAAATGGGAAATAAGATCGGCGTCAACTAGTTTCCTGAGTACGCTCTCCAACTGCTTCGCAGAGAGTTGGTATTTCTTCATAAGAAGAGAGTCACCCATTCCGGCATGCACGTCTCGTGCGACCTTCTTTGCCTTAATTGTCCGCTGTTCCAAAATCACCCCATCTAATTACCGACGTCGGACAGGCTTCAGCTTTCACAATTTGGCTGATCGAATGTCCGCCGGCTGATCTGCCGGTAGATTTACATGCCGAAGCAAAAAAAACAAGCAAGAGGTCGTCGACAGTACAAGCGTTCAGTTATCCAGGGGCACGCCGCCGCCTATGCTATTACCAGGAGTCAAATCCCGCGTCCTGCGGGAAAGCAATTGCCGTTTTGCGGTACAGGAGATTGCGTCGCTGCACCCGCGATGACATTTTCGGGGAGAACCCATGTCCCCGCGAGACCGAATGCGCACCCAATGGGGACTTTCGGCTTGCCTTGCACGTCTGACTCTGTTAGTCTGAATTCTGATTTCCATGGTAGGAAGCTGGTCCATACCGGACCTGAATGACCAGGTTATCGGTTTCGCAAATATGGTGACGCAACTCTTTGGCATGTGTCAGCCGGAGGAACGGCGCACATTGGGGTGTGTGGCACCAGAATACCTCATCGAAGTTACGAAACAGAGAACTTAGATTGCGTAGAAGCGAATCCGGTTCCAGGGGAACAAGAGAAATAATCCATTGAACAAAGGACCTCATGTCTCATGGCCCTGACCGACCTGCCCAGCTTTGATAACTTGGACCCGGAAAATGAATTGGCGCAACGGCTTCAAGGAGGCTCCGCAGCAACGGAGAGCATCGACCTCAATAAAGTTTTCGGCGAGGGTCTGACAACTTCGGGGAGTTTCAACGCTGAAGGGATTAGGAGCACTGCATTTTGCAAGCTGCTGAGAGCAATCCCCATACCTGCTCTACTTGTAGACAAGTCACACACGATAATCTTTTGCAATGATGCCTGTGCCCGAATAAGCAGGAATTATGAGAAGCTGGAAGGAACTGAAATTTCTTCCGTTTTCCCCAACCCGGAAGGATCTCGTATCGGACGCTTGTTGATCGATGAGATCTTCGACAAGAGGAAGGCGAGAGTAAGGGAACTGGAGTTACATTTCGATAGATCGATATGGGCCAGGATTTACCTCAGACCAATTAGGCTTGCAGAGCAGAGATCCGTTCTTATTCTTGTTGAAGACTTAACGCTTGAAAAAAGACAACTTTTGCTTCTTAACACAATCGCCCGAGCAAAAAAAGAATGGGAGCTGACTTTTGATACAGTCCCCGACATGATTGCGCTGATAGATTCCCAACAAAAGATAATTCGTCTCAACAAAGCTTTGGCCAACAAAGCAGGGGTTACGGTGCAAGAAGCCGTAGGTCAGCCTTGTTACCGACTCATTCATGGGCGGGACGTGCCGCCGTCTTTCTGTCCCCATTCGAAAATGATGGCCGACGGTCGGGAACACTCTACAGAGTATTATGAAGAGAAGCTCGGAGGTTTCTATGTAGAGTCGATTTCCCCGTCCCACGATGTTCTCGGATTGGCCACGGGTTGTGTGCTCGTGGCGAGAGACGTGACCGAACAGAAAAGGCTTCAAGAAGAGCTACAGCGCCAAGCCACGTATGACTCGCTGACCGGCCTGTTCAATCGCGGCCAGGTGCTGCAACTGTTGGATGCCGCTTTGAAAAGTGCAAAGCGCTATGGGCTCGATGTCAGTTTGAGCATTTGCGACATAGATGATTTCAAGAGAATCAATGATGAATTCGGCCATCGAGCCGGCGACCAGGTCCTGGCGCAATTAAGCGAAATGGTGAGGAATGAGCTGCGGCAGGCGGATTTTGCCGGTCGTTACGGAGGAGATGAATTATTAGTGGTTTTTCCTCATACAGATAGCAGGGGCGCCTACGAGTGTATGGAGCGCATAAGAAGAAGACTGGAAGAGACAACCTTTCAGATCGCATCGAGGTCCTTCAGTGTCACTTGTACGTCGGGTGTGGCCGAATTTACCCAGACGTTGACACGGTCCGATGATTTGATCCACATGGCGGATATGGCTTTGTTTGAGGCTAAGCAGCAGGGTCGCAATCGAATAATTCTTCATCAATTGCCGGTGAACCGTTAATCCGGCGTCCTGTGTCAAAAAGTAGGGGCTTTGGCGACCATGTTTATCGCGGGAGAAAAGAGATCTCCACAGAGAGAGGTGCCGGATGGTTGGTGGCAGGCTTGATATATCGGCTCGTTTGAGGAGTCTACTGCCTCTTGTAGCGGCTCTTGTACTGGCAGGAGCAGCATGGGATTTTGCGAATCCTGAGGACCTGAACCAGGCACTACGCGATGCCAGCACCATAGGCAATTTGGATAGAGTTCAAAGACTCATTGACAGGGGAGCGGATGTAAACGGAAAGGATGAAATCGGAATCACGCCCTTGGTCATGGCCTCCATGCTCGGCTACTCCCCGGTGGTCAAGAAACTGCTGGAAGCCGGCGCTGACGTGAACGCTCGAACCGACCATGGCGGGACCGCTTTGATGTCGGCAGCCCTGGAGGGCCATGCCGAAACGGTGAAAATCCTGCTGGACAATGGCGCTGACGTGAATGCCAGTGAGGACACAGGGCTCACGGTTTTAATGTCGGCCTCCTACCGGGGACGTCCCGAGGTTGTGAAGATGCTGCTCGATAGGGGAGCTGACGTGAATGCCCGCAGCCATGACGGCCGTACGGCATTGATGCAGGCAGCTTTAGAGGCTCACCTTGAAGGCGTGAAGCTGCTCGTGGAACATGGCGCGGATTTGAATGCGAAGAGCAAGGATGGGCAGACTGCGTTGATGCGGGCCACCAGCCGGGGCAACCAACAGGTTAGAGACTTTCTGTTAGAGCATGGGGCCAAGTGAGATCTGATCGTCATCGACTGCAACAGGAGTGGCTTCATAGGTGTGCGCTTAAGGCCCTGTTTTGATCCGACAAAACTCCCTCTGTCCACGGAAGGGGGAGGGTCATAATTGTCTGACATGACGGACATGATTCTATCAAGCGGGCGCTTATGAGGCTGCGCCTTGCCGGTGATATAGGCAAAAATTCTCATCTTTTGGACCAGGCGCCGCAATTCGACGACCTTTACCTGGGGCCGAAATAATGGTCAAGCTGCGCAGCAGCATCAGCCTGAAGATAACTCTGCTCGTGTTGTGCTGCGCCTCCCTGGTCTTTGCTCTGGCACTTGCCTACAGCTACTCTTATTCCCGTCGGATAATCCTCGCTGAGGCAGAAAAAAGCGCGACTGGCCTCACTTTATCTGTTGCCCGACGGATAGAACAGGAATTCCGGGCTGCGGCCAAGGTCCCCAAAGGTTTAGCTGCTGTTCTGGAAGCGAGCAACCCGGACAAAGAGACCTTGCTGCGGATCATTAGCCGCATGGTCGAGGAAAGCAGGGAAATATACGGGTCTGCCGTGGCCTTTGAACCGGGTGGGTTCGAAAAGGACCTGCACTGGTTCGCTCCATATTACTTCAAGGGCAAATCCGGGCTCACATACGAACAGCTCGGGTCAGATTCGTACGACTATTTCACCAAGGACTGGTATCACCTTCCTAAAGTGCTCAAGGCCCCGGTTTGGACGGACCCGTACTTCGATGAAGGCGCCGGCAGCATCATCATGACCACGTACGCTCGTCCCTTTTTTGAAAGAGGAGGAGGCGGTGCCGTTTCGAAGGTGAAGGGGATCGTCACTGCCGATGTTTCCCTCGAATGGCTGACCAGCCTGGTTTGTTCCGTACAGGTGGGCCGCACGGGATATTGTTTTATCACTTCAGACACCGCCGCTTTTGTCACT
>JBKQMK010000397.1:0-13729 GCA_052146735.1 Desulfomonilaceae bacterium | reverse complement strand
CTTGGTAAGGATCAGAGCTAACCTCATGGACAGGATAGGTCTGGTGATGGTCTTGTATCAGGAAGAGAATAGAACACACCATTCAGAGATGGAAGACCAACTCTCCCTAACTTTTGGTATATAACCCACTGAAATCACGGCACCACATAAAATGGTATCGGTCACAGTAGAAAATGTAATTCCATAACATACCGATATCACGTCAAAGTAAACCGGACAGTAGTGTTCTCGCGCGTACAAAATAGTGGAGTCTCTAGCTCCCGAACGATTGGGTGAGTTCACCTCATATTAAACTGACGTTGGAAATTACGTGCTTCAGGATTACATCAAGGGTATCGGTGCCCCAACAGATTATTACGGTAAACCACACTGGGATACCAATAATCTGGCTTTGCTTAGGATATTGAATCAAATGCAGATTCTTGCATCCCTTGAATCGCGGATAGATAGCATATTGCAAGATGTTACCGGCCACCTGTTTGCGGAGTTGCAGGACTCAGAGCTTACAGCTGCAGAAAAACTCAAGAAGATCAGTAAGCGTGCTGCTGGCGCATTGGCAGGTGTTGTTCTTGAAAGACATCTTCAGAGAACAGCGGAAAATCACAAAATTACCATACGCAAGAAAACTCCAACGATTTCTGACCTAAATGATCCACTCAAGAACAAAGGCGTTTACGATACGCCTGTTTGGAGAAAGATCCAATTACTCGCAGATATTCGTAATCTTTGTAGCCACCAAAAAACTGCAGAGCCAACTGATGATCAAGTCGAAGAGCTAATCGCTGGCGTAAATTCCATAATCAAGAGTGTCTTTTAGGCAAGTGAGACATTCCAGTTTACCTCGCATCTCCTCTCGGCTTCTCTTCAGAATGGAAGACCTACAGGGACAAAATTAAGCAGCGGCTGAATGAGTTAGGTCACAGCGTTCTTGATCCCTGGGATCAGCAGTTCCGTGCGGCCATTGAAGAAGCGAGCGGTATTGAGGATGGGACTGCCCGAGTCACTGCTTTCAAAGCAATAGCGACCCGGATAGGCACAGCAAACGAAGAAATGATACGAGCCTGTGATGTTGTCCTGGGGGTATTAGACGGCCTCGAATTAGATTCGGGTACTGTCAGTGAAATGGGATTTGCCGCCGCACTCGGTAAGAAATGCTATGGCTTGAGAACAGATTTTCGCAACGGAGGTGACTTTGACGGTATTCCCATTAATTTGCAGGCGCTATATTGGATCGAATCCAGCGGCGGGAAGCTGTTTAGAAGAATTTCTGAAATTTCGTTTTGAATTCAACTATCCCAATGCGTCGGGAGAGCTCCGGCGGACGTAGAGGGAATAGGAATAGTAAGCCATGTCGATTATAAAGCAGCCAGATCGATTCTCAGCCCCTCTGGCCTTACAGGGATACTTGTTTGCACTACATTTTCTTTCGCGTCTACGGCGTTTCTATGCCGCTTAATGTAAGCTTCCAAAGTTATGGTAAGTCATAAGCATACCTATTCCGACCTTAGCAATACTTTATGACAGGTCGTTTTGTATGCCATGTCAACATGTTGAGGCTTTTATCACTTTTTTTTGCTAAAAATGTGGAACCTAATTGAATCAAGGGTGTCAGATTAAATATAGGCGACAGAAATGTCGTCTTAATTATTTCATGTAGTTACATGACCACGTTTTATAATATTGATGTAAGGGTCCTATTATTGGCATATTCGCCCCCACCAGAGTTTCCCCATAGTCCTCAGACAGATTCATACGGACCCATTGTTACGGGCGGAAGGGTTATTGCCTTTAAACGCCCTCCCAGATCATTCCATAGTACGAGTTTTACAAATTTAATGTCCGATCGGCGCATCCCACCTGCTTGAGGGATTGGTGCGTCTGCTCCGGCAATTACGGGCTGACTCGGACGCGAGCAGCCTATGCATTTCTAATGTAGAGGAAGAAAAAGAAGATGAGTAAAGAGCAAATTATCAGAGGCGTGAGTTTTCCTTATAGCGCCCCCCAGGAACAGGCTCAGCTAATAGCTCAGAGCGTCGTGTTCCCAATGACGGCAGAAGAAGCTGCTCAGATGCAGCGAGTAGAGGTCGACGACGATGAATACGATGATGACGAATACGATGATGGGGCAGCGCCACAAGCGCCGGTCAATACAGCAGAGATGAAGTCGGAAAAACCCGTGCAGATGATCGATAAAGATCAGGTCCAGTCCATGATTCAAGCTTTGGGCAAACAGAACACCATAGTCAATGACCAGGGCAAGGAAATGGATTTTGACGGCGACACCAAAGAAGACTTCATCAAAGCATGTGAAGAAGGATACCCCGTCATACAGCGAACCCTCAACAGTATCTACGAGATCGGCAAATTGCTGGCTGAGGTCCGGTCCAAACTGAAGAAGAAAAAGCTTTACCACACGTGGTTGAAGTTCATAGGACTCCCAGAAAGGACGGCACAGAACTATGTGCAGGCGTATGACCGCTTCACTGATCGTCTCCCTGACTTCTCTTGTCTCGGCATCAAGAAACTGCTGATTGCCTCGAAGCTGCCCGAACATGTGGAGTATGTGGAAGCGAACCTGGAGCGCCTCACACAGCAAACAGCTCAGGATTTTGAAAAGGAAGTGAAAGCACTGCTTGGCAAGCCGGTGACCAAATCCGGCAAGTCTGAGACCTCCAACAAAATTGACATGGGCAGTTACAAAGTCACTCCATCGCAGGACGGCAGCAGAATAACCATCGAGTGTACGAGCAAGAGCCACCAGGAAAAACTGATTGAAGAGCTTGGCGAGCTTTTATCAAACTGAGATCGAACTCGCCACGGTGGCGAGTCGGGCACATTGGTAGTTAAGAACCAGATTTTCTCTATAGTCTTTTGATTTTCCAGCCACACCAATAGACCGAGCAGCAAAGCGGCCGGTCACCACTGAGATTTCCATAGAAAAGTCTTTATTTTTCAATCTGCAGACGGCAGGTCTAGCTGCGTTTCGGGCTCGATCTGTTTGTCTGCCTAGCCAAGTGCCGGTCATTAGCCGGTGCCGGGAAATCCATCATTATGGAGCCCAAAATTACGGAGAAACGAGGAAATGAAAGTATTAGCAATTAATAACGGAAGAGACAGAACGGCGTTCACATTCATAGAAGGTAGCAAGGATAAAGGATATTTTGCCAGCTCCAATTTCTTGACCGGAAACATTGACGAGGGAATCAAGGAACTCTGCAAAAGCCTTCGCCCAGAGGAGATCATCCTGCAGCTCCCACCTACGGGATTGGACAAAAGAACCCAGAAAGCAATTCAAGAAGGATTCGGGAGGAACGTTGCCACAGCCTTCGGTCTTAACAGACATCCAGTGATAAAGAATCTGATGAAAAGGAGATCTTCTTTTGGGTGTTACAGACGAGAAGAGGCGCGAGAAGCCTTTGAACCCACTCTAAACTGCGATCAGCTAAGCAGATTCTCCAGACGGGAACAGATGCAGCTTATCAATACTGTGACGCTTGCATATGACTCAGCCGAGACCGCAGAGCTTGATATGTCGTAATCAAACGTAGTCCCATTGTGGGGCGAAATTAATTGAAGGCCTCCCACCCTAACCGCTTAGGGCCAAGGGGGCACAAGGCGGGCATTGCCCGCATGAGAGCTGGATAAATCCAGCCGATAAAAATGGAGGAGAGTAATGATTGACTCAGACCCACAAGCCGTGGATTTCCTCGGCTATCAAATTGAATGCTTCCAAGATGATGACGGGTGCACGTATGTGCCGCTGAAGAGACTATGTGAACTACTGGGAATTGATCACAAATGGCAAACAAAGAAGGTAAAAAGTGAAGAGATATTCGACGGAAAGGTTCTGTCTGTCCCAGGAAAAGACGGAAGACACCGCAAGATGTTCTGTCTGCCTTTGAAAAGAATTCACTTCTGGATGTTTCGTGTTGATCCCAACATTGTGCGACCCGAAATCATTGAGAGGCTCTTGGAATATCGTGACGAATCCGAGACAGCCATGAGCCACTTTGTGAATTATGGGATACTCATTGATCCCCGAGTGCCTGCTGAGCAATTAGAGGCCGCTAACAGGGAATGTTTAGAGAAAAGGATGGAAGGGATACTTGCCCATCTTCCCGAGCAGCACAGACAATTGGAGTTAGTGCAGACAGAGCTCGCTTTGTTCGAGCGGGTTCCTTATGAATCGCGGCTGTACAATGACAAAGTCAGCGACTGCATGACGGTAGCCATAAACAGAGATAAGAAGTGGCTGGCCAATTTTGAGGTCGACGCTTCACCGGACGCCAAATTATTGGAGAAGATGGATGAACTGAAAAGTCTGGAAAAAGACTATAGAGATCTCCATTCCATTAAAGATGACTTATTCGAGCTGTGCAATCGCCTAAAGGACAGAGAGCAAGAACTTTGCGATCAACTGTGGCAAGTCTGTTGCCGTGTACATGAAAGATGCGAGGCCATTTACAGCCTGATACTTGATTTGAAAGAGGATCTTGGGTGCCGCTACACTTGGCAAGTCCCTTTGATAACAGTTGAGTAAGCCACTGGCTCTGGGAAACAGGCTTCAGTGCCCAGACATACATAATATACTGAAACCATGAAGCCTGCTTTTGACACAAAAAAGCGGCACCTCCATTCACTCGTGGAATTGAGGAATAGACTGGAAAAGACCAGAAACGAGTTACGTCGCCAAAGCTACTCCCTCTCGTATGGACCAGAGTACACCCAGTATCTTTATAGGGAAATAAGTGCGGACGAAGTCATCTGTTAAAGGATTTGGAATAACTACGAATTAGACATAGAAGGCTCGGACCTTATTGAAGATGGTCCGATCTTCAGGCCTCGCCGCCTTTTCCTCCAAAAGGTCGGGCGGGGCACAAGGCGGACGCCAAAGTCCGCACCGAAGCCGATAGTCATCGGTGGTGTTATTTTGGAGGACAGGATGAATGATAAGCAAGGAAACAGGAAAGGAGAATGATCAAGAGCGAATTTTTATTCAGAAGCTTTTGAGCGCCAAGGATGTTGCAGAGATTCTCGGAATTAGTGTCAAGACGGTGAATAAGCTGGTGCGTGAAGGAAAGCTTGGATGCGTTCAGGTCACGGCGAAAGAGAGAAGATTTACTGAAGAACAGATACGCCAATATATCGAATCCCGAAGCTCCAAGCTTCAAATTGACAGACCGGTACCTGACCGCGTAAAATCTGCGGCACCGAAAGGGGGTGAGAAATCGATTGGGGTTTCTAAGGCAGATCTCCGAAAGGAGATGAGCCTGTGGCAGTAAAGAAACGTGGGAAAAAGTGGCATATCAAGCTACGGATCTTCGGCAAGGAAGTTGGAGTGGCCACTTTAGCGAAATTCAAATCTGAAGCAGAGCGCATTGAAATGGCGATCCTTACCGCTTGCCGTTCACGTGATTATGGTGCGTTAGACCGAGCATCTCGTGAGGTCTGCATAAGGATGTTCCAGAATCAGCATTGGCAAATGCCTACTGATTTGGGAAGTGAAGAGCTTGTTTCAGAAGAGCTGACCCTGTGGAAGGCGATAGAGCTTTGCCTCAAATACCCTGGGGTAAGAAACAGCAGCAACAGAGAAAGACATGAGCAATCGTTTCTTCATATCGTGGAGAGGTTGGGAAAGGATTGTCCCTTGAAAACAATCTGGATTCCCCAAATCAAAGAGTACCAGATTCAGCGGCTCAATGAAGGGGCTGCCCCATCCACGGTGAACAAAGAGAAGGCGGCCTTATCCAAGGTGTTTCAGGTGCTCATGGAACTGAGGCATGTAGACGTGAATCCTGCCCGTCTTGTCAGCAATTTGAGTGAAAAATCTGGCGAGCGGCAAGTATACGTTAGCTACGGGGACTTCCATAAGATTCTGGAGTACGTGCCTGCCTGGTTCGGCTCAATTGCCCAAACAGCGTATTACACAGGGATGAGAAGAGGCGAAGTTGTGGGCCTGACCCGTAAGAGGATGAATCTGAAGAAACGGATGATTTACCTTGGGCCGGAAGATGTGAAAGAGGGCCAGTGGAAAAGGGTTCCAATCCATAATGACCTCGTCCCTATTTTGGAAGAGGCTATGAAGGTACAGGCCATCGGATTCGATCACATCTTTCTCCACAACGGCGAGCCTGTCACACATAGGGATCAGCTTCGTTGGTGCTGGGATAGAAAATCAGCCTATGGCCAGCGTTCTTCCAAGCGACACCGAGCTGTTCCATTCCCAGTTTCGCCTGAGAATACTTCATTAACCCTTCATCAATAGTGGCATTCAGCTTGTCGAGGGCATATTTCAGGCTCATGACTCCCGCGACGGAGCCAATTGCTGCCGTTCCAATTGCCCCCAAGCCAAGAGGTAGTTGAGTGAGCTGACCTTGCAACTCGCTGGCACGCTGTTTGAGCTGTTGGAACCAGCCGATTTGCTGCTGGATTCCTGCGCCTTGACCTTCGCCACTTCCAAGATTTTTCTGTAATGCCTGAAGTTGTTTGACCTGAGCAGCCGCAGCATTCGCGGCTTGCTGAACTGCTTTAATCGCGGCCTCTACTTGTTGCGCGCTAGCGGTCCCATTTTTAGCAATACTATCCCAGACAGCCTTGGTTTGATCCGTAGCCTTAATGAGAAGGGAAAGCTCGTAATTTGATGTATCGCCCATACTAATTACCTCGCTGTCAATGCCTACTAATTGCGGCCTCGCAAGGCCCGAAAGGCGTAAGAAATGTATACCCTATTTAGATAAGGTTTTCAGCAAAAAAGTACCAGAGAATTCCGAGCCATGGCGATTTGAAATAAGAAGGGGGCTTTCCCTTCTGAGGGACTCAAAACTTCAGGGAGTTACTCCGCTTCCTATTGTCTTGAATGATCGCAGGCGTCATCGTTGCTTCTTTTTAGGCTTCGGATATTTGACTTCTAGTGCCTTCCTTTCGGACTCAGGGAGTTGGAAGGACAAAAGCGGCTTGCCGAAATAGCGCCACAGGACGATGTCCATTGCTCGGCCTGTTGATACCCTCATCCGGTCTTTCTCCTGCATGATTTTATCCCATAGCACCGTGTCGATTGTGATAGAAACTTTCTGGTAATCCCTATTCTCTCGGCGCCCTTTGCCCTCTCTCTTGAGTGTTTCGGGTGCTGGGGGGATATCTTGAGTGTCTGTAATTATGTTCCCCACAGCAGGCATGTTCTGAATCATCTCTTGAAATACTTCCTTTGCAATTTGTCTCATTCTCTCTTCCCAATTCTCTGGAAATGATTGTTGGGTCTCGCCACGCTCCGGACCCTCCTCCGGTCTGGAAATATCAGGAGCGCGTTCCTGGCGGAGTGCATCATTATATTCAGGACATTGTGCAGGTTCGGAAGATAGTTCCGGTTTTTGCTGTTCACGTTCACGGAGGGATTGATGGTACTCGTCGAGGTATGGAGACCGTATGGGGCCCTTCTCTGTTTCCGAAAATTGTTTGCCAGTCTCGGCCTCGATGATATCTACAGCATCCGGGTAATTTTTGCCCTGTTGCTTTAGCTCAGTCGCTCTCGCTTCTATCTGCTTCCATGTGGCTCGTTTTTTCAGTGGTGGCATCGTCTTCCCCCTTCCCATCTGAATGTTCATAATGCTCATAGAAGGATTCTACCTGTTCCGGCGTCTGTGATTCGAGCGCGTTGACAAGAGCCCGGAAGTCAGGATCTTGCTTCAACGCCCTGATTCGTTCGTCTTTCTCGTTTGTGGTCATCATGCGGCCCTCAAGATTCTCATAACCTGCGTTTGAGTGAAGGCGGTTCCCTTGCGCGTCCTGACTCCCTCTTCCCTGAGTGCCTTGACGACTTGCCGCGTGGTGAATCCCTTGGCTCTGAGTGCCTTCATTCGAGTAATTGCTTCTTGCTCATTCGATTCGGGGACAAGCTCCCCGTTGATGACCGTCCAACCGTACCGGGGACGGCCTCCGATGCGCTCTCCCTTTTCTCGTTTCCTCTGGAGTGCCTGTCGCGTCCTGAGAGCAATCAACTTTCGCTCTCTCTGATTCAGCCCGGCGCGTATGAAGCTCATGAATTCATCGTCCACGGATTCGCCAGTTAGGCAACCCTCAGTCACGGAGAGATATTGAACCCCCTTCCGGAGAAAGAGCTTTTCAATCTGTAGGCTCTCGATTCCATCGCGGGACATGCGGTCAGACTTGAAGACGACCACGGCGTCAACGGCCTGGGTGACCACAGCCTGTAAGACTCTCTGGACCGCAGGACGGGCTTTGATCGACTTGCCGGATATGCCGTTGTCCTCTTCGATTCCCGTGAGAAGCAGCCCGTGAGCTTGGCAATAACGCTCGATCTCGGCAGTTTGGTAGTCCAGGCTCACAGAACCTTCCTCGTCCTTGCTTATCCGGATGTAACCGAGCGCCTTTTTCATTTCATTCTCCCCTTTCATAACAGTATGGACATAATCTACCCCGACAGGACACCCTTGTCAAGCATAATGTTCCTAACGTTCCTACCAATAATCATTTTTCGGGTGTTATCCGCCATGAGAGCAACTTAACTCAGCATCGGTCCCTAGCCTGAACACAAAATCGCTCGTTATTGTGTTCACGAAATCGTGCTACGCCACTAGGGGGCCAAGATTTTCCTTGCTTGTTCTTGCGCGGAGTGGCAATTTGATGAGACTCGGAGGAAATAGCACCTAATCATAAGACTGCAATGTCGATTCTTGAGGAGGTTGAATCATGTCTATAGGCGAGGAGATCGAAAGCCTTTCTAAGAAGGTCGCGCAGGTTAAAGATGATCTTCAGTCAGAGGAAGCAACTAAGCTCGCCCTTGTTAGTCCGTTCATATATAAGGTGCTGGGGTACGATATCGGCAACCCAAAGGAAGTTGTACCCGAACACAAGGCAGATTTCCGGGACGGCACTTGCGATAAGGTTGATTACGCTCTTTACCTCAACGCGCAGCCCGTGATTTTTTTTGAGTGCAAATCGGCCGGAGCAAGCCTTGACAAGAAGGACATCAGCCAACTCAGGAAATATTTCGGGGCGTGTCTTCCTGCCCGTATCGGAGTGTTAACAAATGGCATCCAATATTGGTTTTTCACCGATCTGGAGCAACCGAATGTGATGGACGACCGGCCCTTCCTAGAATTTGACATGAACGATCCCAAGGAGCACTTGATTCCTGAACTCAAGAAGCTCACCAGGACCTTATTTGATCCTATCGCTTTCACGGAGGACGCCCGTAAACTAAAGGATACGAAAGAGATCAAGACTTTAATCAGCTGTGAATTCTCTGAACCATCCGATGATTTCGCCAAGTTCATTGCGGGAAAGCTATATGCTTCTCCTGGCAAAAGGATAACCTCCGCAATGGTGGACCGGGTCAAGCCGCTAACCGCACAGGCAATCGCACAGCACATAGACGATACAGTGAATGAAATTTGGAGAAGAGGAAAAGACAGCAAGAAACAGAAAACAGAAGAGGAGGGTCCGGGACAACAAGTAGACGTCACTCCTGTGCCCGAGACAGATGTCCCCACTGACGCCGAAAAGGAAGCCTACCAAATTGTGAGAGCGATTCTCTGCCAGTCAGTTGATCCCGAAAGGATCAAGTATAGGGACCTGAAGAAGGGCTTTACAGTCCTCTTGGATGACAAGCAGACAAAGCCGATCTGCCGCCTCTATTTCGACAAGGATTCCAAAGAAGTCGGCTTACTAGATGAGAATAAAGCCGAAACGAAACAAGTAATTCAGCAGCCAAGCGACATCTACCGTTTCAGCGAAGCACTTAAGGCCGTTGCAGCGCATTACTTAACTAGGCCGGTCACTAACGGCAACCATGCGGAGGAAAACGAGACTCCGGGGGGAATAGCGTAATTGATTAACGCTGTTGTTCTGGGGGCTCGCCATGTCCAAGCCACGGCTCAGCGCCAAAGAAATTCTTGCTGACATCCGCGCCGGCATGGATGACGCCGCGCTCATGGGGAAATACGACCTCTCCGCCCAGGGCCTTCAGAGTGCGTTGACGAAGCTCGTTGCGGCCGGCGTAATGAAACAGGCCGAACTTGACGACCGGGGAATCTCTCAGGAGCAAACTGTAAACCTCCCCTGGAAATGTCCAGCCTGTGGAAAACCTCAGCCGAAAGAATTCGAGGAATGTCCGCAGTGTGGTGTCATTGTTCGCAAACTCAACTCCGATACCGCTCGGCCAGCAACAACAAGGAATGCTGAACAGGTGACGCTCGGAAGGGCCATACTCTTGGGGGGTGTGGCGTTGCTGTTGCTGCTGGGGGTCCTTGGGGTTAGATGGTATCATAAAGTGGTGGCTGCAGAGGAAAGGCGTGTTGAAGCTGTACGTCTCCAACGGTTTGAAAGAACGGAGGAGCAGCGGAGGGGAGAGGCCAAAGCCAAAGAATTTGCACTTCAGCAAGATGAAATTCATAGGCAGCGTGAGGCCGAACGGCTAGAGAAGGAAAGCCAAAGCCAGCAGAACAAAGAGACTGAGGAGTGGAGGAAGCAAGAAGAGGAACTAGTCCGAAAGGAACAAAAAAAACAGCAAGACCAGAAGTCGCAACAAGCCGCCAAAGAAAAACAAACGAGACAGCGGGTAATCCGGGCCTATTTGAACATAATGAGAGTCACTAGAAACATGACCATCAGCCTGATTGGGGAAGATGTTTTACGCGCTATTCCTCTCCTTAAAGCGAGAAGTGGTGAATTTGCAGATCGACTATTGGAGCTTAAGACAACGCCAGGAGCAGACCCGTTGGTGGTAGGCCACTTCGATAGAGCTTTCCGGCATCTCCTGGCCGCTTTCAAGGGTCGGTCACGGAAAGAAAAATACGACTCGCTTAGAATGTGGAGGGAAGAGTGCAGACGAGCGTTTGCCCAAATAAAGGGGGCGCACTGACAGCTCCCTATTCTCCCAAACAGCGTGCTTTTTCTGTCCCTAATTTTCAAGCCCGCCGAAGTTGCCAACGGACCCGCAAGTCATCCACAGCCCCGGATGCCTTTCCACAATCGCCCTGGTCGGCTCCCCTGGACGCGGACACCCAAGTTTCCCCAAAGAGGCTGAAAGGCGCTTAGAATTTCTCCTGTGCGTGTGGCCTACTGTGACCAATTCCTTTATGATATCACTTTTTTGCAGTCTTCCTCGCTCGTGAGGACTCTGGCGCGACTCGGCCAATTTCGAGCGGAAAAAGTTTCGGCTTTCCCGTCCATATAAATCGCGCTCCAAAAGAGCCAAACTCGCAGGCAATTTATAGTAATTACGCCAGTCTATGCGCAATCTGAATGCTGCTGAAGGTGCCTCTGGTTACTTCGCTACCCTTAAAACCGCATATTTTCTCTGTTTATCCGAACTGTTATAGTTAAGGTAAGGTAGCACGTTCCCGACAAGCGTGCCACGGGAGAAACGAGCGGCTTGGTTAGGGTCGCGTGTCTTCGCGTGCAACGAAAATGGTCGTCCCTCGCCCGTGCGGAGAGCAGAATCTCAGGCCCAGAGCCCATAGTAGAGTTATCAACAACCCGGCAAATTCTATCGACATGCCCAAAAAAAGAATTTCACAGGCCGTGATTTCGCCGGCCCATTCGTCCAAATTCAAGCGATTCGTCCTGCTCGGGTATCCTGAGCCTGCAAGTGCCGCCGGTAATAAGCTGCTGCGCTCTGTCGGGTCCACGGCCTATGCTCTGCAGGAGTCGTGAATTCCAGCCTATTAAGAATTCTAGCGACGGGTTCCCATGTGCCAGCCCTTAAAATGCCTGTTGTGTGATCATACGCATATCGAGTTGCCAGGAGGTTCAAAATCACTGTATCGAGGTTTGATCGAGTCATTTTAGCCCCTCCTAGACGGTCCGTTATCACGTAATTAACTGAGAAACAAGGAGATTCCTTTGTGATTATCTCACCGGCCTCGGGTTTTGAATTCTCATTTTAGTCCAGGGCGCGCCTTAATCGGGCACACCAGCGGTCGTAAATCTCTAGGATATTTTGTCCAAAAGGCGATTTCTCCACGTCAATGCCCCGTGGCAGAACACGGCCTTTGTTCACTCCAGACTGTTCTTGACTCTATTCGGCTTTTTATATAGACACCGATTGACTAATTCTCGTTGTCAACGTGTGCACCCAGGGGTCAAGCATGAAGAATTCTGATGAGCCTAAGCCTCCTGATCAGGTGAGTCCTGCTGAGTGGGATAAAGCGGAATCTATAGCGAAATCTAGGATAAAAGCAGCCTGGGATGAATGGGAAAACCGGCTGCGTGACTGCGTTAGGGGCACATATACGGACGAAGAATGGGACGAGGGGCTAGTTTCTATGGTGGAGGCGAAATTGATAGAGGACGGAGTGTGGGGCACGGATGCTCGCCTACAGCCTACGAACAAGACAAGGGGCCACGGTTTCGTGTTAACCCTGGACTGGCTTTCCCCGCGTGAAGTCTTGGAACGATGGCCGAAGTTCAATCCGCGGAAATTGGAAGAACTCGTCCGGGACATGAGACTGCGGGTCTATTCCCTTGACCAGAGTGGGGAGTTTCAACTTGTCTCTGAGGACGCGCTTTCCCGGAAGAGTGGCGGTTTTTTTGGTGGAGGAGCGCTCTTGGATGACTGCCTGTTCAAGTTGTCGGATGTTCAGGAGTTTGAGGAAAAGAACAAAGGGGAATTGAAGCTTCGTGAGAGCCGCCTTTGCGAGCTACGATGCCGAGACCTTGCCTTTCAGTGGGCGAGAGAAGATCCAAATTTGCGACCAATAGACGTAGTTTCCGAGCTCCAGAAGACCCAGTGGGGAGCACCTTATACCGAAAAAGTGCTTCGTAGATGGTTGAACGAGAAGCCTAGAGTGCCCTTAGAACGTGGATCAGGGCGTCCCAAAGGCAAAGACTGATCTGCTCCAGGTTATCCCAAATCTCCCCAAAACATCCCCCCCTACAAAATCGCTAAAAACTGTCAAAACGGCTTTAGTTCAGCTCCAAAATATCCCTTCTTGAAATGGCGTTTTTAGGGAATTCCAAAGCCATCAAAACGCCTGTAGTTTGCCTCCAATGTCAGGCATTCACACATGGAGGCGGAATATGACTACCGACCAACATTTTACCAGACAGGCATTAGCGGCCCGCTGGAATACCAGCACTCGGACCATCGACAGGCTGCGCTCCGCCGGGAAACTCCCCTGGCTGAACCTCGCGAGTGCGGGCGGGTCGAAGCCGCTGGTCAGGTTCACTCTAGCCGACGTGGAAAATTACGAGCAAGCCATGCGCCAGTCCACCGGTGTGAAGACCCAAGACTCGGACGCATCCTAGCGACGGGAGAGATCGATGAATCGCCTTATCGAACTACGCCGCCAAAGGGGCCTCAATATTGAGGAGATGGCAGCCCGCATAAAAATTCAGCCGCGAACTCTGATCGAGCTGGAATCTGGGGCCAGGGCCATGGAACCCGAGGCGATCCCCGTCTTCATGCGGCGTTTGGACCACATAGGATTTGTTTTGATAGCCGAGCCGCCCAGGTCGGC
This sequence comes from Desulfomonilaceae bacterium, assembly GCA_052146735.1. Lineage (GTDB taxonomy): Bacteria > Desulfobacterota > Desulfomonilia > Desulfomonilales > Desulfomonilaceae > CAWBBA01. The sequence continues at coordinate 251 of JBKQMK010000397.1, read as the reverse complement.
TACCTGAGTCAAAAAACCCGGCTGACGGGCCGGGCCTGAGATGGAATGAAGATTAGTACCGAACACCAAGGCCGGATATATCTCTGGCGAGAACTCCTGAGTGACTGGAAAGGGAAACACCCGCTGTACCGATCGGCTTGGACATGGATACTGCTTAAGGCTGAATGGAACCCGAAAGGGTTCAACGGGCTACAGCGTGGTCAAGTTCGATTCTCAGTAAACCAGGCACAGGAATTGTGGGGCATGTCCCC
>JBKQMK010000396.1:0-17726 GCA_052146735.1 Desulfomonilaceae bacterium | reverse complement strand
GTTTATGCATTGACAATCAAATCATTTATAGTTAATTTATTAAATAATATGCCTTATTTGGAGATGATTGCAGCGCCATGTTTGATAACGCCTATAAGAGCGATATGAGTATAGATGAGAGGGTAATGATGGCGATCGTGCGGGTCGCCGAGGGCTTCAAGAAAAACTCGTCAGCAGTTGTCAAGGAATGGGGCCTCACGTTTTCTCAATACAACCTCCTCAGGGTCTTGGATGCTTCCCAAAACGGCCAAAACACCATGCGGAATGTAAGCAGAATCATGCTCGTTTCAGGCGCCAACATGACGGGTATTGCCAAGAGATTGGAGAAAACCGGGTTTATTATCAGAACAAACGATCCGGACGATGACCGCCTGAAAAGGCTGCAAATCACTCTGGAGGGAACGCAGGTGTTGAAAGACATCTCCGACCACAAAGAGCGCAGCTTGAAGAGATACCTGATGAAATATACCGATGGACAGAAATCAGCACTGCTGGAAATATTGCGGGAGATTTTGGGGCAAACAAAGAGTGAGCGACAATCCAACTAATTGGAATGCACCAACATTTGAGTCCGAAATGATATTGTCCCTTATTGATCAACCCTGCTCGTGGGCATAGGCGCTAACTAAGCTCTGAATCTTATTTTTCACGTAGGGACGGCAAAAAGGCAGCCCGCGCGTCTCGCGCGGGCAAAGCAGATCGGACAATGAATTCGACAACCGCTATATTTATTATCCTCTTTTGAATTGCGTCTGTGTAATCGCCACTTCTTCCAAACCGCGTGACGGCTCTTCTCTATCCGCACCGGCCCCTTCCGTTTTTTCAAGATGTTTCAGGATCTTCTCCGGGGTTATGGGCAAGTCTTTGCACCGATAACCGGTAGCGTGATAGACAGCATCGGAAATCGCGGGCGCAGTGGGGGATGCAAGGCCTTCTCCGCACTCTTTAGCCCCCAGGGGCCCCTCCGGTTCATATGTGTCAACGTGGGCCACCTGGCTTGGCGGCATGTCCATAGCCATAGGCATTTTGTAGTCCGCGAAGTCGGTGTTGAGGGTTTTGCCCCCGTCCATCACGCACTGCTCAAAGAGAACATATCCGAGTCCCATTTGAATGGAGCCGTTAAGCTGTCCCTCAACGTTCCTCGGATTGATCACCGTCCCGCAGTCATGGGCCGTCCACATGTCCTTGACTTTCACGAGGCCGGTTTCTTTATCAACCTCGACCTCAGCAACTTGCGCGCCGAAACCAAAGGCCGGGGTCACCATACCCTTGTCCCTGGGTGTGTATGAGCCCCGAGCAACAAGGGGCACACCTCGGTTTGCCTTCTGCACCATGGCCACAGCCTCCCCGAAGCTTAAGCCATAGGAGGACTTGGCCTTGGACTGGACCCTCCCGTTCTTGCATTCGAGTTCGTGGATAACATTAAGATTGAAACGAGCCGACACCGCGCCAAATAGCTGATCCTTGATCTTTCGCGCAGCGTCGATCACTGCGTTTCCGCCCATCAGGGTGATTCGGCTCCCCCATGCACCCAAGTCAGCTTGGGGCGTCATTGCCGTATCCGCGGAGGTGATTCGGATGTCCTCCATCCTCAAGCCCAGTTCTTCCGCTAAGATCTGTTTGAGGACCGTATCCGAGCCCTGTCCGATGTCGGCAGCCATGGTGAGAAGATGCACAGTACCATCTGAAAATGCCCTCACTTCCGCCGCCGAGAACGGATAGTCAGTGTTGAACCAGTTGAACACTCCTCCGGAAATAAAACTGTAGCAGCCGATACCGATTCCCTGACCTGGTTTCAGGTTTTTGCGTTTTTCCTTCCAGTTGCTCATTTGAGCTACCGCCTTGATGGTATCAATGAAGCCGCAACTGGAAATGGTGGCCACGTCAGGAATTTTGTCTCCGCTCACCTGGGCGTTTTTTAACCTGATATCAATCGGATCTATCCCCAACTCCCCTGCAACTATATTCATCTGGATTTCACTGGCGTAAAGAGATTGGGGCGCACCGAAACCACGCATCGCACTGGAAGGTGGTTTGTTCGTGTACACGTGTTTCCCATGAAATCGGTAGTTCGGATAACGGTAAAGCATGGCCCCGAAGTTGCCGCACAAGAAGGTGGCCGTGGGTCCCATGGCATTGTACGCCCCGCCGTCCAACCAGATTCTCAAATCCTTGGCGACAAGGGTCCCGTCCTTCTTGAATCCCACCTTGGAGTGGATTTTCATGGGATGTCGCCGCCTGCCGGCAAGAAACTCCTCCTCCCTGCTGAGAGTGAACTTTACGGGTCGGCCGGTCATCTTCGCCATTAGAGCGGCACAGAATTCCCATGTGCGCAATTCCATTTTGCCGCCGAAACCGCCGCCTGTATGAGGCTTGATGACCCGGATATCATTTTCTCTCATACCGAGCGTCGAGGCCAGGAGGCATTGGACAATGTAAGGAACCTGGGTGGACGTCCAGAGGGTAATCCGGCCGTCCAAATCGACTTGGGCCAAAGCTGAGCAGGGTTCAAGATAGGCATGGACAACCGGGTGAACCTTGAAAGTGTCTTCCCTGACATAGTCGGACTCGGCAAACCCCTTTTCCACATCACCGTACTCGATCTTCCGATTGACGCTGACGTTGCTCGGGCAGTAATCATGGAGGACCGGCGCGCCTGTCTCCATGGCACAATCAACGTCAAAGACGCCCGGCAGCTCTTCATACTCGACCTTAATGAGTTCCAAAGCTTCTTCTGCTGTGTCTTTGTCAACGGCGGCCACAGCAGCCACCTCGTCCCCTATGAAACGGACCTTGTCGACCGCCAAAGGATATTCGTCCTGAGTTTCTGGAAACAGCCTCCAGTTACCGTATTTGATCTTCGGGGTGTCTTCTGCAGTGATGACACACTTCACTCCAGGCAAGGTCGCTGCTTGGCTGGTGTCGATGTGCTTGATACGCGCATGGGCCAATGGGCTCCTCAATATTCGTCCGTGAAGCATGCCCGGCAGCTTCATATCGTCCGTATAAACGGCGGAACCCTTTGCCTTGGCTGCGGCGTCGGTCCTTGGAATGTCCTTTCCGATTATGTTGAATTCTTTCATGATTCTTCCTTTCCGTTTGCGCTAGCCTTTCCTTGCCCGCTCATGGGCTTCCTCAAGGGCACGCCGAGTTAGTACGGCCACCATTCTTTTGCGCCACTCTGCGGTTGCTCTCACATCCGAGATGGGCTTTGCTTCTTCGGCGGCTAGGTCGCCTCCCTGTTCGATGAGGTCCCGCGTCCACTCTTGTCCCTGCATAAGACCCTCAGTCTTTATCGCACGCATGGGAATGGGTGCAACAGCTCCGAGGACAATACCGGCCCCTTTGCAGGCTTTTCCATTAAAGACTGCCATAACGCCCACGCCTACTGCAGCAATATCCACCCCGCAGCGGCAAGACACGCGCTGATAGGAGGCTCCTGATTTCGGCGGAGGAACTGGAACGTGTATACAGGTCATAACTTCCCCGTGTTCCATTGCGGCGAGGCCGGGACCTTTGAAAAATTTATCTAAAGGTAGCCGTCTTTCGCCCTTGAGGCTCGCTAGTGTGACTTCCGCCTCCATCGCAATAAGGGGAGGTGCACTGTCCGCGGAAGGGGCAGCATTGCAGAGGTTCCCGGCGACCGTGCCCATATTGCGGACTTCAACGTTGGCCATTGTCAGAATGGCTTGAGAAAGGGCAGGGTAGTGATTCACGACGTCGGGATGAGAGGCGACTTCCTCTAGTCGGGCTGTTGCGCCTATGGTCAGGCCCTCCTTCCCATGAAAACGAATCTCGTTTATGCCTTCAATCTCGTACAGAGAAATTAGCGCTTTAGGCTTCAAACGGCCATGAGTCATCTTCACCATGACATCCGTTCCGCCAGCCATCACATGTGCGCCCTCGCCGTGTTCCGAAAGCAGACTCAGAGCCTCTTCCAGTGTCTTCGGTGCAAAATGTTCGAATTTTGGTAGTCTCATCGCTCTACCTCTTCTGAATCATTCTCCCTTATGGTTTCCGCCGCAACCGAGACGGCTTCCACTATTTGGTTGTATCCAGTGCACCTGCATAAATGCCCGGAAAGACCAGCTCTAATTTCCATCTCAGTGGGTGACGGGTTGTGGCTCAAGAGATGAAGTGCAGCCATCTCCATGCCGGAAGTGCAAAAACCACATTGAATAGCTCCTGTTTTGACAAAAGCATCCTGTATGGGATGAAGCTCTTCACCCGACGGCGCTAGGCCCTCCACGGTTCTGACCGATTTCCCGTCCACCGAGACGGCCAAGGTCAAGCATGAACTGACGGTTCGGTCATTTACCATGACGGCACAAGCCCCACAGTCACCGGTACCGCAGCCGAGCTTGGTACCCGTCAGGTTAAGGTCATCACGAAGCACTTCGTTCAGAGTCCGCCAGGGGTCCACTGCCAACGAATACTCGTCTCCATTCACTTTGAATTTGATTTGGTGTTTCATTCCTTTTCGCCTCCATCCAAGACCCAGTAGGAAACCTCGGCCGTCCATCTCGCAGCGGACCATGATTAGCCGGGTCTTATTGTGCTGTTACGTTGTTTAATACCAATTCGCTTTCAAAGAGGTGACACCTCGTTCTTGGAGGGACAGGCATCTTGTCTGCCTCTCCATTCCTAGTCTGGGAATGTCGCCTCCTCGATGACGCATTGGTATAAATCCGATCAACTCACGTCGATAATCAACTTGGTCGGCAGAACCGTCGATTTGTGACGGGACGCCGAAATCGTGCAATATCAAAGGCCGGCATAAGTCCATCGGCATTAGCAGGGCGGACTCAAGCTCCATCAAGCTGCGCTGCACCGAAAGCATCATGGATTAAGCCCTAGACTGCGGCTGATGATCAGTTTCATGATTTCGCTCGTTCCGGCGAAAATAGATAGGCAACGAACGTCTCGATAGATCTTGCAGACCCGGTATTCTTCCATATATCCGTAGCCGCCGTGCAGTTGAACGGCTTGATAAGCGATTCGATTTACCATCTCACCAAGCCAATATTTGGACATGGAGACCTTCTGAACGATGTTCTTGCCCGCGATGTGATCCTTTATGAGGCTATCCAAAAAGGTGCGCCCCAGTTGGACCTCAGTTGCCATATCAGCCAGTCTGAATGCACTGTATTGAAAGTTTCCGATGGGTTTGCCGAAAGCCTCGCGCACCTTCACATACTTGAGCGCCTCCTTAAGCGCCTCCTCTGCCAAAACCTGGCATTTAATCGAGACTTCCAGCCGCTCCTGCTGGAGTTTCTCCATCATATACTTGAAGCCTTTGCCCTCTTCTCCTAGCAAGTTCGTGGCAGGAACCCGGCAATCCTCGAAGAAAAGCTCAGCCGTGTCCTGCATGTGGTACCCCATTTTATCCAATTTACGACCGCGCGAAAAGCCCGGAGCGTCCTTATCTACCAGGATGAGGCTAATGCCCCGGTGGCCGGCCTCCGGATCGGTTTTGACAGCCAGGACAACCAGGTCGGCAAAGTAACCATTGGTGATAAAGGTTTTCTGTCCATTGATCACGTAGGAATCCCCGTCTTTCACCCCTCTCGTGCGAATTGCTGAGAGATCGGACCCTGCATTGGGCTCGGTCAGCCCAATAGCCGTAACCACTTCACCTGTTGTACACCCTGGAAGCCATCGCTTCTTCATCTCGGGGGACGCGTAAGAATAGATATACGGAGTGGCGACATCACTGTGCAGGGGAACTTCTACCCCAAACGCATTCCCTCGCAATAACTCCTCGTTGATGATAACCGAGTATTCGAACCCTAACCCCAACCCGCCGTACTCCTCTGGGAGCCAGGGACATAAAAAACCCTGTTCCCCCATCCTCAGCCATATACTTCGCGGCACAGCACGCTGTTCCTCCCATTCGGAAACGCGTGGAGTAATTTCTTTGGCCACAAATCTCCTGAACGACTCACGAAAGATCTGGTGTTCCTCACTGTTAAACATCGTTTCATCCATTCAACTTACCTCTTTTGTGCCGCTATCTTTCTGGACCATCATTTACCTGACCGGCGCAATTGGCTGATGGGTAGCGGGTTCGGGGGCCTTGGACAAAAGAATCACGGATATGATCACGGGAATCACAAAGGGTCACGCCGAGTTGGATTCCCGATTGTCTGCTTATGCTTGGCCGTTTCATAAAGTGGAAATCTTAGTCGGATGTGCCTCGCGGGCTTCATCCTTCCACTTCCACCCATCGCTCGAACTGCTGATACTTGCGCTGGATGTAGTGGAAAATCCCCTCCGGAATCACCACGATGAAAACGGACAGCGACAGGGCATAAATGACCGTTCGCAGGCCGCCCACACTGCGGAGAGCCTCGGATAAAGGCACGAGAATGAAAGCTCCCATGAGAGAGCCTGCAAACGTTCCCATTCCGCCGACCACAGCGGCCGCCAAGGGCAATATGGAATAATCCAGCGCAAAATCCGGCATCCCCACGAACATGTAAACGTGGGTCATATACACGCCGCAGAAAGAACCTACACATCCTGCAATGAACAGAGCCTGAGCCTTTAACCAGTATATATTGATGCCTCCGCTCATCACAGACCTATCGTTGTCCTTGATGGCCTTTAGCACCAGCCCGTAGTCCTCAGTGGCAAGTCTGCGGAAGGCAAATAGCGCCACGAGTAGCACGACGATCACCACGTACATTTCCACGCCCGAATTGGGAAACGGCTTTATGCCGGTGAGTCCTTCCGTCCCGCCCAGCGCACCAGTGGCCTCGATAATGCGCTCAAACATCAGTGGCAACACGAGGGTTACCATAGAGAAATACACTCCCCGCAGCCTCAACACGGGCAGCAAGAAAATCGTACATAGGGCCCCGCCGAGGACAGTGGCCAGTGGGATGGTCAACCATATCGGAAGGCCCGCGTAATGATCGAGACAGCCGGCAGTATAAGCTCCCACCCCGAAAAATAAGGCCTGTCCGAGGGAGACCATTCCCGCGGTTACCAGAAAATCCAAACTCATAGCCAGGAGCGCAAATATGGCCGTCTGAAGCAGCACCTTCTGCCAGTACGCCGGAAGAATGAGCGGCAAGATAAGGAGCGCTATCACTGGTACGACCGGCGGAAGAGCCGCATAGAGCATCTCCCGATATGAACTAAGCGCAAAGATGTCATCGGACCTGGCCTTAATGCCTCGGTCAATTCTCTCTTTTCGTCGTTGTTTCACTAAGTCACCTAAATCATCCGGACCCGCTGGCGAAGCGATTCTTTTTGTCCCTGCAAAGGGAGTTGACGTCTATGCCTAAAGAATAAGGGCACGCAGCCGGAATGGGTGAACATTGTTCTCTCCGCGGACGCCGGCTATATTCGCTCTTCCAACTCTTTTTGCTTTCCGAAAAGGCCCGAAGGCTTTACTACCAAGACAACGAGGATGGCCACCAACGAAACAATCATTTTCCAGTGGGGACCTGACAACGTATCGGTAAGCATCTGGGCATATCCGATTAGAAAGGAAGCGACCACGACCCCAACCGTGCTGCCCAGGCCACCGACAATACAAACCGCCATGGCATTGATGAGGACGTCGTAGCCTTCATTGACGGATATGGTCCCTCTGGGAAGGATCAATACGGCTGCAACCGCGGCAAGTCCCGAGCCGAACGCAACGCTGATCCCCGCGACTCGGTCCGAATTGATCCCAAGAGAAAGGGCTGTTTTCTCATCCTGGGCTATACCCCTGAAGGCAAGACCTGTCCTGGTGTGATGAGTAAACAGATAAAGCCCGACAGCGAGGACTGTGCCCACGCCGACAATCCACAGCCTCTGATGATCCATATAGGTGTCTCCGATCATCAGGCTTCCGTCAGTGAACACCGGCAAGGTGTATTCAAATCCCGTGAACCCGAGATAGCGGAACATTTCCAGAATAGCCAGGCCGACTCCAAATGTGGCGATGACTTCAGAGACGACCAATCCCCTTACCCTCAGCAGCACAAACCTGTAAAGAACCGCTCCTAACGCGGCGGTGATCAACACCGAAATTATTACCGCCGGAAAGAATGGGACAGACAGCTTGTGCATCAAAATCCACACCGAGTAACCCGCCAGCACGTACATTGCGCCGTAAGCGAAATTGGAAACACCACTGATTCCAAAGGTCAGGCTGAAACCCAGGGCCACCAGAGCCAAAATGACGCTGTTTACGAATCCATATATGAGTGTCACTTCTAACATGAGGTCTCCTCGCCACATAAGCCGGCTCGTCTTGGTGTGCCACCCACTTCGCCTCGTTCCGATGATGCGCAAGGAGGATTACTGTCCCTCCTTGCGCTCTGCCCTATGAACCGGACTGTTTGGTCACTTAGCGGCCTTGACCCAGTCGGGACGTTGGATCTTGCCTTCCGCGATGGGCTCAGGCAACACAATCACTCGCTTGCCCTCGTTGGTCCACTGGAAAACACAACCCGCGGCCGTCTGGTTGGGGTCATCCCCGTAGATAACCTGGTTGCCGTCATCGAATTTAATCCTGCCAATAACTCCTTTGCGGTCAGTCTTCTTCAATTCCGCCACAATAGCGTCGGGATCAAGTGTCCCTGCTCGCTCTATAGCCTCGGCCAGGAGGTAAACCGAGTCGTATGAAGGCGCAGGGCCATGACCTGCCTCTATGGTAGTTCCGTACTTCTTTTGATAGTCGTCATAGAACTTCTTTGACCGTGAGTACTTATCGGTGGCTATTGCGCTGCCAAGCTCATAGTCTGAATTAAGGAGGCCCGCGATTTTGCCGTCAAAGGTCTTCCATGCCCCGGCGCCGCACATGGGACCAATGAATCCAGTCAGCAGAGCCGGTATTCTCATGGACTGCCATTGCTTGAGCAGGATCCCGCCCTGAGGCATGTCGAATATAGTAAGTATTACCTGAGCCCCTTTGGTTTTCGCCTTCACAAGGCCACTGGAAAAATCCGACGAGCCGGTTGGGTACACTTCGGTTCCCACATTTTGCCAGCCGAATTTTTCGGCAGCCACTTTTGCAGTTCCTTCGGCAGTGGCCCGGGCCCAGAGCACGTCCTGATGCATGAGGTAGAGTTTATCAAACCCGAACTGGCTTTTCACCAACCCCAGTGTCTTGGCCAGGTATCCCACCAGGTACTTGGCATTGAGGCAAACGCGAAAGCAATACTTATACTTTTCCGGCTCCGCCTTGACTTTCTCTTCGGACTTGGGAGACATTGCGATACAACCCAGAAGAGGAACTTTGTACTTCGCAAGGATGTCCATCCCTGCAAGCAGCGCTTCAGACCGGAACGGCCCCACCACCAGGGCAGCAGGCTTCTTTTCCGTGATAATTTTCTCCAGTCCGAGCAGGGCTTCCGACACAGGCACTCCGGCAGAAGCATCCCGCAAATCAGTGGTCTCAATCTTTAGCGGTCTCTTGACGTTTCCGACCTTGACTCCCCCTTTGGCGTTGATCTCTTCAACCGCCAGTTCCACCGCTCTGAGGGACTCCTTCCCTTCTATAGCCGTCAGGGCCGTGGGAACGCCGACAACAATTGGCTCTTCCCCGAGAGCGGACGTAGCCGTCCAGCACATTGAGAAGACAGCAAAGACAGCCACCAACGTAAGCAGTCTCTTCATGGGATCCTCCTTGGTGAGTGAAGTGGGTTGAACACTGATCTATTTTCCCCTGACGCGGAACACGCTGCGTCAGGTTTCCAGGCGTTTCTTTTCCTCGGTGCGGATTTCACGTCTTAGGAGTTTGCCCACCTTCGATTTGGGGAGCATGTCACGAAATTCTATGTATTGAGGCACCTTGTACGCTATGAGTCTTTTTCTGCACCACTTCGTCAACTCGTAACCGGTGATTCCCTTGATGTCTTTTTTCAGCACCACAAAGGCCTTGATGCGTTCACCGACCTTGGCGTCCGGAATCCCCACCGCACAAGATTCGATGACAGCAGGATGTTCTTGCAGTACTGCTTCGATCTCTGAAGCGGATATGCGGTAGCCCTTGTGTTTAATCGTATCAACGGTACGATCCACGAAGTAAAGGAATGCATTTTCGTCCTGCCGCACAATGTCCGCGGTTCGGTACCAGAGCCGGTCGTTGATCTGTACAAATGAACTTGCAGTTTCTTCCGCCTTATTCAAGTATGCTCGGACCATAGGGTCGGATGAGACGAGGAGCTCTCCCGGTTCCCCTTGTTTTACGGGTTCGGTTCCTCCGGATTCAACTATCAGTATCTCTTTGCCGCGGATTTTGATTCCCATGCTCAAAGGGGGATTCTCCCGATCTGTGGGACTCATGGCTATGGCCCCACAGGTTTCCGTTGCGCCGTATCCCTGATATATGACAAGTCCGAAACGGTCTTTCCATCGTCTGGCAACTTCCACAGGAAGTACATCGCCCGCAGAGAAACAATATTTTAGAGACGACAAGTCATACTGGTCCACCCGGTCGTGTTCAAGAATCATTCGGTAAAATGCCGGCACACCGATCAAACTCTTGGCCCGCATACGGCCTATGGAATCGAAAATAGCATCCAGATTCACGCGAGGCAAAAGAATCAGAGTGCCACCACCGATCACGATTGTTGAGAGACTGCACATTTGGCCCAAAATGTGGAACAAAGGCGCTCCACCCAGGATCACGTCCTCGTCTTTGGAAAACAACGGATCCCGAACTCTCAACTGTTGGGCTGCGGAGGCCAAGAACAGACCATGAGTGATTGGGACCCCCTTGGGGTGCTTCGTGGTGCCTCCAGTGTAAAGGATTTCTGCGGTGTCATCCTGGTCGGCATCCGGCTCAGGTGCGGGTGGATTGGACGAAGAAATCATTTTCTTCATGAAGCTGACAAAGGGTGCCTTCTCAACTTTGCCAGTCGGAACCTTGTCCGCGAGAACTCCGAAGGTCTTCTTCCAAAGAGGCAGCAAGTCCGCAAGGTTGCTTACCACAACGTGTTTTATGGCCGTATCCAGCATGGCCTGTTTGACGTACCCGTAATTACGGTCAGCACAGATAACGGCTTTGGCCCCAGTGTCGTTGGCGATGTATTTCAAGTCAAAAGACGTGTAGATCGGGGTGATTGGAACCGCAACCGCACCAAGCCTTTGTATTGCCAGCCACGACACAGCAAATTGAATGGAATTCGGAATGTACATGACAATGCAGTCGCCTTTTCCCAGACCAATTGCCGCGAGCGCCGCGGCAAATCTTTCTGCAATGTCCTGCAACTTTCCGTACGAGTATTTCGAGCCGATAAACGAGACCGCGGTTTTTCGAGGGTACTTGGCTGACGTAGCTGCGAAAGACTTAAATATGGTAGATGGTGCCGGAGTAGACATGACCGGGACGTCCTTGCTCTGTGCCTAAGGTTCTAGAAGATTAAACGCCAAAATACGCTGCCTTCACTTCAGGGTTATCCATTAGTTCGGCACCGCTGCCCTCCATTGTGAGCATTCCGTTCTCGATAACGTGCCCGCGGTCGATCATCGGGAGGATAGGCCGTAACGAACTGCTCGGTAATCACAATAGTAAGGCTTGTTTCAGTTCGGATCTTTTTTATCGCTTCCAGGAGTGTGACCTGCATGACAGGGCTCAGGCCCAGCAGCGGTTCGTCCAGGAGCAGAAGTTTCGGCTTCGCCATCAGGGCCATGCCGATTGTCAGCATTTGTTGTTCGCCGCCGCTGAGAAACCCGGCCTTTCGGGTCTTGAGTCGAACGAGCGTGGGAAACAAGTGAAAAACGTATTCGATCGTGTCAAAGATTTGGGACCTTTTCCGTAGGTATGCGGCTATCTTCAGGTTCTCAACGAGGTCTGACTCAGGGAATATTGGGTGACGCTCCCGGCAAAGCACCATGCCTTTTTTGACTCTGTCACTGGGGTGCATGCCCGTAATGTCTTCTCCCTCGAATTTTACGGTTCCGTAAAGGGTGATCCTTTCACCGCCTTTACGCTGCTCCTTAATCTTCGTGTCGATGATCAGACCGGATATGGTGTTCATGAGCGTTGTCTTGCCGGCGCTGTTGGAGCCTATCACCGCCACGATTCTGCCCTGCTCGACCTTCATGTTGAAATCGTTGAGTGCCAGGGCATTCTCGTAAAAGACCATGAGATAAGCTATTTCAAGCATGATACCGCTCGCTACTCGACGGGGACCGGAAAACTCTTTCGCCGAGCCTTGGGCATATCCCGCATGACTTTCCTCGTCCGAATATACTGGTCATTCGGACCCCAAATAAGCCTGCTTGACAGCGTCAAGTTCCATCACCTCGGCTGGTTTTCCGTCCGCGATCGCCCGGCCGTAATTCAGCACTACCACGCGGTCCGCGATCCGGAACAATTCTCGTAGCCGGTGCTCGATCATGATCACGGTCTTTCCCTCGAACATGAGCTTCTCGATAATCGGCACAATACTAGCCAGTTCGGCTATGCTAAGTCCTGAAAACAGCTCGTCGAGAATTATCAGATCCGCTCGAAGCGCCAGGCACTTTGCTAACTCCAAACGTTTCAGGTACCCGTGAGGCAAGCTGCCGGCCGCCTTGTAAGTCACCGACGATTCCCGTTCGAAGCCCACTTCTTCTAGAAGGTCTTTGGCCACTGAATCCCGATCGCCATATTTCCCGCCCGAAAGACTCTTTACTCGCGGCGAACAAAGCGGAATAACGAGGTTTTTGTAAGCCGGAAGTTCCGCGAAGGGTCGAATCATCTGGAAGGTGCGAGCAATGCCGAGCCTTGCAATCTTATACGGCATCCATCCTGTTATGTCTCGACCGTCGTAATTGATGGCTCCTGAGTCCGGTTTCAGGAATCCGGTAATGAGGTTCACCAGCGTGGTCTTACCGGACCCGTTCGGGCCGATTATGCCCAGCAACTCGCCTCTGCGGAGGTCAAAACCTACGCCAATCACCGCGCGCACGCCGCCGAAGCTCTTGCTGATATTGCGGAGGCTCAGTATCATATCTCTCTTGTCTGTCACTGCCGTTGGATCGGTAGGAAAGCCGGTTTCAAGGCTGTAGGTCTCCGTAAGCAGCCTTGGCCCTAGAGGAATCGTGTCCAGACTACTTTGAGACATCAACAAAAGTCCCTGCCTTTCATGCTATCGTCCTTAGCCAGGTGAGAGAGCAGACGCTAAGCGTCCCAAGGAGCATAATCAGGTCCAGGCACCCTTTTCGCCGGCTATTTCATGAGATCGTCGGGGGATTCCCAGTCCTTCATGTGATGCATCCAGGGAGCCCTCTCCACGAAGACATCGTGGGCCAGGGGCACCGGCGGATGGGATCGCCACTTGGGATCGAACTCATTTTTTACCTTGAGCAGAAACTCGTGATAATTGGGCCCATACTTCGGTCCTGTGAGATAGAGCGGCTGATGTGGACCTAGCAGAGAGGTGTAGAAACGATTCTTTATGTTCATCTTGGACGTATCTACGTAGAACTGGTCAACCTTGTCGGTGTCGTCGTCGGGATCCCAGTACACAAGGAACTCGGAGTAGCCTTGATGCCCCAGTTCGAAGCTCTGAAACCAGCCAGGATCGCCATAATCCGGCATCAAAGGCGGGGTGTACTTCTTCTTCACTTCCGCGTAGGCGGGGCCGTGGTCCGGCGACTGCGTCAGAGTTTCAATGACATAGTCCACGGATACATATCCACCGCACATGAGCCACATCCCGGCAGAGTCCGCATTCTTGATCCAGGACTCGTCGGTTGGCTTGGTCCGGCGTGCGACACCGCCCACCTCGCTCATGATGTCCATGAGGACACGTTCATCGTACTCCATTTGCTCCTCCGAGGTATAACCTATCAGAAGAACCCGTACGATGAAGAAATTGGCAACGGTTTCCTCGTTTTCCTTGCTCCAGATGTCCCAAAACTCCTCTTTGGACTCCGCCTTGGCAATGGCACGCCAGAATAGGGGCACCTTGGTGACAGCGCCGCCAATCTCGGCATGCCCGATTTCTCTCATGGCCTTAACCTGCGCTTCCTTTGACGGCACGATAAAGTTGATCCACTTGATCCGTTTTTCTGGAAGCGCCAGAGCAGTGTTAGGCGAGATGCCCGTCGGCTCAAGCCGTTCGGGCTGAAAGGGAGCAGTTTTGATCGCCATTCTGGTAACAATCCCGAGGCAACCGCGCAGGCCGGTATAACCTCTGAGCAGACCTCTGAGGTCCGGCCCCGGGCTTTCACCCCAAAAAGGGTCATCGCCAGTTGCCAGAGAACCCAGCTTGAGGAGTTCGCCGTCGGGCATAACCACCTCAGTCCCGAGGATACGTCTATGGGGAAGCCCGATGCGATGGCTCAAGGGAGACCAGCCGTCCCCGATCAGGTTGGCAATGGCCGAAGCCTGGGCACCGCCACCCCCGATCACCACGTAGGCTCCGTGCTTCATGCACTCCTCCTGGATCGGCGAGTAGATCATGCCGGGGCCTACTTCCACATAAAAGTGCTTTTCATCGAGCACGAAATCGTTCATGCGCTTGAGGTCAATCAATAGTGCGTCCTCAACGTGGGGATGGGAGCGCGGCCCATAAAAGCCCGTGCTGTAAGGCACGTAAGGAATGTCGTTGCGATAACAGACCTTGACAATCCTCTGAACGTCTTCGGTCGTCCTGGGCATGATCACGCATCCCGGGATCTTGGTCATGACCCGTTCATATCCCAAGCCGTTCTCGTATCCGCCAGGGCCGCTTCTATATCCCTCGCAGATCACCGGGTCGTCGGAAATATATTCAGGGCCTACGATGGCCTCCAATGCTCTATAGATCTCTTTGGATATCGCCATGATTTGTCTCCTTGTGCTTACCCTTCAATGGCTGCGCAGATAACTTCCGAAATATCCAGGACCTGCACGTCATCGCCGTTGGCTTTAACTGCCTGCGCGAAATTGTTCTTGCACCAGGGACAGGAGGATACCAGCGTCTCCGCTCCTATCTCCTTGACCTCTTCAAGCCGGTGCGCTGCTGCCCATTTTGCGAAATCAGGATAGGCTTCCTGTACTCCGCGGCCGGCGCCGCAGCAGAAGGTATTTTCTCTGGTCCTGGGCATCTCCACGAGGTTGACGCCGGGGATAGCCTTCAGTATGTTCCTGGGCTTGGCATATATCTCTCGGTTGCCGCGCCTTCTCTGAAGCCGTGGTTCCACACACCCCATCCACCCACGTTTTCCTTCATAAGGAGTCCAGGGGTCACTCAAGCGGCTGAGACTGCACGAATCGTGGTAGGTCAGGCGGGTTTCAAAGGGCTTTTTCATTTTCAGCGCGCCGTCCTTCACCTTCTCGTCTGCATACTCCACCAGATGGACGACCTCGAAACCCAAATCAGCCGTGGAAATATCCAGCATTTTTGGATAGTCGACCTTCCACATCCGGTATCCCTCTGCGCAACTGGTTAGAAGGGTCTTCGCCCCCGTCTTCCGAACTTCCTCGACATTTCGTTGTGCCAAAGCCTTCGCCTCATCGAACAAGCCAACTGAGAACAGCGTGTTGCCGCAGCACCATTCGTCCGGCATCAGCATGAATTCCGTTCCCGCAGCCTTCAGGATTTTTGCCGTAGATTGAGCGATTTCCTTGTTTAGGTATGAAGCGGTACAACCCACAAAGTAGAGCACATCGGCTTTTTTCGCCGGTGTAATCCCTTTGGGAATCCAGCCTGTTCGTTTCTCGTGGGGAGCGCCGTACATATTATGATGTCGCGCAATGTTCTCAGCGATCTTCTTGTGCGCAGGCATCGGGCCAACACCGTCTTTGACCGCCTTAACCCTGAGTGATTCCAGGCTTAGCTCGATTTCCAAGTCCAAGTTACGCTTGCAACCTACATCGCAGGCCCCGCACAGCGTGCAGGCATACATGACCTCCAGCGCCTTTTCATTCCAGTCGAGCAAACCCTCAGCCATAGCGTGCCCGATTCGCATCTTTCCGTACGCACCGTAAGCGTCAAACTCGTACTTGGCCGCACTGGGGCACCGCGTCATGAACTTCGGACCCGGCATGTAGGTATGATCCACCCAGGTGCAGCCTTTGCATTTGATGCAGCGGCTCATGTCATAGACAAAATTCTGAATATCCGTGATGTCGAATTTGAAGTCCGCTTTGGGCCTGTAATATCTTGTGGGCTGTTCATTGGCCATGGTCTCTCCCTCCTCAGAAGCACAGGTTTGAAGGATTCATAATATTGTTCGGGTCAAATACCTTCTTCAGCCGCTTGAGATGACCGGCGTACGAAGCTGCCCGCTCATAAACGATGGGCGCCAGATCGCCGTAAGGCCGGGTAAACACGGCCCCATCCTTGAGAAGTTCCGTGGCAGCTTCCTTGTAGAGGGTGCGAATCTTTGTTTTCTCAGCCTCATTTCCAGGATCGTAGAAGAAGGTGAACTCCGGTCTGCACGCTCGGTTGTGTTCAATCGGCTGTATGTATATGCCGATATCGCTGTCCGCATAGCCATTCCAGGATGCGATCTCTTTGACCTTGGTCACGAAATACTCTGCGTCGGACGGCCGGGTGTGGAAAAAGAGACTCTGGCATGCCCCTTTGACGCGGTTCTTCCAGTGGGGGACATCCGCAGGCCACGGGTTGCGGAGTATCGGCAGAAGCTTGTTCCTTAGACCGGGAAAACCGGGGAGATTCTCTCCCAGCCTTAGATCCGTGAACTCGTTTCTCGTTACTTCGCCTAGAAAGTTTTCTTCATAGGCGAGCTTTTCTTCAGGGCGCCTCAGAAGCCCGCTGATTACCAAAATCAGAGTCCAAGGAGGTAAAGTGGCCTTCAGTTTGTCAAAGTCGGCGGGCCATTCTTGAGCCAGGATCGCGGCCAGGTCTACGTTGTTCAAAAGCAGGACCTCTTGGCCTATCCTTCGAGGCAAGATGCGATACAGAAAATCGATCGCATAATTGAGATCGTCAATCGGCGCAAAGAGGATCTTATCCATTTTCGGAATGGATTCTATCTTCAAATTCGTCCAGGTGACCACCCCCATGGTCCCCTGAGCGCATTGGAAAAACCGGTAAAAATCCAGACCAGGACCCGAAGGATTCCCCCCTTTTGATGGAGAGTCGGGATACCCGTTAACGCTCGCCGAACCCATTCTGAAGATCTCACCGGTCGGCCATACTACTTCCATGGCCTGAAGGGGCTCGCCGTAATCGTACACCTGATTGGTAGGCTCTTCGCGTTCCAAGAAATCTGTGAGCACTGAACGTTCAGCAGGAGGCGTCAGGGGCATAATCACTCTGAACCCCTCTTTTTTCAGGTCCCTCGTGAGCTTCTCCCAGGTAACCCCAGCCTCGAACCTAACGCGACGGTTCTCACGATCGATTTCCAGGATTTTGTCCATTCTGGCCATGTCGAGGACCAAACCACCTTCTTTAGGAATGGTGGCTCCGTAGAAATGGACTTTGGAACTGCAGGGTATGACGGGAATGTTGTTCTTGTTGCAAACCTTGATTGTCTCCGCAACTTGCTCTGAAGTTGAGGGTTTCACAACATAATTGGGAGCACCTGCAGGATAGTAGCTGAAATCGGTCGCATAGACTTGCATCTGAACGGGGTCATCGGAGAAGTTTTCGGCTCCGACGATTTCAGACAATCTCGATTTGACGTCCACTGTTGACCTCCATTTCTCCATGGTTTGGACAATAATTCCGTCTGCTGTGGAAAATAAGTTGTTTATATCTTGATTGTTTACATGTTAACTATCAACGTACTCAGCGCCCCAAATTTTGTCAAGTTTTTTCTGCCGGTTCTTGGAGAAAAAT
>JBKQMK010000395.1:0-15956 GCA_052146735.1 Desulfomonilaceae bacterium | reverse complement strand
CACCCACCCACAACCAGAATCCTGAAAGGAGGAATATCTTGACACTCAAGAAGGCAAGAGCTTAATCATGCAACGAGTGTTGCCCCCTTCGACCGGCACCCTATGCCCTCTTCGACCGGCGGCCAGATAAGACGCTGCAACACGATGCCATATCCCATGAAGCATGCGAAGAACACGATTACCCCAAGCGATATTTCCACGCGATATCTCTGCTCCCAATTGTAGCAAGGCAGGGATTTGTATATACCCCGCAAGAAAAACCGGTACGCGATGCTGTTCACTATCTTGTTCAAAATTGGATTACTGTGTTGGGCGATCACCCGAATCAGGCAAGGAAGAAGAGCTCTTTTCACAAACGGCTTGTTCGCATCTTGGTAAACCATTGCTATGTAAAAATTCTGGTCAAGACCTGGATTAATGAGAAAAAAAATGGTCACATAGTAGCTTGCACCAATATAACATCCCGCAATTACAGCTAATCGCAGTATCCGCCGTATTTTGTCAGGGCGAGAATCAATTTCCATGCGTTGCAGCACCTTCTTTTCATCTCAAGTGAGCGGACGATCTTGACGCGACTCTAACACCGTTTGGATGCGGTTCCATTTGAAGGTAGAGGGCCTGAACCTTATAGATCGCATCGTGGGATTGCGCTTGGGACATGGACGATATGAAGTAAACTACGCCATAGCAACTTGTGAAAAGTCCAGATTCAGACCCTAAGTCTTCCCGGCTGTCGTTTCCTCCACCCCTGCCAGAGCGTCCATGCTAGTGCAGCATCCACATAGCATATAATAGGTTGAAAAGGAACAGCGAATCTTGCATTCGTACCGTATTCAAAAACCGCTTGAATTATCGATCCTGTTATAACCACTGCAATCAGAAATATCTCAAACTTGGTCTCAGACCATAAGGTCCTTATTCTGACGAGGGCCAACAAACTGAACACAAAGAAACCCACATTTGCCGCCAAATATATAATTCTCTGACACCTCGCCACCATAAGCGAGGTCCCGCCGCCTACGTAAAATAATACCGGCGCCTTCCAGAAATTCAGCCAGGCATTGAAAACTGATCGAGCGTACTTTGCCGGGTGCGTTCGAATGAGCACAATATTCATCTTTGTCAAGAGCTTGCCTAGCTCGACTGAAGACAGTCCTAATTCGTCTTGTAGTTTCCGCTTTATATGAAATATAGTGAACTGATGGATTCCAGTCTTCTCTATTTGGATTTTTCGGTAATCTAAGTAAGCATTTGCTATGGTGGAATATTCAGCAGGAGCGTCTTCGATGAATGCCCCTGTGTGATTGCTTACGCTATATCCCGCGAGCGAGGTCAAGTTGAAGTTGTCTACCATGTACTTGTTAAACGCGCACAATCCCAGGAAAATTGCAAGAGGCGGTATCAAGCACAGCCCGCCCATCTTTAATTTCTGAAACCAGCTTCCACTTTTGGTCAGAGTGAGGTAGGCAGCTGCCAAGAAAGGCAGACATGCCATCATCGGACGAACCAACCCCGGTGTGCACAGAATTGTAAATATCGAAATGCACCTCGTGTATTGGAAATTTCCGCGGAACATGAGTTGTCTGAAATAATAGACTGATAACATGATCAAAAAAGTGGTGAACGTCTCCGTCATAATAGATCTTTCAAAATAAAGGAAGTTCAGGCCAGCCGCATATAACAACGCGACGAATACCGATAAGGCAGTACTTTTGGTTTCCATTAACGCAAGCCTAAATAAGAGTAATGTTATTGATACGCCCATCGCAAATTGCGTAACCACTGTTGCGACTTGGTTGCGTCCACAAATGGCCATTAGAACTGGGTAACCAGGCGTTCTTTGAGCCGTATAATTGGAGAAATCGAATGTCATTAGCTGCTGGGCCAATGCATCGTAAGACGCGGAATCCAGATTAAAGTCCGGCGTTTGGCCCCAGTTGTAAATTACTCGAATAATGATTGAGAAGCCTAACAGAAATGTCAAAGGAAGAACCTTGTTATTGTAACTCATACGAGCGACTTTCCTTTCCCCGCACACCTCAATGAGGTGTGCGAGCAGTACGTTCGTGAGAAGCTCTCGCTGGCAGGAGTTATGAGACTGTATCACATGAAGTTCTCAGGCCACCAAGAAATTCCTCTTCCCTTATGCTCCATCAATCAAATCTACCGATCAATCGCCCGCTGCTCGCGTAAGTTATCCCATTCCACAAAATCGCTCAGAATTGATTACACGAGGTCTGAGAGGGCGTGGTGTAGTCTCTCCTTCATGGTTCCCGGCGAGCCTTGTTTCTATACCTCCCCCTGTTCAATTGGCTCCGTGTCCTTCGCCTCTCATCCCTTTTATCACACGTTCCACTTGACTACTGGAAAAGGGTGAGATAGGAGCGAGAAATCTGGAGGTGGTCTATGGAAGCAACTACAGCGACTTACGTGGCATACGTAGCCCTAGCCGGAGTCCTTATCAGTGCTGTCGTCTCTTTTATCAATGGGATATGGACGAACAGGTACAACACCGGGAATCTGGCATGGCAACAAGAGCAGTGGATAAAAAATAAGAAGCAGGAAGTGTTTTTTGGTTGTTTGAAGTGTCTGGGGGAGTCAATGCCCCTGCCTATTGATGGAGACCATCGACCTGTCTCTATCCGTCAAGCCCGATCCGGGCAGGAAATCTACATAGACAATCAGCGTTTCTTAGGCATAATGCAGTCTCTTCAGTATGCAGGGTCCTGGCTAACAATGGTAGAGGGCTACTGTTCTACTAACACGAATGCGAAAGGTGTGAAGGATCGTCGTGAAGAATTTTTAAGATGCCTTAACTTAGTTCTCCAGGAGGTAATAGTTTACAAGGGGGACAAAGATGTGAGAAACGATTGTGGCTTCTCTAAGGCTCACCAGGACGTTTATGAATACGTCATGAAGTTGGCTGCTATAGAACTGCTGATAGGCAGAGTGCCTACGCCGGAGGAGTGACGACTCTTGTTCTCGTACGTCAGGGAGAGCCAATCATTTCGACATTGTGGCTACAGCCTCAGCGAGAGCCAGCGCACACTGATTAACTCCGTAACCCAATAACATTCCTATTATTACCGAAACTATAGTGTGCCACTTTTCTGATTTTAGAAATGTCAGCCCCTTGACTCTTATCCTCCCGAAAAAGGCTGCGAAGTAAAAGATCAGTGCAAGAGAGAAAATTCCCACCATGAAGTGTACCATAGTGCTTCCACTCTTAATATCGACAACTTTAATAGTTGCCAGCATCAGAATCCACTTAAGCCATTCAAACAAGAGCGGGGCGAGACGCAAGTACAAGCGAAACATTAGAAGATCAACCCACCCTTGAAGCACTTTCCTAGAGAAATCAATGTCTACCCAAAATTCATCTAGTTCGCGTTGGAACCGTAACAGCTCTTCTGGTAGGGCTGGAGTTGGGACTGGCTGGTTTTCGAACAAGTCATAGAGTTTTAACTGCACCTCTAAATATGTTTCCTTGGGCCACATACGAAGACCCTCCCTACTGTGGATTACTAAGACCGTATGTCCAGTAGACGTCCATCTCCCCCCGGATGTCAACCTTCTTCCGTAACTTGGCTTAGTGGTGATTCCACGCAAGGACAGTGCAGCGGCAAATTAAATCTTCGGAAATAACCCATACGTTTCCCCCTACCCATTTCAAATAACCACTCAGAATTGATTACAGGAAGCCTCAGTGTGTTTGCGAGCAGACCCTGCCCCTTCATCTCTGAAACGGAATAGGGCCTCGAACAACACTGCGCATGGTGGTTTCATGCTTTGCTTCCGAACACGCAGGCATTTATCCCGCCCACGACTCCACTGCCCTTCTACTTCAGGCCGCTTTCGGGCAAAGGGCTATTCTGGTCAGCCGTACTTCCCCCTTTTTGGCAGGGCTCCAAGTTTTTCTTTTCAGATTCCAGCTTATTTGATACCGTGAATTGATTTCGACGAAAGACCAGAGGTAGTTGTTATGCCCAAGAAGAAAAAAGCACAGAATATCGAAGAGATCACGCCTGCACCCGCTCCCATGACACAGGAACCGTTTGCGGAGCGGGGAGGGGCGGTTAGCCTCGTGACTCCTCACCAATTTGCTCAACAAATAGAGACATTGCGGCAGGCCAATACGATAAAAGATGATGGGGGGCACGAAGTCGCTTTCGAGGGTGAGACAAAGGACGAGTTCATTCGATTGGTCGAGGAAGGGTATCCCGTTGCCAAGAAGATGATGGAGGCTATGAACGAGACGGGCCGCTTCTTGTCCGAAGTGCGGAATATTCTCAAACCCAAGAAGTTGTTCCTGAGGTGGATGGCATTCACGGGCTTTCCCAGAAGGCATTCATACAACTATTTGCTCGTACACGAGCGGTTCGGAGAAAAACTGCCCCAATTCTCCCACCTCGGGATCAGGAAGCTCTTGGCCGCGTCTCATCTGAAGGACTGTGTCGAGTATGTGGAGCAACACGAGCAGGAGATAGCCAAGGAGCCTGCTGAGGAGTTTGAGAAAAAAGTTCGCAAGATTCTTTCCAAGAAGAAGAAAAAGGACGGTAGGGGACGCAAGCCAAAATATACGGAAATTGACGGGTGCAAGGTGCGGCTGTCAGATGACGGGACACGGATCGCCATAGAAGGTCTGTCAAAAAAGAGGCAATCCGCACTATTTGAAGCAATCAAGACGGCATTATCACAAGACAAAGACTGAACTTGCAACCGTTGCAAATAGGACGAATGGACCACCTATTTGGGTACTGGGCTCGGGCCTTTTTTGAGTTATAATTCAATCTTTGTCTCCCGCTGAACACGCCGGACGTACGGCATGTTCGAAAAACTCTCCCATTCACGGTCCCAAACAAGGTCCTGCAAGTAGGCTTTGTCGAGTAAATTTCTGTCCGTTTCCCTTGAGAAAAAGTGACGCCTTGGGCATGAGTGCACTGCGGATGACGGCGCTGCGTTTTGTGGGTCACCTGGACCCGTGAGCATATCGGGATAGGTCACTTTGCCCTGCTGTTGGGGAGTGTCATCATTGAGGTTTTCTCTACGGCGGCCATTGCCAAGCCAAACTGACCCCTTTCCACCAGCAACCCCTAGAACATCCACAATGCAAGTCGATTCTCATATCCAGCTGTTAACCTGCTATTTCCCTTGCTTTGTCATGCAATGTCTAGACCGGGCAATTTTGTGGCACGGCACTTGCTTACGGTATTGAAGTAGCTCCTAACAACATGGTGTGTCCTCCACGTGGAGGCGTGCATCCGCTTGCTGCCCAGCCAGACACGTTTAACGATGTCTGGCGCCTCTGCCGTGATGCGGCGCAAGGGAATGCAGTGGAGGACGGGGGGAAAGTCATCGCGGCAATGTATAGGCGGTGTCCGAACTAGCGTGCGAGAAGTCGCCGCCGGTTCTGGGCATACTAACAAGGAGACTTTATACACCAAAAAAACAATGTAAGAAGGATATGAAAATGACAAATACAATTATTGAGGCCCACCCCATGGATCCGTCACACGACCTGCCCGACACCTTCATGGACCCCCGAGCAGTCGTTGCCAAGATTAACACCTTGGCAATCAAGACGCTCGAGAGAGGCGCTATGGAGATCGGCGAGTATGTGCTCGACGCGATTTTCAAGGGGAGCCTAGATGAAGCGCTTTCCCGCAACCCGTACAAGCATCAGACCTTGCAGGAGGTTTGTGATCATCCAGACCTCCTCATTGGTCGTCGACGCTTGGGGACGTGGGGCAGAGCTGCCCATCTCAGGCGGGTCCTCACTGCTGACCAGGTCCCTTGCTCAACTCTCACCTATTCCCATTTTGCCGCCCTGCTCCGAGTGACCGACGAGGACCGACGCCGGGAACTCGCCAGAGAGGCAAATGAGAAGCACTGGTCTGTGCGGAACCTCAACGACAAGGTCGATGAGGGGAAGCCGGGCAGCGCTTCTAACGGAAAGGCCAGAGAGCTTATGCGGGCTGTGGGGCATCCCCTCGCCCTCTTGGAGGACTCAGAGATGCTGGGGCTCCTTGAGGACCGAGAGGCTCTTGAGCAGCAGTTGGGGTCGTCAGATCGTTTGCACATCGCAAAGATCATCGACGACGCTGTTGCCAAGATGTCAACCTCCACAGACCTCCTAAGGCGGGCAAGGCGTAACATCGCCAGCATTGAATTGGGCGATGTTCGGCCTGAGGAAGCGTAATAATTCTAACGTGCTCCCAACCCTCCTGGGGGCACGTTTTTCTTTCAAAAAACAACCTATACACCTTGGAATAACATGCCGTACGTACGGCATGTTCGAAAAACGCTCCGAAATCTCATCCTGACAAGTCCGAAACACCTGCAAAAACCGAGTAAATCAAGTCCCCATGCGGATAAGGTGCTTAGTGTCTGAATCGGGTCGAATATCGCCTAGGGGAGGACCCCCTTTTTGGGTCCCATCTGGAGTTTTTGGAAATCTCTATAGCCCCCCTATGCCCTTATTACAGTCCCCATGCCGAAAAAGTCCCACTTTGATACGTTCCGCAACAGGGCAAGGATGTGAGAAATTGCAGACGCGGGCGGGGAAAAAGAGACCTTTCATATACAAGGTCTCTTCTTGATTGCAGTTGATTTTGCTGGCGGGGCCTACCAGGTCTTGCAGTTATCAAGGAACGGACATTGACCGCATTGCCAATCGGCTTTCGGGAAGAAGACTTCCTTCTTGATTCCGTGCCATACGTTCTTCACCAGCTTCAGGAAACGTTCTCGATCAGCATCCGTTCGGCTTGTTTGATACCGTATCAGCTCCGGATTTTGAGTCTTCAGGAGTACGTCGAGGCGGAAGCGGGTATCACCGTTAAACCCGAGGGCCTGAGCCCCCATCGAATAGCAGGTCAGTTGGAGATTCGAGTGGACGGTATTATCTGAATAGCGTTTGGAAGCTGTTTTCAGATCAATGACACTGACCGTTCCATCCGGCGCCAGCTCCAACGTATCTATCCGGCCAACCAGCGGAGGAATACGCTTGCCCAGATCCACTTCAAAAGGTTCCTCGATTCCTATGATCTGGACGGTCGGATCGAATGACTCGTGAAACACCTCCAGCATGCTTTTTGCCTTTGTGGTGAGGGTTTCCGCGGCGTCATTGTGGAAGAAACGTATCGGTCGCTCTTTCGAATGGCTCTCCCAAGCCTGACGGTAAACGTCATGAACCTGACTCGGGGATAGCTGGTCACCTTCCAGACAGCTTTGATAGAAAGCCCCTACGGCTTCATGGATGCATGACCCGAAAACCAGTGCAGAACTGACAAAGGGCGGCTCGATCTGGTCGATGTAATGGAACTTATACTTCAACGGGCAGGTGAGGTAGGTGTTGATTTGACTATAGGACAGATGGGGCTTTTCTTGAACCTGCGCCTTCATCTTCTCCCCCTCCTTCCATACAAACGCCTTGCCATGCGGTTACGCTGTTGCTTCAGCTTTCGGATTCTCTTTTTCAAGAGGTTTTGTTCCGCTACGGATTTCCAAAAGATTCGAGCGAATCTGTACATAGTTCTCCTCCTCTCTTTTGGCGGAACGCGGACAAACCTATCCCGTCCCGCCCTGGGTTGTTTATGGTTGTGCTTGTGTAGTAGGCTTAAGCAGCCAGTTCGGTCTGCAGGTGGGAGATCAGTCGAGAAGCATCTTCTCTGCTAAGGTCTTCGAAGCGGGAGACATCGAAGCGGGCAAGCAGTTCGCCGATGTCCGGCTCCTGATAGTTCGCTCGTTTGGTCAAGGCGTAGAGTGCTCGACATTGCGCCTGGGTTGCCTGACCAATGCCGCAAGGTTGCGGTTTTGATCCTGTCCCCGCCGCAGCGCCACTCGGCGCTCTGGTCTCTCCAGTGGCGGCGGGATCAATACCGTCACTTGACGGTTTTGATTTTTGGTTTTTCTCCTTGCCGTTGTCTCCAGGGAACACTGGTAAAGGGACTTTGCTGCCTGTTTGCTCTTTTTCAGGCTCTGCGGCGGAGCCGACGTGTGCGACTTCTTCAAAACTTGTGAATTCCACTCCGATTCCGCTGAAGCGCAGCGCCCGAGCAATGGCTCTCGTTTCCGCCAGTTCAACAAGTGAGTCGGCAAGCTTGGCATCTCTTTGACCCGACGCAGTTCCTGTGCCGTTGAACTTTCCCCTTTGGCTCTCCACGGCAGCTTTGACCACTACGAAATCATTGTCCAGCCTTATGATTTCAGTTTGGATGCCCAAGTGATCATTGTTCTCGTGGAGGATTCGCAAACGGCCTCCAACAACAGGAAATGTGCGGCTTTGCCACTCTCCGTTGACTTTCATCTTGCGTGTGACCAGCTCGTCTTCTCTGAAAGCATTTGCGTTCATAATGCTCTCTCCTTTCTTGTGTTTCTGTTTAATCCTAAGATTTAGGGCGCCCGTGCTTGGGCACGCGTATCACCCCACGCCGAGCATGCAGCGAATGACCAGCTCCAGGATAACGTAGAGCCACAGCATCGCCTCCAGAGTAACCACGATGCAGTCCATGAAAATTGCCATTTCTCATTCTCCTCCTTGTGATAAGGTCGGCCAGAACAAACAAGCTTGCCTCTATGATGATCGCCAGACTCATTGTCAAAGCCTTTCTCATACGGGTGCGCCTCCTTTCTTTTGATCTGGTCAATCCCCTCAAGGATTTACCCTCTAGACCCTCAAATATAGAGAAGAAGGGAAGATGCGGGCGGGGCACATAGAAGGAGCACGCTGGAGGGCTTGTCGGCAGGGGCAACTTAGACAATGCTGCACACTGCACAGCAGCCAGAGAAATGGACATCGGAACGTGTCGGGCTCGGACACCATTCGGCGTAACAGCTTTCGAGTGTTTTTATGGTCAGGATCCGCAGAAATGCTGTTTTCACCTTAGCAGTCGCCACGGTGGCGGGTCAGTAAAATGAGATGGTTACGGCACCAAGTCTCATCCTTAGCATTCTGGAGAGCCTGATGTTATTCTTCTTAGTTCTGTCGAGGTGAGATCGGCAGGATATTCGGGCGTGTCAGTGAATAAAATGGGAGAAGACAAAGTGGAAATGCATAAAAGTAGCCATAGAAGACAATGTCAGTGTCTCAAGAAGGCGGCTGTAGCTGTTTTGTGAATACTCCCTTTCGACTACCCTGAGGATGACATTACAAGTTCAGGCAAGATGAAAAGGGTTCCGCTTACCCTCCAAAGCATACACCCGCTTTGATCAAAAGCTTCACAGCCTCGCCAACGCCTCCTGTGCCTTGCCCAGCCAATAGTCCATGCCCATCTCTTGGAACATGGCCTCGGCCTTCTTTAGCGTTTCCAGGGCCTCTTCTCGTCGGCCCGACTCAGCGTAGACCTCTCCCAGCCAGAGATAACCTACACCGGACCAAGGTCGTACTCCGAGTTCTTCCTCCAAGCTTATCCCTTGGAGAATCTGCTGTTCCGCAGCCTCTATATGCGTTGGCTCCGTTTTGGCAATTGCCCTCCCTAGCAAAACCCTCGAAATAGCCTGCGACAATTTTTCGTTGTTTTCGAGGGAGAATTGCAAGGCCAGCTCGGCATGTGTTCTCGCTTCTTCGACATCGCCCAGCTCGAAATGGACAAGGCTACAGTACCCGTGGCAATGGGATCTTCCCAAAGGCATGTCAAGGTCAGTGTGCATTTTGAGGCCCTTTTCGGCGAATTCAACTGCGGTCTTGTGCTCTCCTATCAGGCTGTGAGCCACTCCCAGGCAAGCCCGTGCCATGCCCAGAAAAGCCACGCTCTGTGAGTCTTCAAGGTATTTGACCGCATTCTGAAGATGCTCTACTGCGCTTTGTCCGTCTCCCTTCCCTGTAAGCATAATGCCATAAAGCCATTCGACCATCGCTACCGTACCGAGATGATTTATTTCGAAGGCAAATGAGAGCGCTTTCTTAACCAATTTTTCACCCTGCTCGAAGTCCCCGCAAAGTGCCATAGATACTCCCCACATTACGAGAATTTGCGAGTACACATTGAAGGGCTTACCAAGGAATTCGGTTTGCGTTCCAGAGCCTTCAATCAAGCTGATGATGGTGGGAGCAACGTTGTTTACTCTCTCGTAATCTCCTGAAAATGAACAAGATACGCAGAGATCCCAGCCGATTGGGACCATAAGGTCAACATCCTGTATCATTTCGGAATCTTCGACACAAGCCTCAATGTATTTCCGTCCAAGGACCGGATCACCTTTCCAAATATAATAGAGCCCCATAATTCCTCTTATGCGCACTCTATTTTTGCTATCTCCAAGCTCTTCAGCCACCCCCTCGGCCTTTTGAAGCAGAGCGAGAAAATCTCCCGGGTAGCCTAGCCTTCTCATGGGCCCTTGCATCGCCAATACGAGGCCTATCTGCTCACCCTTGTTTTTGTCGATTTGGGGAAGTTGAGAGACGGCTTGCATTGCTTCGTTGTAGAATCGAACACCTTCCAAAAGAGCGTCACTTCGGACAGCCTTCTGCGCCGACTCTTTGAGATACTGATATGCCTTAGACAGATTCCCGCTCTTGGAATAATGATAGGCCAGCATCTCGCAGAATTCTTGCAGTCTCTGTGGGTACAGATTTTCAATGGCTTTGCCTATCTTCTCGTGGATCTCCTTCCTCCGGTTGAGAAGCAGACTGTTGTAAGCGACCTCTTGCACGAGTGCGTGTTTAAATATGTACTCAAGGTCAGGGAATAGGCTCTTCTCGTATATGAATTCCAGCCCTTGAAGGTTGACCAGTCCTGATTTCAGCTCCTCTTTCATCTCCGTAATCGTCTCAAGGATGCGAAAAGCAAATTCCCGCCCTATCACTGCAGCCACCTGCATGATCCTTTTGAGGCTTTCCTCCAAACGATCCATGCGTGCCGCTATGATCCCCTGAATGGTATCAGGGACCTGGACATTGGACACATCCCGAGTCAACACAAAGCGATCATCCTTTTTCTGGATAGAGCCGTTCTGAACCAAGGCATGGGTAAGCTCCTCCATGAAAAGAGGGTTCCCGGCAGCCCGGTTGAGTATCAGTTCTCGCAGCTCGGGCACTACTTCTCCTCCCTCCAGGATCGCGGCCACCAGTTCCGCACTGGTACTTGTAGAGAGATGCCCCAGGCCAATCATGCTGTAATAGGATTTGCTCCCCCACTGATGCGTATATTCGGGTCTGTAGAGAAGCAGGAGAAGAATGCGGGTTCGCGGAAGCCAGCCGATCATGTAGCCCAGGAACTCTTCCGTGGTCTTGTCGATCCAATGAAGGTCTTCAAACACCAAAACAACCGGCCGATCCTGGCTGCCTCGAATCAGCAGGTCTCTGATTGCCTCGAACGTCTTTTCCCTTTTCTGTTTTGGCTCCAGCTTGGCGAATGCTTCATCATCGACCTTCAGAGACAACAGTTCCTGGAATGGTGGGATTACGTGCGCAAGGTTTTGGTCAATCCCAAGGATTCTCTCCTTCAACTTTTGTCTGATTACGTGCTCTTGCTCGCCTTCTTTAACTCCGATCAAGGACCTCGTAATGTCCAATATGGGCAAATAGGGCATGGAACCGCCGTAGTGAAGACAGCGACCCTCATAATACCAGTGGTCGCCCTTTGGGAGAGTGTTTCTGAACTCCAGGAGCAGCCTCGATTTGCCTACCCCAGCTTCACCCACAATACCGACAACTTGGCCCTTTCCGGATTGAACTTTGTCAAACGCTGCTTTCAGAGTCTCGATCTCTCGTTCGCGGCCCACAAATCTGGTAAGGCCTTTGGCGGCAGAAGCGGCGATCCTTGTTTTAACCTCCGTCGGCTTTATGAGTCGGTAAGCCTCGACAGGCTCCTGTTTCCCTTTTACCTGAAACGCAGAAGGGGCTGTGAACTCAAAGAACTCTTTTGCCAGTCTGTACGTGTTGTCCGAGACCAGTATTCCAGAGGGCTCCGCATTGCTCTCCATTCGAGAGGCAAGGTTTGCCGTATCCCCCTGAGCCGTGTAGTCCATTCTCAGGTCATCACCGATGGACCCCACTACAACAGGACCAGAGTTGAGGCCGATACGCATCTTGAAATCTGCGCCGTACTCTCGTTTGACTCTTTCACCGTATGGCTCAAGCGACTTCTGAATTGAAAGAGCCGCATGACATGCCCGCTGTGCATGGTCCTCGTGGGCAATGGGGGCTCCGAAAAGAGCCATGATCCCGTCTCCGCGGAACTGGTTGATCGTCCCCTCGTACCGATGAATCTCGTCCATGAGGAGCCGAAAACACCCGTCCAAGACCTCGTGAACCGTCTCGGGATCGAGCTTCTCAGACATGGACGTGAATCCTGCCACATCCGCAAACATCACTGTCACGAGCTTTCGCTCGCCCTCGATGGAACTGCGGGTTGAGAGGATCTTTTCTGCAAGATGCTTTGGGGTGTAGGAATGCGGCTGGTCGTAATCCAGAGGTTTGGCCTCTGTGGGCTTCCGCAGATCATGGCCACATTCACCACAGAAACGCCTGTCGGGGGGGACGGTCGCCCTGCATTCGGGACAGATCAGTTCTAGCTTGGCCCCGCAGCCCTCACAGAATTTGACTCCTTCACGATTGTCAAAATCGCATTTGGGGCAGTTCATTTCTCTCCTCCCCTGGGAAAAGGACTTTGCGCTATGAAAGCCTTGCCAGTTCTTCTTCAGCCCTCTTTACCCATCCATCTGCACCGCACTCTTGGTAGATGTCTATCGCTCTACCAAGCTGCTCTTTGGCTTTTTCTCTGTCGCCTTTTTTCTTGAACACTTCCGCGTAAACAGCATGGTCCCGACCAAGATGGAACATCATTTGGTTCCGTTTGTCCGCTTGGATGGCTTCCTCGATCCAATGCTGAGCTTCAGGGAGGTGCTGGTCATCGATGATCAGAAGGATTTCGGCGAGGTATCTGCGCGTCCAGCCTTCGAACAACTTGATCTTGTTATCTCGGACATAGCGGTGGAGCCGTTCCACCTCAACATTTTTCTCTCCGCTCAAGGCTTGTGCTTTTTCCAGAGCCATCCTGGCCAAGTTTGCCATGGAGGGAAGGAATCTCCCGGAGTCAAAAAGCTCGATGGACTGTCGACAGCAAATCTTTGCGATTTCGTATTCCCCGATCTCAAGGTGAGTTTCAGCTAGCATAAAGTGAGCAAGAGGCACGAAAGCGGCTAGGTTGATTCTTTCACCAAGATCAACAGCCTTTGTGAGGGTTTCTATTGCTTCTTCAAAAGAGCCTCGGCCATAACAGGGACCACCATGGTAGGTATGTGCCACTGCTCTTGAATATATGTCGCCGCTCTGCTCAGCCAATTTTAGCGCCTCATTGCTGGTTCGATAGCTCAGCTCAACTTGCCCATGAAAGTACTGGTACCAACTCTGGCTGCTCACAATGTTTGACATGCCCCAGAGATTGTTTACTGCTTTGAGGATCTTGAGCGATTGCTCCATATGATAGAATGCCTCTTCAAACTGGCAATCAAAAGACAACGCTGTTGCCAACCAGAAGTTTGCCATGACTACGGAGATCGTATCGCCCAATTCGTTCGCGAGTCCCAGAGCATGGTTCAGATGTTCGAGCGCTCGAGAATAATCCTCTTCAACGCAGTCATTAAAGGCTCCTATAATCGTGTAAATCTGAGACAGACGCCTGCTATAGCCTCTCTGTACTGCCGCCTCCATTATCGGATCTACTGCCTCTTTGGCTTTGTGGTAATTGGTCAGTTGCAACAGATAGAGGCCCAGGACCGTTCGGGAATCTATAATCTTTTTCAACACCTCATCACTGGGAGGTAACCTTTCCAGACAAGCGATTCCTTTCTCCGCGTACAGTATCGCGTCATTCATCGAAGCCGTCTTTTCGGCCTTTTTGCTCGCCAACCTGGCATACTTTGCCGCGGTCTCATAACCGTCACCGGCAAGAAAATGCTCTACCAGGGCTCCGTAATGATCATCAATATTGTGCTTGTGCACCTCCTCGATGGTTTCACCAATCTTTTGATGAAGCCCTTTCTTTCTGTTCGTCAGTATCGATTCATAGACCACTTCACGGGTGAGCGCATGTCTGAAAATGAAGGTCGATTGAGGGAAGATCCCTCTTTCGTAGAGAAGCTCCGAGTCCTTGAGAACAGAGAGATAGGAGAGCAATTCTTGTTCTGGAACGTCAGTAACCGCCTTTATCAACTCGTAACTGAATTCCCTCTCTATTGCCGATCCTGCCTGCAGTACCTCCTTGGCAGGGTCCGGCAACGAATCCACCCTGGCCATGATCACGTCCTGGATCGTGGAAGGAATAGTCACGCGATCTATCTCCTTGGGCAAATGGTACGTGTAGTTTGTTCGCTCTATGATTCCCATATCCCTGAGTGAGCGTACGAACTCCTCGATGAAAAAGGGGACCCCCTCTGTCTTTTCCAGTATGAGCTCCTGGAGGTCAGGCGCTATGTTGTCGCTGCTCAACAAGTCGGCCATCATGGCTAGGCTTTCGCGGTTGGAAAGTCGGTTCAAAGTAAGCTGGCTATGAAAGGACTTGCCTCCCCATGTGTGAACGAACTCAGGTCGATAGGTAAATATCATCAGTACCCGAGCGCCTGGGATACTCTCCATCAGGTACTTGGCCGCATCTTCGGAGCTCTTATCCATCCAGTGCAGGTCCTCAAAAGCGAGTACCAGAGGTCTATTCTCTGAGCCCTTTAGGATTATTCTCTGCAAGGCACCGCAAATCCTGTCCTTCTTTGCCTCCGGACTCATGGAAATCTTGTCGATGCCGCTGTTCTCGACGGATAGCAGTTCCAGAAGATACGGCAGGGTAGAGGTCTCATCGACCTTCAATATTGTGAGTCCTCTTTTTACTTTTTCGCTGACAGCCTCATCCCCTTCTCCGTCCTCTATGCCGAAGTTCGACTTCAGAATATCTATGATCGGGTGATACGCGACTCCTCGCCCGTAGGAGAGGCACTTTCCTTCCAGGAACAAAATATCTTCGTTGGCGATTGCCTTTCTGAACTCGTACAAAAGCCTAGACTTGCCGACTCCAGCCTCCCCCGTGATGGAGACCGCCTGGCCTCTCCGGGCCTTGGCCCTCTCAAAGCTGTCAAGTAAAAGTTCGAGCTCTCTTTCCCTTCCGATGAATCTGCTCAAGCCCCGTTCTGCACTCACGTCGAACCTGGTTCTTCTGGAACTGGGAGCGATGACCCGGTAAACCCTCAGAGGCCTCTCTTTGCCTTTGACCTCTCTTTCTCCCAAAGCTTCGAACCGGAAGAACCCCTCAGTCAGCTTGAAAGTTTCTTCCGTCACGTAAGTCGTGCCAGGTTCCGCCAATTGCTCCATTCTGGCAGCCATGTTGATGGTGTCCCCGACAGCATTGAATTGGACTCGAAGATCATTTCCGACAGTACCCACGACTACCGGCCCGGAGTTGATGCCGATCCGCAACAAGATGGGAGGAATTTTCTTTTCATCTTTGATCGTTTCGCTGAATTTGAACATCTCACGGTGCATGGCCAAGGCTGAACGTATTGCACGTTGCGGAGCGTCTTCCAAAGCTATTGGGGCTCCAAACAAGGCCAGGACACCGTCTCCCCTGAGTTCATTCACAGTGCCTTCGTAATCGTGAATTTTGTGAATGAGGATTTCGAAGATCATATCCATAAGTGAGAAAGTTTCCTCAGGACCGAGTCTCTCAGTCAGAGCCGTGAAACCCTTCATGTCGATGAACATGATGGTGACGTGCCGCCGCTCCCCTTCTATCCGGTCTCTCTGAGACAGGATCTTTTCTGTGAGGCCACTGGGGAGATACTTCTGGATCTTGGCCAGCTTTTCATCAAAGGAGAGATCTTTGGGGGAAGGAGCCTCATCGGGTGGGGTCAGATTGTGCCCGCACTCTCCGCAGAACTTACTGCCGGGCAAATTCGGTTTTGTGCAGCGTGGGCAGACCACTTCCAACTTGCTGCCGCACTCGTTACAGAACTTCGTCCCTGGAGGATTC
>JBKQMK010000394.1:0-6676 GCA_052146735.1 Desulfomonilaceae bacterium | reverse complement strand
GGTGGCAACGGTCGTCCACTGGGGGAGCACATGTCGGCGAATGGGCAGAGAAAAGAGCGTATCAAGGCAGTAATACGGGTGGCGTCCGGCAACTTTCTCGAAATGTATGATTTCATAGTCTATGGCTATTATGCAAAATACATAGGTCAGGCCTTTTTCCCCTCAACCAACGAGTTCGCATCGCTAATGGCCTCGTTCGTAACGTTCGGTGTGGGGTATTTAATGCGCCCGGTTGGGGCGCTCGTACTGGGGGCATACATAGATCGACACGGCAGGCGCAAGGGGCTGATTCTTACCCTGGGTCTTATGGCGGTTGGCACATTCACCATAGCGGCCACCCCCGGATATAACCAGATCGGAGTCCTGGCGCCGATAATAGTCGTCTGCGGTCGTTTGCTGCAGGGATTATCGGCCGGCGTCGAACTGGGCGGCGTATCGGTTTACCTAGCCGAAATAGCTACGCCCGGAAACCGCGGATTCTATTGCTCCTGGCAATCCGGAAGCCAGCAGGTAGCCGTTATGTTTACGGCAATAATAGGGGTCGCGCTTACTTTCGCACTGACTATGCAGCAATTGGCCGAATGGGGCTGGCGTATTCCGATGATCATCGGTTGTGCGATAATACCCCTGATCTTCTGGTTCCGCCGGTCCCTTGAGGAAACGAAGGTTTTCAGCAGGCAGAAACACCACCCGAAAGGACGTGAGGTCCTCAGAATCCTGGCCTCCAACTGGCAACTGGTGCTTCTCGGCACGATGCTATCCATCATGACGACTACCGCCTTCTATACCATCACCGCCTATACCCCGACCTATGGACGCGAGGCCCTCAAGCTGGCGGTGCGTGACAACCTGATCGTAGCACTCTGTGTGGGACTGTCGAATTTTATATGGCTTCCGATAGGCGGGGCCCTTTCAGACCGCATCGGTCGCCGGCCGCTATTGATACTCATGCCCTCGCTTGCAATTCTGACTGCTTATCCCGCCATGCTTTGGCTGGTTGCCGCACCCTCTTTCAGCAGGTTGCTCCTCGTTCTGCTCTGGTTCTCCTTTTTCTACGGCGCATACAATGGAGCAATGATTCCCTTCCTGGCGGAAATTATGCCCCCGGAAGTGCGCACCGCAGGGTTCTCGCTTGCCTACAGCCTGGCAACTGCAATCTTCGGCGGTTTCACACCTGCAGTGTGTACATGGTGCATCGAGATTTCCGGCAACCGAGCATCCCCGGCGATATGGCTTTCCTCTGCGGCGGCTATCAGCTTGACGGCGGCTTTACTGACCTGGCGCCTCGCTGAGAAGACCCGGTTGCACGATACCATTTCATGTTCTCAGGGTGTTGCCGTGAGCAAATAAGCGAACGATAGTCGCTACCCAGTTTGAAAATCATTCTCATTGATCAGGATGTAAAGAATACATCCAAGCGGAGACCAGTATGTCTTTTTCCGTTCTCACGAGCAGCCCAAATCCTTTTTCGTTGACTCGGTGTCCCGTCGCTTGTAGGCTTTGAGCCCTGCCTCAAGACCCAGAGCCTAAGAGTTCGGCAAAGATAGGGAGATATGGGAGTAAATCAGGATGGACTTAAGAAACCTGTTTGACCAAATTGTTAACAGGATGGAGCGTGCAAAGGAGAATGAAATAAAGCCAGAAATCACCCCTTCCCCGGGAGAATGCACCATAAGCATCCCTGAAAAGGAATCGCCATACAGCATCACGCTAAAGAAATACCCTAATGGAGTTACCATTAATACCCAGTTAGGTGGCAAGCCCCAACACCAGCTACTGATGCCTGGTGCAACTCTGCAAGATGCCTTGAGAGTCATGCAAGCGGCCATCATAATCGTCTACGGAAAGTCCCTACACTAAGCAAGCTCCGAACTTTCGCTTCAGATGTCCACCAAATTCATAGATCAGGCTGGATGCCATCTCCTCCCAATGAGTGCCTGGAAGCCACAAGTGTGTTAAGATTTGATTGTGTCCTCGACCGGACACGACATGTCACGCTAGTGCATCGGTCAGGTCCTTTTCTCTCAGCATCCTCCGCTTCCATTTGGAGATCTGAGGGATTAAGTGAGGCAGAAGTCTCAGGGAGTAGTATGGCGGAAAAACGGGTACACCGAGCATGTCCCCCATGGTTATCAGGATGAGTAAATGCTCCATGCTCGACCGTGTTTTCAAAGCGAACCGTGCCGGATCATGAGCCACGTACCCCTGAACAAATTCTTTGATCGCCCCGAAGATCCCCACTTTCTTTCTTTCTGCTCCAGACATCTCGCTTCTCCAAACCATTCTTTGAAATGGAGGCCCTCACCCTCTCGCGAAGGCCCTCCTAGCAAACGCACGTAGCCTCTCCGGTTTTGGGCTGAGATTTTCCACGCTAAGAGCATTTCCAACTTGTTCACTGGCTTTTTCAAACTCAGAGGGTCTTTTTTCTGGTTCCGACTGCTTCGGCTTCAACACCTTCGCGTCCATGGGTTTCTTGAAGAGGCTTTGCAGGTTCGTTTCCGAAACGTCATAGTTCGTCATCAGCATCAGGGTGGAATTATCCATTCCCAGCTTGATGTCGGACAGGATTTTTTTAACGGTGTAGGTTTTCTTGCCCATGAAGCCCCCCTTGTGGAGAGATCAGGACGGCTCGGACGCCGCCGTCCTCACAAAGGAATCAAAAATGTAACCAGAAATCCCTGTACTTTCGATCGCTATCAATCTCCTTCAACGGTCTTGATATGAGCGCTGCCCCCTACCAAAGATACTTTTGCAAGAGCGTCTCCTGTCATTACAATATGTGGCACCATGTTAGGAGTTCAACTGGATTACTCGTAACAGATAAATATCAGTCACGAAAACCCTTTTGTTTATCGTGGTGGCGGAAACTCTGGTTTAAGATCAAGAAGCGTGGCACCCGTTTGAGGGGAGGAAGATTGTGAAGGTAGTACCTTGTCCTTCTGCGCTGGTTACAGTTATTCTCCCCCCCAACTTCTGTATGATAGTGTAGCTGATGGACAATCCCAGCCCTGTCGTGCCCTGGGCAGTCTTGGTAGTGAAAAAGGGATCGAAAATTTTTCCGATTACCTCTTTTGGAATCCCCGGCCCATTGTCTGCAATTTCGAGCTTCAGCTCTTTAGAATCAGCAGCATAGCTCGTCTTGACATGGATGGAACCTGCTCGTCCAACAGCATCGATGGCGTTGTTTAGGATGTTCAGAAAGACTTGTTGAAGTTGAATGGTGTCGGTCGTGACCCTGGGCAGCCTGTCGTTATAGTCCGCTTCAATGGCAATTTCTCTGAATCGGGCTTCATTCTCAAAGAAGGATATAGCCTTAGCCAATGTGAGGTTGACATCGACCATTTCCTGGCTGGGCTCCATCTGTCGTGCGAATAGTAGCATCCGGTGAGTAATGGACTTGCACCGCTCGATCTGGCGCTCAATTTTCTTGAAACAGTCCTCAATTTCGGGGAAGTTTGGACTGTTAGCCAAATCTGCTTCTTCGAGGAGTTCTTTCACCCATCCGTTCTTTTCAACAATTATGGCTAGCGGATTGTTAATTTCGTGGGCTATTCCTGCCGCCATCTTTCCCAATGCTGCCATTTTGTTAGATTGTACCAAGAGGTCATCACTCTTTGCCTTTTCTTGCTCAATCCGTATCAGTTCGTTGGTTATGGATCTACTGGTCAGGATCGTTCCCGTCACGATCAGCAGAATTCCCGCGACAAGCACGAGACCTCCTGTATAACCTGCAGTGAATAGAGGGGCCATCTCTTCCTGAAAGTCCTGTCTGATGACGATTACCCAGCTAGGAGCCGTCATCCGGCTTGTGGCAAAAAGCACTCGTTCTCCGTTAAAGCCTAGCTCCTCCACGTTTGTACCTACTGATGAAGAGAGATCCGGCGTGGTTGGATTCCTGAAAAGTTCCCCACTGAACCTGCTAGATGTTTGGAGGAGGTTTTTTCTATCGATGATGAACGCGTCACCTTTGCTGCCTATTTGTCCTTGGCGGATGATGTTATCAATGATGTCGGAATTGATTGTTGCACGAAGAATCCAGGTTTGGTTCCCTGAGCGGGCAGTGACCGCTATTACGAAGTGTGGAATCTTGCGAAAGCCCATGAATACATCGCTCACGTAGATGCCGGAAGACATGACGGCTCGGAACCACTCTTCCTGGGCATAATTTACGGACTTCAGTTGTTCATAATAGGGTCCCACATAAGCCACATGATTGCCCTGAACATCGATTACCCCGATGTCTACGAAGGACTTCGCCCGCAACTGCAAGGCATTGAAGACCTTGTCAAGGTATGCTTCATCCCTTAATTGCTCGAGGGGGTGAGTATGCGCCAGGGCGACAAGTTGAGCAGTGCGCTCTTCAAGAAACATCTCAATAGCCCCACGCCTGTTTTGGGCCAAGGCCCTCAACCTTTCCACATCGTCCTATGGGTGTAGGCCGTTCGAAACTGCTGGTATATGGTGGCTCCCAACGTGAAGAGCGGCACAAGGGAAAAGCAGAGTGTCATAGCGACAATCTTAAACTTTAGTCTCTCGTGATATTCCCATGGCATGAAATGCCTTCCTTTCTTTCGGTTTCAGACATCTCACTACCCGAACTATTATGCTCTTTGAAATGAGCGGTTCGACTTTATGCGGCTGCTCATCTGCCAGACACACTGCCCCTTCCCTCACCGGACGACCTTCCGGAGAGAATACGTAGACAGAGGATATCCCTTGTAGAAACTTAGCTCGGTCGCTCGGCTGCGACTTTAATCCTGATTTGAGGTTTTGCGACCGCTCCCGATCCGGCGCCAACTACAAACCTCTCAAGAATTGTGCATACTTCGTTCACGTCCGCAAAGCATCCAACTGCTTGCACGGGTCGGCCCTCATGATTCCGCTGGATGGCCTCGGTCTCGAGTCGCACCCATCGCCAGTCACCCGATTTTCCACGAACCCTGAAATCAACTTCAAGAGCATCCACGGTTTTGCTTTCCAGATGCGCGATTAGGTCTTCTTTTACTGACTGCAGATCCTCTGGATGGATCATGCGCTCGATCTCCGGAAGAGTTAACTTTGTCAACCCCGGTTTAATCGTATCTGTTCCAAGATCATCCCATCGCTTCACGATCAAGGTGGCCTCGTCTGATCCGACGGTCCATTTCCACATGCCGCAGTCCATAGGATCTAAAAGATCGCATATCGTCTGCTTAAACTTTTCGAGAATGTGAGTCGCGTGGATGCCTTCCATTTGCACGTCTTCCAAAGCGCGAACTTTGGGACGAGCTTCATAGAGTTCTTGCGTCAATAGACTCTTTTCCCCATGTTCATGTCTCATCTCTGCTCTCCTCAAGTCCACAGTGTAGGAGATGCCCTCTTATGGTTAGCCAGGGCTCTGGCACATTCTGGCTCGGAACCCTGGCTAAATTTCAAGGGCAGAGCTCACGGGAGCAATATGAAAGGCTCTCTTATCGGCTTGATATCACTCTCCATTCTAGAAGGTTGGATCGTTGCGGAAATTTCTGATTGCGGTGAAGCGGCGACTGTCTGCCAGTCACTTGTCTGCACCTGTAGAGTATTCGTCGAGCCGGGATTTGCTTGTGGGGCTGCTAACAGAGCGCTTGCAATCATTGAGGAAACCCAAGCACTCAAAAGCAAAGCAGCAAACAAAGCGAGAAACGTCATCATCAGAAGAAAAGGCGTTTTTTTCATGGTCGCGGCTCCTCTTCAGTTCTTGGAACTTGGTTGCTGATCCGGCCTCCCTTTTCCCCATTTTCCTTGTCCTGGACATAAAGACCTTTTATGCCTGCCGTCGAATCCGTCCCCAGTTCGCAAGCAACAAACGGCTCTCCCACGATGCCAGCGAGGCCACCCGTGCTCCCCGTGAAGGAGGCAGTCAAAGCAGACCAAAAGGCTATCGAAAAGAATAGTACGTAAAGTGAAACGGCCAGAATAATCACCCATCTACCGTTGTTCATAGCGAACCTCCACAAAAACTATGCGTTATGGACTCTTCTCTTACCCAAATTTTCGGTGAGGTATCAGTCATGATTCCCCCTGTCAGGAAAACATTTCCATTGCCACGACATTCCCGAATGGAGCCCCCTTAGAACTGTGCGGCATCTCTGCTCAAATAAGCTCGGTTCACGTATTTAAGGAGATCGTGAACATTTAAAGGCTTCGTCATGAAATCGTAGGCACCGTTCTGCAACACCTCAATGGCCGATTCCCACTCTCCGTAGCTAGTCATCGCTATTGTGGCAGTAAAAGGCGCCTTCTCTTTTGCTTCTCTCAGTATCTTCAGGCTATCCTTGGCCGACATTGTCATGTCCAGAATGAAGACGTCAAAAACTTCTTCGCCCATGAAAGCCAGGGCGGCATCCGCATCATCTACCGCGACCGCTTCGACGCCCCCGGACTTAAGTCGGCTGACTATGGTTTGGGCCAAATTCTTATCACCATCAGCGACCAGAACACGGTACTGTTCCATGACCCTTCCCCAATCTGGCTGGATGCATTACTCCATCCGGCCCCCGTCTCTGATGAGGATGGTTTATTGGATTAGGGGGCCCGGCGTTGGATTGCACGCCCTACGCTCTTTCAAGCTAGCTCCAATGCATGAGCCGTGCGGGTTTTCAACGTTTCGAAGACTATCGTTTCGCTTGCGATGACCCAACCCTGCCCTTACGCAATG
>JBKQMK010000393.1:0-7485 GCA_052146735.1 Desulfomonilaceae bacterium | reverse complement strand
TTCATCCGGTAGTGAGCCCCCATCTGCCAATTTCCAAAAAACATGTCCTCAAAAACCACAGGCAACCAAAGACTGCTCACAGTGGCTCTTCATCCAGAGTAGTCAGTCATTGAACGGTCACTACTGTAATAAAACAAGTTATGGAGATAGGAAAAGGTACGCAAGGCATAATCTTTCATTATACCGACCTGGCACTTCGCAAGCCACAGGTGGAGGTCCGTGTCGATCCGGAACGCGCGGCACATTTCGGCTTGAAGACCAGGGCCATAGCCGATGCAGTGGAAGCAGCCATCGGAGGCCAGAGGACCACGACACAGTATGATGTACAAGGCCGCTATTTTTACATCCGCGTCATGGGGCCCGAACGAGATTTCGCCACTGTGGCCGATCTAGCCAAGATTGTTCTTATCTCACCTCAAAACACCGACATGCAGATACACTTGACCAGCGTCGCATCAGTGGAGGCCACGTTTGGACCGCTTCAGATATCTCATTTCAATTCCAAACGCAGCGCACAGGCCCAGTTCACGGTGTACGGCCGCCCTCTTGGAGATGTCTTCCAAGATGTCAGTACGAAAATAGACGCATCAGTGCCTCTTCCGCCGGACTATAACCTTATCCCGTTCGGGGCTGTCAATGAGCTTAGAACTCTCATTGAGGCCGTAAGGTTTGTGTTTCCGTTTTCCGTGATCGTGGTTTATCTACTGCTGGTGATGCAGTTTCAATCATTCATACGACCGCTATCCATTCTGCTGAGCGTGCCCCTGAGCATAATAGGAGCCAACTTCCTGGTGAAGGTTACGGGTGTCCCTTTCGATTCCTTCACTATCCTAGGGTACATAATGATGGTGGGACTCGTTGTGAAAAATGCGATCCTGCTTGTCACCTATGCCGTACAACTCATAGAAGAGCACGGACTTGAACGGGATGCGGCGCTGGTTCTTGCTAGTGAAAGGCGCATGAGGCCGATTTTTATGACGGCCATAGCCATGATATTCGGGATGCTCCCATTGGCCCTGAAGCATGGTGCAGGCGCGGAGATATACAACGGCCTGGCAATGGCGGTTGTGGGCGGGCTCTCAATAGCGACTCTCCTGACGCTGGTGTTCGTTCCGGTTGTTTATACTGTGATGGACGATCTTAAGAGCCGACTTTGGAAAATTCGGCCCGTCACTTTTGAAGGTGAGTAGGCTCGATGAACGTTGCGGAATCATCTGTCAGATACCCGATCACTGTTATTGTAAGGGTGTTGCTCGTTATCGTTTTCGGTTACGTGTGCGCCACATTTCTGTCCGTGGAGCTCAAGCCTGACACTGAACAGCCGGTCCTAGTGGTGGTAACCAGGTTCTCGGGATCGGCTCCCGAAGAAGTGGAAGGCGAGATCACTAACCGGTTCGAAGAGAATATAAGCGGTGTCTCGAATATGCTCTACACGCAGAGCTTCTCGCGCCACGGCGAATCCCTTATTTTGATTTTCTACAGACCTGGCACTAACCTCGATCTCGCCGCTGCCGAACTTCAACGCAATATTGACCGTGTCAGAGACCTACCTCGGCAGGTAGAAAAACCCCAAATTTTCAAAGCGAGTGATCGCGTCAGCCTGCCTGTGTACCAGTTCGCCCTTATGGGCGACGTGAATCTTGTCACTATGTCCACATGGGCCGACAGGGATATAGCCCCTCGCATAAAGAGAATTTCAGGTGTTGGGGACTGCCAGTTTGACGGATACAGAACTCGGGAAATGAGAATCACCTTCGATCTGGAACGCCTTAAAGCAAGGCGGATCACTGTATCTGAAATAAAAACGATTATAGATCAGACGAATGTCAATCAGAGCGGAGGCTACTTTGTTGAAGGATCGAGAGAATGGACCATCAGGACCGTGGGCGAACTTCTCGATTCCAAGGCATTCGGCAAAGTCATCATCTCCAAACCTCGCGAACCTGTAGTGTACCTTTCCGACGTGGCGCAAATAGAGGATAGTTACGAAAGACCCGATTCGTACTGCCGCATCGACGGCAAACCCGGCCTTATATTCAATGTGTTCAATCAGGTGGGGGCCAATATAGTCCAGACCATAGATTCTGTTGACCGCGAGCTTCAGCTTCTAAGGAAGGATTACGGGCCGCGCGGGGCAAAATTTCAAAAGATTTATGATCAGAGCAATTACATTCGAGATGCCGTCCAGGTTGTAAAGGAATCACTTGTGGAAGCAATAGCGCTGGTTCTCCTGGTGTTGTTTGTATTCCTGAAGAATTGGCGTAGCATCTTTATTGTCGCGACTTCGATTCCTGTTTCTATTATCGGCACGTTCATTGGAATGTATATACTCGGATACTCAATCAATGTTCTTTCGCTTGCCGGGCTGGCCTTGTCAGTAGGAATCATTGTTGATGATGCAATTGTGGTTCTGGAAAACATCTACAGGCATCGTTACGAGGAAAACAAGAGCATTGTAAGGGCTTGTGTGGACGGAACACGCGAAGTGGGCACCGCGGTTTTCATGTGTACACTTACAACGGCCGCGGTATTCATGCCCGTGCTGATGCTCAAAGGCGAAGTGGGCCAGCTCTTCGGGCCGGTTGCGTTCATAATTTCCTGTGCGATTTTTCTCTCCCTCTTTGATGCATTCACTGTGGTCCCCATGCTTGCGTCCAGGTGGATGAATAAGGAAACAGAGGCTTCCGGGATTTTCAAAAGAATTGTCAGCCCTCTGGAGTTTCTTGACACGATCGGTCACAGGGTGTCCGACGGTCTTATCACGGCACTGAAGTTTTTTTTGAGCGGATGGCGGCCCAAGCTACTTTTGTTTTCAGTAGTAACCGCACTTTTCTTTCTCTCATATTGGCTGCTGCCCAGCATGGGTTACCTTCCGACGGGCGGGACGAATTTGCTAAAAGTGCAGGTGGAAACCTTTGAGGGAATCGGACTCGATGAGAAAAGTCGCTTGATGAAGATACTTGA
This sequence comes from Desulfomonilaceae bacterium, assembly GCA_052146735.1. Classification (GTDB taxonomy): domain Bacteria; phylum Desulfobacterota; class Desulfomonilia; order Desulfomonilales; family Desulfomonilaceae; genus CAWBBA01. Next base: position 4,521 of record JBKQMK010000393.1, on the reverse strand, counting down.
GGAACGTTGGAGCAAAATCAAGGGCGTCCATCACCTCGTGTCCATCCCCAACAGAAACATGCAGCGCAACGTGATCTTTATTGTGTGCGACAGAGAAGAGGACAGCGGCGTGCCAATTCAACAAATTGCTCAGGCCGCTTTTTCCAAAGCCCAAGACTTGCCTTTCAAGGCCATCAACCCGATTCAATTCCCACTCTTTGGCACCATGCAGCAGAGATCAAACGTAGTGGATGTTCGAGTGAGAGGTGACAGTTACGAGGTCATTGACCGCCTCGTGAAACAGATCATGAAAATAGGTGAGAATACCAGAGGGATAGTTTTCCGATATACGGATCTTTACCTGCGCAAGCCACAGATAGAAATACGCGTGGACGATAGACGCGCGGAGCATCTCGGCTTTGAGGTGAAGGCCATCGCTGACGCTGTAGAAGCCTCTGTGGGAGGCCAGATAACTGTTTCACAGTATGACGTGGAAGGGCGTTACTTCTATATCCGAGTAATGGGGCGGGAAAGCGATTTCACAACCGTTTCGGATATCGGCAAGATCATTCTCACTTCGCCGCAAGATCCGCAAATTCAGGTGCCGTTAACGAGTGTGGCTTCCGTGGTCACCACCTTCGGTCCTCTTCAGATCAACCGTTACAATTCCAAACGTAACGCACGCGTCCAACTTACTATTCAAGACCGACCACTGAGCGAGGTTTTTCAGGAGGTCGTCTCAAAGATTAGATCAAATGTGGCTTTTCCGGTTGGTTATTCTATCGTCCCGTTCGGAGCGGTCAACGAGCTGCGCACTCTCATGGAGGCGGTGAGATTCATTTTTCCGCTGTCCGTGGTGGTGGTCTATCTACTTCTTGTCATGCAATTTCAATCGTTTATCCGGCCGCTCTCTATCATGCTCAGCGTTCCGCTTTCCATAATAGGCGCTAATTTCCTAGTGAAAGTCACCGGAACCCCGTTTGATTCGTTTACGATGTTGGGTTACATAATGATGGTGGGGCTCGTGGTAAAGAATGCCATTCTGCTCATAACCTACGCTGTTCAGCTCATGCAAGAGGAAGGCGTGGAACGCGATGAAGCGCTGGTGCTGGCCAGCCGACGGCGAATGCGGCCCATTTTTATGACAGCTATCGCTATGGTATTGGGTATGCTCCCATTGGCGCTCAAAAGGGGAGCCGGGGCCGAGATATACAACGGCCTTGCAATGGCTGTCGTGGGCGGCCTATCAGTGGCCACGCTCTTCACGCTTGTGTTCGTGCCTATTGTATATACCCTGGTCGATGGCACGATGAATAGACTTAGAAGGTTCTTGCGGATCAGCCATTGATCATAGGTGCCGTCGCGTATTGCAATGCTTAACTGGATTCATGGCGCGATGGTGTCTGCTTGCTCATCCTAGCTCAGAGGCTGCTAAGGAAAAGACTCAATATGTCATATTCCTAGCAGCCTCGGTGACCTACCGTACCGTTGGCCGGAGTCTCCGCGTAGCCCAGAGGCCCAATCAACCTGGTTGCGCGACAGCCTCCTAGTTTGTATCGGGTCGCTTCGCGTCCTGGCTCAACTCCAGCGGCTTATAGTACCCTACACCCACATATATGTTGCTACCGGGCATTCGCTTGACATAGGTCCTCTTGGGAAACTCCCCTTTTTCTCCTGGTTTGGTCCACCAATAATCCACCCATCCGGAGCCGCGTTCCTCCACGATTTTCCTAAACTCCTGGAACAGGGCGTTCCCTTTGGCATCCTTGAATTCGCTGACGTCATTGCCCACCAGGTCTTGTTTGTATGGATGCGCCAACATTATGTTGCTCATTGAACAAGCAAATACGTACAGCTCCTTATCTATGAACGGCCCTTTGGACACCGAAAAAACTTTGAGGGCATAGTCCGGCCCCTTTTCTTGGATAAATGCTGCGGCCTTCTCAACCATTTCCACGCAAGCCAAAGATTTGTCCGAGGCCGATGCACTGACAGGCACGGTTATGAGTGCCGCAGATATGACGAGAATTAGCTTGATTACAATCGATTTCATCTAACACTCCTTTCTTCCTATAGGGGCATCGTAAACTGGTTCATTATTGTTTTGTCCGTCCCCTGTTATGGAAGAATTAGGTTGCCGTTATTTTTCGAATAACTCGCGAGGAGAAAAGGGGGGACTCTCTTCTTTCTTTTGTGATGAGGCTTAGTTAGCTTACATAGACCTGATGTCAGATTGGTGTATACGTTTCGAAATGGCTGTATGGGCCTATGTTTGATGCCGAACAATGTGTACGTGATTGTCGTACCTCGTTCGGAGAGAGGGTTTGCGCAGTGCGGTAGGTGAGGTCTATCGGCTATATTCGAGTCTCATCAACTTTAGTGAGGTCTGGCGAGGGCATCTGGGGCAAGGGCGGTTTGCTTCAACTATTACACTTGGGCAGATCTGCGCCCAGGGGGGAGCCTACCTCATGAGCGCGGGGACCGCCTTGGCGAAATAAGTATGGTGTCCCCCGAACTATAAGACCCGTCTGCCGAGAATATCGGCTGACGGGTCTGCTTGGAATTCTCTACTTTTTCGGCAGGCCCACTGTCTGAGCTCCAGTGATCCTTTGGTCGGGCCTCAACTTCAATGCCGCACCCAATTTTTCTTTGTCGATCCCGAGGCGGAATACCGTAGCCAACCCCTCGGAAGCACAATACAAATAGGCATTTTCGGCAATGAAGCCCGTGTCAAATGCCGAAAGGAGAAGCTTGTCCCCTTCCGGTGAGTCGCCGGCTTTCGCCAGATCGGCAACATACACAAGGTTAATAGCTGCATCCTTGAAATAAGACTGCGTGCCCGTCAGCGTACGGATGTCCCCTGACGCCACCGGAACGAGGTCATGTCCCTTCGGATCATAGCGAAACGCTCCTTCAGTCGTCGTCACATAGACCTCAATCTCTTGACGATTAAATGCGGAAGGAGCGGTGCGCTTGGTTGAATCCGGCCGGTTAATGCCCCATGCAGCCCAAAGTAGGTTTGAAAGGACTTGCGGCGAGAGATTCCCGCTGCTGTATTCTCGCTGGGTCTTCCTGTCCTTCAATGCCTGGACCAACGACTTGCTCGCGTCCAATTTCGGCTCCGGCAGCTTAATTGGCTTCATTTCCTGACCAAAAGCCGGCAGCAGAAGGGCTACGCAGAAGATCAAAGATGTGGCGATCGCGATGAGTATTCGAGTTTTCATGATGCCTCCTTTCTCAATTTACGTAAACGTACGTTTATACATTCGGTGAACGGATGTCAAATGGCAGGCAGAGTTCTTATTCGTGCCTGAGTGCATCTATAGGATGGAGTCGAGAAGCCTTGAAAGCAGGGTAAAATCCGAAAAACACTCCGACAGCCGCGGAAAACAGGATTGCAATTGCCACGGTGACAGGATCTATTGCAGCCGGCCATCCACTGGTACGGGCGAAGATATACGCTCCAATTATTCCCAGTAATGTGCCGATGATCCCCCCATTGACGGTCAGAAAGACCGCTTCGATCAAGAATTGAGACAATATGTCCGCCGATCGGGCCCCGACCGCCATGCGAATCCCTATTTCCCGAGTGCGTTCGGTAACCGAGACCAACATGATGTTCATGATTCCGATCCCGCCTACCAAAAGGGAGATCGCGGCGATAGCACCCAACAGCGTGGTCATTATGTTAAGGCTCTTTTGAGCCGTCTCCAGAATCTCTGTCAGGTTCCGGACGGTAAAATCCTTCTCCTGGTTGCGGCCGATCTTATGCCGCCTGGCCAGCAACTCATTTATCTGCACTTCTGCCTGGGAGATCAGGGAAACGTCTTTCGCCTGGACAATAATGGCCTGGACCTCATCGGGAAAGGGTGTCCCAAACAGCCTGTACTGGGAGGTCCGGAGCGGGACATAGATGGCGTCGTCCTGATCGTCTCCTCTCGGCGACTGGCCTTTGCGGTCCAGGACACCGATTATGATGAACGGGACACTCTTGATTCTAATCACCTTTCCTAACGGGTAAATGTCCCCAAAAAGGTTTTCCACGACGGTGAGGCCTACTATAGCCACTTTGGCGGCTCGTTTGTCCTCCTCCGGGGTGAACATACGTCCTGAACGGATCGGCCAGTCACGGATCAAAAAGCTGTTCTCGTTGGTGCCCGTGACCCGGGTCCTCCAGTTGCGATTTCCGTATACCACCTGAGTAACGTCGCCCCAGTTAGGGGCGGTCAGTTTGACGGCCGAACACTCTTTGGCTATGGCATCCGAATCGGTTGATCTCAGGGTGTGAACCGACCCTGAGCCCAGCCGTGCGCCCCCTTGTAATGTCGCTCCTGGAATCACCAGGATCAGATTGCTGCCTATGGAACGTATCTGGTCCCCTATCATCTCACGAGCGCCGGTGCCGACAGCAACCATCACGATGACCGCTCCTACCCCAATCACAATGCCGAGCATTGTGAGCAGGGAACGCATCACGTTAACCTTCAATGCGCTGACGGCAATCTTTGCGCCATCGAGAGGGCTAATCATCTGTTGTCACCG
>JBKQMK010000392.1:0-11888 GCA_052146735.1 Desulfomonilaceae bacterium | reverse complement strand
TCTTCTTTGCCGCTTGGAGAGTTGGTGACGAAGCCGTCACAGGCGATGAAAAGAGATCCAATCCCCTAGTTGATTCCTTCTCGATCCATTGAAGGAGAAGTTTCTTGGAATACCGCCATCTTTTCCCCATTTTGAGAGCTGGGATCGTCCCCTTGCGGGCAAGTTCACAGGTTTGTTGTATTGTGGTCTGGAGTAATCTTGCCGCTTCTGGTGTGAATATGAGATCGGAGTCGGGAAAGTTACCCCCTGACTGGGTATGTTCAGGCCGAGGGGCTTGCTTGTCTTCCTGCTCGGGCAGTCGTAATCTTGAAAAGACGGGGCCTGCATCAGTCATTTTTATGGTAAAATCTACGGCAACATAGGGATAGTTGCGAGCCGCATAAGCCAATACAACCTGGTCAGCTTGTTCTTCTGGGTCATACTCCCAAGATTCTGCTTCCCTTAGTCTCTCCATTGCATTCCCACATAGGGGGCATTTGATCGGACCATCGGAGGCTCTGTATTTGAGGACGCCGTCGTTCACAACACCTTCGTGGGCGCAGCCCGAGTCGGAGCATTTATAAATCCAGCAATGGTCATACGTCTCCATCAGATTGCCCTCCCGTCCGCCAGAGAATCCTTCGGAGGACAAGAGTTCTGGGCACAGAACAATCCTGATGAATTGAGACAGAGAATAAAGGGAATGTGGTTTGTTGAGCTTGACACGGTGGCGCCTTCCCTCTGCACGCATTCCAGCGAAATCTCGCAAGAATACGATGCTTAGATTAGCGCCTACCGCTCTGCTCGGGCCCCAGACAGCAGATTGAAGAGGTAGGCTGAGGTGATCGCTCTGGATCACACAACTAATTTTAATTACTCCGAGCGGTTCTGTCAACTCCGTCACCCCGGTTTTCGCTATCGGCTCCTTCTACCAGCGGGCAACAGCCTTGCCGATGCTTTTCTTCATGTCCCGATGAAGTTCATGAGCGACCTTCCGGATGGCATCCACGACGTCTTTGTTCCGAGTGTACGAGCTAAGATGGCCGTATCCCACCCTGAAAAGCCAATAGTTCAAGATGGCTTTGTCTGCGAAGTTTCTTGCGAGCGTGTCAAACACGCCGGCTGCGTTCGTCTGTACAACGCAGTCGGCGAATACAAGGAGGCTTTTGAGAAAATTGTCTTGCAACCGACTCGTGGCCGGCTTCTCTTTGGGAGGAGCGTCAGTCGACTTCATTGCCTCCTCAGGCTGCGAGTTTTCGTGCAAAACCGTGGGTGTCAAGCCGCTTTCATTATTGCTTACCACTTGACCGCCCATCTCTTCCATAGTTTCCGAAGGTTCGTCGGCCTTATGTGAAGACTTACCATTCCTGATCACAACTACGGGTCTCTCGTTCTTCTTTTTCATTTTCTTCCCCTCCTCATCTTGTAAAAAGGTCATGTTGTCTTGTGTCCGGGCTCGGAGCCTTTCCACGATTGTTGCGGCATATCCGCGAAAGTCCCTTCGGTTGCTGAGCCTGACGTCCTGACGGTGACCAATCTGTCCGAGCCAATATGAAAGGTGCTTACGGGTTGGCATCCTCGATTCCAAAAGGTTGTAAGCATCTTCTTGGGACGTGGCCCTGACGACGTCGTGGAATATGGACAGCACCTCAGTCTGCGTCATGGTGATCCGGGTCTTGTCGGTTTTCGCCACACTCTTACGCTCGTTCCATTGATCCCAAGAAGGGGGCTTCTTGGTTTTCATCAAGATCAACTTTCCCCGCTCGGCCATTTCAGGACGCCTTTCGTGTGATCAGAGTGTGGATCTGTGATGGACCGAACGCCCTGCCTCGCCTGTTACGCACCCCCTCGCTGTCCAGGATGGCCCCGATCTGATGGATGGTGTGCCCCTCGTCTCGCAGGCACCAGATACGGTTTATGACCGTCCGCTCCTGTTCCTCGGGAATCAGCAGCCCGTCACGGGCCTGTAGCCCGTATGGTGGGTTTCCGCTCCAGACCCTTCCTGTCTCTTTCAGCCTTCCCATAGCCGCTTTTATTCTCTCGGAAATTATTCCTCGCTCCATTTCAGCAAGAGAGGCCACAAGGGTGAAGAAAAACCGGCCCAGAGCAGATCCAGTGTCCAGCCGCTCCGTGATACTGTGCAAACTCACTTTTGCCCGGTCGATAAGCCTGGACATCTCCAGGCATTCCAGCGTGTTACGTGCGAGGCGGTCCAGCTTGTAAATCACCACCGCCTGAACCTGCTTCTGTTGGATCATCACAAGGACTCTCTGGAGACCGGGTCGGTGTTTGATGCTGCATCCCGAGAGCCCGGCATCCTCAACGATCTCTACCAACTCCATTTCCTCTAACGATGCGTAAGCCTCGATTTTTGCTCGTTGCATATCCAGGCTTATGCCGCCGCGGGCCTGCTCCTCTGTGGAAACTCGCACGTACCCGATAGCTTTCATTTTCATTCCCCTCCTTTACAGAAAACTCTGGACTGTAGGACCATATCTGCAGCCGTGAACCGGCCATAGACTTCCTGGATGATTTGCTCGTGTAATGATCTGTTCCAGGAAAGTGAGGCCTGGACGTGGATCGCTTGGTGCAGGGCTTTCGTGAACTGGGCTGAAAACGTCAATGCCCTGAGCGCCGCAGCAAGTCCCGTGGATGTATCGACCATGACGATGCGGAGTAGAGCGTGGAAGTGGTCCGAGACTTCAGGCAGCTTGCGTTCTTCCTCGGACACGAGCCATACGCTGTACGGGGCATCGTTCCAGGGCATTTCTCCAAATTGATGGAGCAGGAAGATGACAGAGCCGACGATAAAAAGGCCGAACCGGGCTTCTCCTTCCTGTATGCTTCGAATCTCCACCTGAGACGGGCTGCTGTAGAAGTAGATCAACCAGTGACCGGACGCGTCGACGTTGAACATGGTGCCTTCAGGCCAACGGCTAATTGTTTGGTCGAACGGCTCATTGATTGCCAAAATCTGCATGGTCTCTCCTTTCTGTGAAATTGATTCGTAAGTTGAGGTCTGAGTCATATCAGCTTGATTTTAGGGCCGTTTTTAATATGCCTAAAAACTGTAAGAATTACCAATACTTCCGGATAGAAAACCACAAAAAGCCCTGAAAAGATTCAATAATAGGGCATAAACTACTCATAAAGTGCGGTGAAGTGACATCACATCCCGTCTCAACGCGCTGCTATTAATAGTCCATGTCCGCAAACTGTGCTTTTGGTGCAGCAATTCACCCTGACCAGGGGGGAGTTATTAATGACCGGGGGTTAAAAAGTGATAAGGGATGTTGGATACCCCAGCCCTCTCACAAATGTATGGTCATATATCCAAGATTGAGGTCGGTTTGGAGTAAGGCAAGATCGGGTTTGGTCCAGGAGCTATGCCGCGTTTTAACCTCCTGAACGACGCTTGAGCGTTTGGCGGAGCATGGCCGGGGAAGGGGGCCGCGTGGGAGTTGAAAAGCCCTAAGTCTTTCGTTTGAGGGCTCTAAGGGCTGTATTCTTGAAGAAATGGGATGGAGAGGAGATACTGAAAGTTGTTGGTGAAGTACTAAATATATATATAGTTGAAATAACATGAATAACCGGTATGGTTTAGGATACCGGAAAATGGAGAGGTAGCGGACGGTGCAACCTTCGATTAAGACCTCAATATCCGATAGCACCAAGCCTTGTACCATAAAATCCGGCAAAACTCAACAAAACCCGAGATAAACCGATTGACTCCCACAGTGTCTCATGGTATCGCAAATAGACCGCAAAATCCTTTATCTGTGGAGCTCAGGGGGCTTGATGATGTCACCTGCGGAAGACCGCTGGCTTTCGGTTGACGAGATTGCCGAGTACCTCGGGATTAGTAAGGATACGGTATACAGCTGGATCACGGTCAAGAGTATGCCTGCTCATAGAATGGGTCGGCTGTGGAAGTTCAAACGGAATCAGGTTGACGCGTGGGTGGAATCAGGCGGCGCATCAGGCAGAGCTACTAGCGAACAGCAAGTCGCCGGAGAAGATTGATGCGGAAAGATGGTGCTGCACAATCAGACGGCCAACATTTCGTAGTGGCGCTGAATCCCAAAGCACCCTATTTTTCAAGATTGTCGGCTCAGTCCGCTCTGTATACAGACTTCAGAATCCTTTTGGATGCCGCCTCACAACCTCTGAAATCCATTGGCTTCAGGGAACTCGTCCTCGATCGAAACGTGCTGTCGAAACCGTCAACTTCCTCCCGTAAGAAAGCCTGGAAAGAGCTCAAGCCCAGATATCTGTTGGATTCGGAACATCCCTTGTTCGCGGCTTTCTGGGCCGAATGGGTTCGATGTGAATCCGAAGCCGAAAAAGCTCAGACCGCCTACTGTCTTCTTGCCCTCAACGATCGATTGGTGACCGACCTCGGATCAGAGCTACTCTTCCCGTTGCTCAGACGAGCGCCTCAACCGTTTCGTGTGCAAGATGTCCTGGCATTCATCAACCGGGCCCAGGCTGTACACCCGGAGATAACCTCGTGGACGGTGAATACGAAAGAGGCTGTGGCAAAGAAATATACCGCCAGTATTCGCGATTTTGGGCTCGCCAAGGGCACCGTTAACAAGACCACGGTGAGACCTGCACTCTACGGCGCGCCTGTGCGCCTCCTTATCCGAGCGCTGAGGATAGCGGGCAGGAAAGACTTGGAGATTGTTCAGGAGCCTGTTTTCCGCCTGCTCGCCCTGGAGAGCAATGAAGTAATAGGTGCCTTGTCCGAACTGAACAGACAAAATGCGTTGCGGTTCCGAATGCAGGGTGACGTGGTGGAGCTGGAGATCGGGGGTAGATCCTGATGCACACGAAGTTTAAAGCCCTGATGGAGATATTAAAGGAACCGTTGAAACTGACCGGCGGTGTCAAGACCGACAACTCAATTCTGATGATCTATCCGCCAGAGCGGGAACTCGATTTTCGGGAATACCTGCTGGACAACTTCGTGCCTGAACTATCCGCCAAGGGCCTTTCCTATCGGCTACTTGACCTGACGGGTTTCATCTTCGAGGGTCTGGACGAGGAAACTATCCTCGATCTTCAGGAGGAGGAGTTCGAGGATTACCGGTGGATGAAACAGGGTCTGTCAAAACGTGTCGAACGATCTCTGATTCGTCGGATCTCACTGCTGGCCGACGAGGTCCCCGGCGGATCAGTTTTCGTCCATTCCACCGTAGCAATATATCCGCTCATCCGTCTTGGGGACATCCTGAAGGAGCTCCGCGATCTTAACGTGCGGTGCGTGATTGCCTTTCCTGGAGAGGAACGCGGGGGCAGGCTTCACTTCATGAATCAACCGGACGGCGGGAACTACCTCGCCGTGAAACTGGCGTAACCGAGGAGGGATGAGTGATGCCCACCGTTCGGGAAATCATCAAACGAGACATCGGCGTTAAGGTTGAGGGTGTTGTCAAGGTATTTGATCGGGCTGCGTTGGCCACTGAGATGAGAGAGTACGTTGTCACTGACAAGATCGAAGGTGAGCTCAAGCGCATCTTCGACACCTTCACGCATGTCAGCGACACGTTGCGTCGAGGCGGCACACCTCGTGATGTCATGGGCATGTGGGTATCAGGCTTTTTCGGATCGGGGAAATCGCACTTTGCCAAAGTCCTGGGATACCTTTTGCAGAACGACCCCATAGAGGACAGTTCGGCTGAAGGTTGCATCGACGTCTTCATGAAGCACCTGTCAGATTCGCCTCGCGGCAAAGATGTCCGTCTGAGACTCGGGGAGGTCAAGCAGACCACCAGAACCAAAACCATTCCGTTCGAGATCAAGAGCCGCCAGTCTTTAAACAATCCGAATTCGGTCGGTGAAATCCTGCTGGGGGAGTTCTATCGGAGCATTGGTCTTGCAGATAACTTTATCGTTGCCCGAATTGAACGCCGACTTCAACAGCGAGGCCTCTACGACGAGCTCGAAAAGCTGTACGAATCCAAATTCGGCGTTCCGTGGAAAAGCCCGGATGGTCGCGAAGATCTGATGACGGTTCGCCGTCGGCTGGCCGAGGCACTGCCGGAAATTGAATCCGTTGAGTATCCAGATACCAGAACCGCCAAGAACGCTCTAGGAGACATGTTCCGCCACGAACAACTTACCGCTGAAGGGATCGCTGACGAGCTCGTGGCTTGGGTGGACAGTCAAAAGCCGACAGGCGGCAAAGTGTCCCACCTTGTCTTCGTGATTGACGAGATGGGAACCTTCATCGGTGATTCGAGCGAAAAGATCAGCGAGCTCAATGCCCTGGCCGAAATGATCGGAAATAAGGGCAAGGGTAAGGTCTGGATAATTGCCACCTCTCAACAAGATCTCGAAAAGGTGGTGGATCGCACGAATTTCCAGCCGGCCTTGGTAGGGCGCCTGAACGCTCGTTTCGAGCTGAAGCCGCAGCTCATTTCAGACGAGATAAACAAGATAGTATCAGAGCGTATACTGAAGAAACATCCAGCTCAAGAGACTACCCTCAAAGCCATGTTCCAAGGCCACCTGCCGCATCTTGATCAAGAATATCTCGCCACTGCTCGACCGTCTTTGCTTCATTGAATGCCATAGATATCCGTCCTTTATCGATATGCCGCCCTATTTGGAAATGAGCGTGGTGGCATGAAGGAGGACGGAAACCTTGCGGGTCGCGAATCCCGGCCACCACGCCGGACTCGATGAGTCCATGAGCAGACTTTCACCTGCTCGAAGGAAAGACACTGCCGTAGAACGTTAATCGGCCCGTAAATTCCTGGACTATTTCAGGATCTCTGATGGGATATGAGAAGATAAGAAAACTCGGGTTGGATCTGCACCGTGATCATCCATTCTCAATGACAGGGAAACCTATCCGTGAGAAAGGCTCCGACCACTCACCTCCTTCATTATCCAGGGTTAGGGGTCATCTGTAGAGATTCTTCAGTTTGAGAGATCCTGCGTCGAGCAAGATCGCAGTATTGAGGCACAACATCGTAGCCGACATATCTTCTTCCCGTGAGGATCGCAGCTGCACAGGTTGTCCCGGATCCGGCAAACGGGTCCAACACAACGTCATTTTCAAAAGAGTATAGCTCGATCAGCCTTTTCGGCAATTCAACCGGAAAGGGGGAAGGGTGCCCGATGCGTTTTGCAGATTCAGTGGGAATTTCCCAGACGGAACGGGTGGCCTGGAGAAAGTCGTCACGGCCAATCGTATCCCGTCCGGATTTCAGTCGCTTCATTGTGCCTTTACTGAAGATGGCGACAATCTCGTGGACGTCCCTCAAGACTGGATTCGTGGCGGAGCACCAGGAACCCTAGGCAGTGCTTGTTCCAGCCGAACTCCCCTTCACCCACATGATTTCCCCCCGCATTAGAAAGCCCAGGTCGAACATGATCTTCGTCAAATAATGGAATGTGGGTCGGTAAGGTTTACGACCTATGCCTCCTGCGTTTATGCAGACTCTTCCTCCGAAGACTAACACTCTTTTGACCTCAGTCAGTACCCGCCGCATGATGCTTAACCAATCGTCCCAGGATTGGCCTTGTTCGTACTCCTTGCCCACGTTGTACGGAGGGGAAGTGATGGTCAGGTGGACGCTCTCGTCGGGGATTTCGGCCATGCATTCGCTTGAACCATGAATTACCCGGTTGAATATGTTGACCGGTTCGAGAGGCGAGTATTCACGGTGGGTAATCGGCCGGCTATTGCTCGTCTGACTTTCAAGACTTCTCTGATCCTGACCTCCGTCACACAGTTTCTGTGACAACTCCATCTTTCTAGTACTCCATTTCGTTAAATTTCCCGATCTGGGATACGCGAAAGACACAAAATTCCACGACAATTGCGGAGCCGTCAGAGCTTTTAGTGGTAAGAAGCGAGCCACCCTATGAGACGACCCGTGTTCTCCTCTTTTGAGGCCTAAAAGATGTCTTTCTCGAGAAGTGATGGAGAAGACAGCAGCAGTGCAGTGCGAAGCACATTTCAAGAAAGCAAATCCGCAAAAAAAAAAGGAGGATAAATCGTTGGAAAACGACGAGGCGGTTATACCGCGGGGGACCGAAAGCATGAGGTAAAATTCCGGGCCACCCCAAGTCTCTTCGAGACACTCCAGAGCATCTCGGATCAGGGGCAGTGCGCTATGGCGATGGTAATTCGTGAACTAGTTTCCGAAGCATTAGAGCAGCGCCAGGCCGAATCGGATCGCACTTCCGGGAGGTGAGCCTGTCTTCAATACAAAAGCTGGGCAGCCTCGACTACCTGGATAAAGGACAACGGACTCATTCAGGTGGAGGAAGCAGAAAGTGTCCTAAAGAAACAGCAGGGAGCCAGTGCGAACACTCTTCGCTGCTCCTTGACTCACACTAATTCCGACTTCATCGTAAGCAGAGAGGCCGCACTCCCGGCACCTTTGCGTTGAGAACGTTTGGGAAGCGAATTGAGGGCCGATCAAGGATTTGCCGGCCCGCTCTCGGGGAAGATAGCAGGAAGCTGCACTTCGGCTTACAGACGTGTTCTTCCCGGTGATGAATTAGAGGTGCTTTCAGAAGGAATGCAGATGGGGGTTTGCAAAGACCAGCAGTCTGAGCGTTCAGTCTCATGGTCAGAAACGACGCTGCGAAACAAACTCAGGGTCTGTCCATAAAGAGACGGATTCTATGCGGCCCGATTTTAGACGAGCGTGCGAAGGGTACCCAGTTTCCATTTCTAGAGGTTTGCCACCTGCAACCTCTCGGCATCTGTGAGTCCCCCTTCGGGGACCCGCCATCATAGGAGAGTCGCTCCAGCGTATACTTTTCTGTATGAATAGGAGAGAGGAGAAAATATGGCTTCATCAAAAGTGATAGACATAAATCGCCCAAGCGGCGCTCGTGCAAACAAGCTGATAAGTCGTTTTCACGAAGGGCTTCGCCACAATAGCCCGCCCAGTGGTTTGCCGGAGTTGGGGAGGTTCCCAAAACTGCTTTCTCGATACATGGGACTCCCGGAACTTTTCAAAGAGAAGCCCGCCAATACGGCTCATATTGTTGCGTTGGCGCAAATAGTCTTTGAGGTGCTGGCGAAGATGGCCAAAGAAATTGATGACCTAAAGAAGGAACGGGGGAAGCGATGAATCCTGAGAAGCTACCCTCGGGATCGAGGATAGCGCTCGTGGAAGCCCCAAAGTCTGGCAAGGACACCTCCACAGCGACTTTTTGCTCAAAACGGCTTCGCAGGATGGACGTAAAGCCAAATCCAGAGGGAGATAAGGGTTCAGTATGGGTTCCGAGACCCGCCCCTAGAATCGCGGCAGATTCATCTTTGAACGTCAGCCCGCTCCTGGAGCTATCTGGTGAAGTAATCCATCTCCACCGAAATGCCCCTTTGCACATCTATCTTTTTCCGGCCTGAAAAAAAAAGTCCTCTGAGTCACCCCGCGCCCATTATCAATGCGTTGACGATTGCTATACCCGCGCCATGCCGGAATAGTCACCGTAGTCCCCGCGGTGGCTACTATCAGAGTCCCTGCGATCCGCGGGATGATACCGGCACTCCGACGGAAAATTACGGCCGGCTTAGGGTGCACCTGCTATATCGGCGGGATGGTCGGCACATAAAACGAATCTCGTGACGTGCTCACCTGTGGTAAAATGCCGTAGTCACCAAATGAGGAACGCCCCCAATGGAGCTACGAGACGATCCACGCGAAAGCAAAATGTTAGGCCGCATTGCCGGGAGTCCTCTCATCGAGTCCACAGAGGATCGGGAGACAATTCCCATCTCTGCCGGCTTGCTGCGTAAAAACAACATCCACGTGCTGCAAGTTAAGGGGGACTCCATGATCGGGGACTATGTGCTCGACGGCGATCACGTGATCGTGGAGAGCCGTACCGCAGCAAGGGACGGCGAGCTGGTGGTAGCATTGATGAGAAACTGCGAGACCACCCTCAAAAGATTCCTCCGCGATGGGCATCAGATAAGACTTGAACAGACCGATACCTCTGACGAGGCCATGGTTTTCGATGAGGAGGACGTGGTCGTCCAGGGGGTTGTGGTGGGAATTCTCCGTAAGTACAGGGGTTGATCATACAAAAAGACTACGAGTCACCGGGCCATGACGGAATGACACCGGTTTGAACTTGAACCGTCCTCACAGGTCTTCAGTCTATGATTGCTGCTGCATTCATTCTTCATGTTGATGCGGATGCATTTTATGCGTCGGTGGAGCAGGTCCTTCAACCTTCATTGAAGGGAAAAGCAGTGATAGTGGGTGGCGGGGACAGGGGAGTCGTGTCTTCTGCATCCTACCAAGCGCGACGGCGTGGGGTTCATTCGGCCATGCCTATTGTGCAGGCCCGGAAATTGTGTCCTCACGCAGTATTCCTTGACCCCAACTTCCACGCTTACAAGGAATTCTCCATGCGGATGTTCGGCATTATGGGGAATTACTCTCCTGTTGTGGAAGCCACCAGCATAGACGAGGGCTATGTCGATCTCACCGGCACTCTTAAGCTCCACAAGGCGCCTGCGTGGGAGGTCGCCCATCGGATGCTATGCGAGATACGGTCAGCTCTCACGATCAATGTATCCGGAGGCCTGGCAGGAACCAAGAGCTGGGCCAAGATGGCCACCAGCCTGGCAAAACCCAACGGGCTCCTTTACCTTGAACCTGCACAAGCGGGGATCATTCTGGGATTTCTCCCTGCGAGTGCCATCCCTGGGGTAGGGAAAAAGGCTGAAGAGATACTCAAGAGTCATGGAATCCTCACGGTTGCCGATGTGGCCTCTGCGAGACCCGATCTGATGCGCCGTCTTCTGGGACAATGGGGAGAAAGGCTCATTGATATAGCTTCAGGGAACGATCCACGCCCGGTCGATTCTGAACCCTCCGATGGCCAGAAATCGTACTCTAAAGACCGCACTCTGGAAAAGGATACCATCGATTACCCATACATCCGGTTGGTGGCCAGGGAGCTGGCCGAACGGTTGGCTACACGATTGAGAGCAGACGGCAAAGGCGCACGCACGGTGACGTTCAAGGTCCGCTATGCTGACTTCACAGATGTCGGCCGCTCCGAGACGCTGAAGGAGGCAGTCAACGGAAACGAGGAAATCCTCAACTGCCTGGACCGGCTATTTTGGAAGACCATTACGCTCCGCACCAGGATACGACAGGTGGGCGTAAAACTCTCAAGAATTGGGCCCCCCGTACACCAGATGAACCTATTTGATTCTGAACGCTTCCTGGGTAAGGAACGGGACCGAGCAGTGGATGCTATACGACACCGATTTGGTTTTGATGCGGTCCGGCTACCGGAAGAAAAATGAATCCCCAGGAAACTTTGAGATGGTTGTCTAAAGTCGGCTCCCTTTGATTATTCGTTCCTGCTCATGGTTCTGAATCAAGGGGTCGCACGCAATCGGGACCTTCATGAGCGGCCTTGTTCACCTTTTCGCTGACGGGATACCCGGCCATTTGATCTGGAGGGAATGGTTGCAACAATGGTTTGACCAATTCAGCCTTTTTCATCTTTGGATCTAGCCACAAGTCGTAGTCTTCAGGTTTCAAGATCACGGGCATCCTATCATGTATAGGTTGCATGAGCTCGTTAGCATCCGTCGTGAGAATTATGCAGGACTCGATAATGTCACCATCCGGCGCTTTCCAGCGCTCCCAAAGACCGGCGAAAGCAAGCGGCTTGCCGTTGGCCAGGCCGAACAAATAGGGTTGCTTTTTCCCTTTGGTTTTGCTGGGTAGCCTATTTCCAAGACCGAGTGATCGTACGTGTTCGCGCCCACCTCGACTAGGCCATGGTCGCCCGATTGTTCGAGGAGAATCCGATTGTATGAGGGACCGAACCCACCCGGAACATTTGTTTGCGCAGTGCAGTCATTACTGTGAACTGATTTCACAAACGAACAGGAAGGAAAAGAAATGTCC
>JBKQMK010000391.1:0-17423 GCA_052146735.1 Desulfomonilaceae bacterium | reverse complement strand
TATTCCAGGAGCCAACCAGGAACTCCATGTTATTTCTTTTCGGCCTGCAGCTTTTTGACTTCTTCGACAGATAGCCAGACCTTTTCTGCGGGCACTTCTTTCACATCCTTCATAATGAGGAACCCTTCATAGTTGGGATCCTGGGTGGTCACACCCACGTAGATGCCAACGTTGGCCATGTGATCTTCCGCACGGATGTAACGCTCGCCCCTCAATGATTTGAACTTGAGTCCGCCGAGTACCTTTACGACCTGCTCTGAGTCGCCGCTGTTTGCTTTATTTATGGCTTCAGTCAGGGCGATCATTCCGTCATACGCCATAAGGGCCCAGTCGGCAGGCCATTCCTTGTATTTGTCGAAGTACTTCTTGGAAAAGGCCTTCATCTGCGGTGTATCGACCGCGTAAAACGGGCAACGTGCGTAACCCGTTAGCCCTTCCGGCATGTCCGCCCCGGTCGTCCTGAGAAAATCCAGGTCGAAGAGCGAACTGAAAGCTGCCTTTTTGAAGATGCCGTAGGGAATGCCTTGCTTTATAAGGGAACTTAATTGGCCGCCCCAGAATGCTGAATAGATAGCGTCTGGGTTCTTGGACATAAGAGTGGGAATGAAGGGCGATAGGTTGGATTCGCCTATCTTGACCCACACCGGCTCCAACACTTCCACATCGGGCTTCAGCCTTGCCATTTCCTTCTTGAAGCTGTTCAACTGGTCGTGGCCGTACGCATAGTCAGGACCTATAAGGCCGTAGCGCTTGAAAGGCTTCTGAGAGAGAAATAAAGCCATTCCACGACCTTCAATCCCGGTATTGGGCACCACCTGGAACATGTAAGGCTGAAAATCCGTCGTAGTAATGGACTCGGCATTTGAGGTGTGAAAGAATACGATTTTTTTGAACTCTTTCGCCACCTTGGTAACAGCCAGTGCCACCGCGCTGCTTGTGGGGCCGACAAGAAAGTCGCACTTTTCGCTGAGGATCAACTCCCTGGCCATGTTCGCGCCGATGTCAGGCTTGAGTTGGGCGTCACGGACGACCAGTTCCAGTTTTTTCCCAAGCACCCCTCCCGCGGCGTTGGCCTCTTCTATAAACATGTCCAGCCCAGCTTTCTGGGATTTATAAAAGGACGCCCCGATTCCCGACACGTCGGCTACAAACCCAAGCCGGATGGTGTCCGCTGCGAAGGCGGTACCGGTAGCGACCAATCCGCCGATCAGCAATACGGACAAGAAGACTGCAACGATTCCAGATCTCTTGAGTGTCATATTCCCCTCCAGAGTTAGACGTTTGTGGGCTAGAGGAAGCACCCGCTTGAAGAGAATCCTCCCACCCAAATCGATGTTTTGGCTGGCGCCTTTCAGGCCCGCACGTGAGATTGTTGCCAGATCAGTAGGTCAGGACCATGCCCCCGTCGAACAGCAGGTCGCCGCCCACAAGGTACCTCGCATAGCGCGAGAATCCAAAAATGAACAAATTGGCCGTTTCTACGGGGGACATCATTTCCTTAACTTGCGATTTTCCCATCATGACATCCCGCACTACTTCCTCGGGGGTAATAGCCCGCTGTTCCGCCTGAGCCGGGATCTGCTTGAGGGCCAGTGGAGTCCTTACAAACCCTGTGCTGACGGAGAACGAACGGATCCGCCCTTCCCCCTCTGCGGAAATGGATTGGCTCAGCGCTCTCAGCCCAAACTTGGTGATGTTGTATACCGGTTTGTTCTTTGTACAAATGTGAGCGTGGACCGAGGCCATGTTACCGATGGCTCCCGTCCCGTTGGAACTCTTCTTAATGTGAGGGATGGTCAACTTGGAAAGATAGAACGGAGCACGCAGCATTATGCGTTGCATAAGGTCATATTTCTCCATGGGAAAGCTTTCCACGGGGTCGATGTGTTGGATGCCGGCTATATTGGCCACGTACTTGATGGAGCCAAGGCCCACTGCTTCCTGCACGGCACGCTCGATGTCCTCATCTTTAGCAAGATCGGTCTCGATAAAGACCATTTGCCCCCCCATCTCACGGGCCATCTGCTGGGTCTTTTTGCCTTGCTCTCGGTTGATGTCAAGGCCTACGGTCATCAAGTTGTTGGCCGCGGCCGCAACGGCCGTTGCTCGCCCAATCCCGGTTCCGGCGCCGGTTACTATACAAACGTTCCTGGAATTGAAATCGTCATCCACCAGGATGAGTATCTCCTCTCGGCCTATTTTGGGTTCGTTGATATCCATAATTCCTCGCCGGCGTTCGCGTGAGTTACGCGTCGCGGTCAAGGAAGCAATTTTTGCGCCAAGGTCTGCCATTGGCCACGCGGCGTACCGCGAGAGCTGATCCTGGTCCGCTTTACAAGCCCTAAAGATCAAATTGGTCGGGAGTCACAGATTTCGTTTGATATGTGTGTGGCGGTATCGGATAATGTAGAAGGATAGATACATGTAGCGATTCTGATACGGGGGACGTCACCATGGGACACGGCCAAAAAATCCATTCCCGCCCCAGCCAGGATTCAAGCGGATCTAGTGGAAAAGCCCAGGCGCCGCAAGAGATCCTCGACCAACTGGAAATGTATAAACTTATCCTGGACAATATCTATAACGGCATCCTCGTGGCAGATGCGGACGGGTACGTGACTCATTTCAACAAACCGTACGGACAATTCCTTGGCGTTGATCCGGAAGCCCAAATCGGCAAACACGTTACGGATGTCATCGAGAATACCCGTATGCACATCGTAGCGGAAACTGGGCAGCCTGAAATCTGCTGGAGCCACCGGATAAAAGGCCAGAACATGGTTGTGCAGCGTATTCCTATCAAAAAGGACGGCAAGGTCATTGCCGTCTTCGGCCAAGTTATGTTCAAGGATGTCAGCGACGTGAGCAAACTGGCCAAGAAGTTGTCGCTGCTGGAATCAAAGGTGGAGTTCTATGAACAGGAGCTGCTTTCACTGCGCTCCACCCGTTACACGATTGACAGCATTGTGGGCGTAAGTGATTACATGGTTGACCTGAAAAGAGAGGCGCTCAACGCTGCACGAACACGCCTGCCGGTCCTTATAACAGGCCAATCGGGGACAGGAAAAGAGCTGTTCGCTCAGGCTATCCACTGTGCCAGCGGCCGCAGATTATATCCTTTCATCCGTATCAATTGTGCTGCAATACCCAAAGATCTGTTGGAATCCGAGCTTTTCGGATACGAAAAGGGGGCGTTTACGGGCGCCAGATCCGATGGGAAGCCCGGGAAGTTTGAGTTGGCCCACCATGGCACAGTATTCCTCGATGAGATAGGAGATCTGCCACTTGAAATGCAGCCGAAGCTGTTGCGAGTACTGGAAGAAAAGGAGTTTGAGCGCATTGGCGCCACTTCTTTGCTGCGGGCTGATTTTCGGCTGGTCGCGGCCAGCAACCAAAATCTTGAAGAAATGGTCAGCCACGGCAGGTTTCGACAAGACCTTTTCTATCGCTTAAACGTGATACCATTGCACATTCCTCCGCTTAAGGAACGAAGAGAAGACATTATTCCTCTGTCATATCATATGCTAAGATCAATCGTGGCGGACGCGCGTCTGCGGGACATAGGGATTGATCCTCGGGCTGAAGAAGTTTTGAGGAATTATGACTGGCCCGGGAATGTCCGTGAATTATCTAACGTTCTAGAACGAGTCTCTTGTTCACTTGAAAAAGATACGATTCAACCACGCGATCTGCCGTTCTATCTGCAAGGCAAGCGAGCAAATTCGTCTAAACCTGGTCGATCTTCTCTCAAAGATGTGAAGTCTGAGTCCGAGAAAGAGGCAATTCGCCATGCCCTCGCTGCCATGAGTAACAATAAGGCACGTGCGGCGGCCTTGTTGGGCATACACAGGACACTCTTGTACAAAAAAATGAAAAGATATGGGTTATCCCTGGATTGAGGGCAAGGACAAACCTTTCCAGGCAAGCTTTCCACTCATTAATTCAAGAGCACTCACCTCATCGCACCGCCGGCCCCATTTACCAAGCGCACCGTTCCCGATGCCATGGTACTGGCGGACTTGCATGCCCTTGCATCTCGTTCTGCGCTAAGCCGCCAACACCCACGGTACCGAACGCTCCGGTACATGAAACGCCGAAGCTGCCGCGCGGCCGAACGAAAGCCTTCCGGGCAAAGGTTGCCTTTACAGGCTGTAAGAAATACTGACAGCGAGGATGCTTTGTCTGCCGGGATGGATACGATGGGTTGAAAGAAATCAACGTGTTTAAAGGTTCTTAAATTGACTGAGTGTCCTTTCCGGACTGGCACGGTCATTGCAAAATAGTGATTTTCTGTTGCCTTTTATTGCTTTAGAGCGTACTTCTATGAACAATCCATTCAGGATCCTGATAACCGACCGCAACCGCCATGTAAGAGAGTTCTTGGAGCGCGAGTTCCGGGATGCGGGATACCAAACACAGGTGGCAAAGGACGGCCAAGAAGTGCTCGCCCTCATGGAGGCCGAGAAGCCGCCCGACCTGCTGATCCTGGACCTGGAGATGCCCCACGGGGACGGGCTGGAAATCTTGCAGCGCCTCCTAACTCGTCTCCCGCCTCTGCCTGTGGTGATACATGCTTTCCTGGCTGAGCACTCGAATCAAGCGGCTCTGGAGAAAGTGGCAGCGCTCGTAGAAAAGAAGGGGGACACCAATTGCTTGAAAACTACGGTCATGGAGGTGCTCAGGAAACATTATCCAAGTCGATTTGAGGGCGTGCCGGAGAGCGGGTGATGGTTGGGACAACAGTAGGCTGGGCACATGGGGGCAGTCATGCTCCGAATTGTAGGGAGTTCGATGAAACGCTGTCAGCCCCCTATGGCATCCGACCAGTGACCGCAGGCGAGTGGCTCAGGAGGACAAGTCTTAATGGCTTCAAATCACTATCAGAGACTGCGAATAAAGATCATCGCAATGACGCTCTTTTTTTCGCTCATCCCGCTCTTTACGCTGGGCGTCACCATATACTACCAATTCGATACAGCCTACACCAGCAAGATCATGGAGGCTTTGAAGACGCTTTGCCAAAACCGTCGGAATTCCATTGAACTTTTTTTTGACGAACGTGTCGCCCAACTCATCACCGTAGCTAATACTCACACCCTAGACCGCTTGAAGGACGAGGAATATCTCAAGAAAGTCTTTGACACGATGCAGTCGCGGTCAAAATCCTTTTTGGACTTGGGGGTTATCGATGACGAGGGGAACCATGTGGCGTACGTGGGGCCTCATCATGAAAAACTGAAAACGGTGAACTATCACAACGAGGACTGGTTCCAAGGGGCGATGTCGTACGGGGTTCATGTGAGCGACGTCTTTTTGGGTTTTCGGAGAATCCCGCATTTCATCATCGCGGTAACCGGCGTGGATAAGAATAGACGCTGGATTCTCCGAGCCACGATCAATTCGGAGATCATTGACAACATTATACGGCAGGCTCAAGTAGGCAAAAGAGGGGATGCGTTCATCATTAACAGGGATAACGTGCTGCAAACCGCCCCGCGGTTCAGCGGAAAGCTTTTTGAACACCCCACCATACCGGATTTCTCGTCAGCAATAGGGACAAATGTTGAAGAAATCACCTCCAACGGCGATCAAGTTCTCTTTGCCACCTGCCCGATCACGAACCCCAAATGGGTTCTGGTCCTCAGGGAAGATCCCCGGGAAGAGATGGCCCCTCTGTTCAAGGCACAGTACGCGGAGGCGCTGATCCTGATTGCGGGTATTTTCCTGGTCGTTGTCGGCACAATTTTTACCACCCGGTCAATGACGAACGAACTGATCCGTGTGGAACACGAAAAAGCCGCGAGCGATGATCTCATGATCCAGTCGGCAAAGATGGCCGCGCTCGGGAAAATGGCCGCGGGAATAGCCCATGAGATCAACAATCCTTTGGCCATAATCGGAGAAAAAGCCGGCTGGATGAAAGACCTGCTCGAAAAGGAAGATGTTAAAGCCAGCCCAAACTTGGCCGAGTTCGAGGATTGTATCAAAAAGATAGAGCGTCAAGTCGATAGGTCCAGAACCATCACCCATCGCCTGTTACGCTTTGGGCGCCGAATGGAGCCTACCGAAGAGATGGTGGACGTGAATCATATTTTGGCCGAGACCATCACCTTCCTTGAGAATGAAGCTCATTACAGAGATATTCGTATAGAGACCGCCTATGCTGACAAGCTTCCCCGTGTCACCACCGATTCCGCACAACTTCAGCAGGTTTTTCTTAATATTATCAACAACGCCATCGACGCGGTCGGGAAGGGCGGTTCCATTAATTTAAGAACAAGCTACGATGGAGGGAATCAGGGCAATGTTGTGATCGAAATATCAGACAACGGCCCGGGAATCCCTAAAGAGGTTCTGGGCAAGATCTTCGACCCGTTCTTCACTACCAAGAGCGCCCAGGACGGGACAGGATTGGGCCTGTCGATCAGCTACAGCATCATTGGGAAATTGGGAGGGAAAATCACCGTGGCCAGTGAAGAGGGAAAAGGCACCACTTTTACGATTTATGTGCCTGCAAGAGGCTTCGCAACATAACTCCATACGGGTGATACGGAGAATAGAACTGCGCCGAGGAGGTCAGAGCCGTGGAGAAGTTCAGGGTGTTGATAGTAGATGATGAAGTGGACTTTGTAGAAACCATTGTCAAGCGTCTGATTGATCGAGGTCTGGAGGTCGCCGGGGTTCACAGTGGACAAGAAGCCCTCGATCTGATGGACACAAGAGATTTTGATGTAGTCATACTGGATGTGAAAATGCCCGGCATGGACGGCATAGAAACCTTGCGGGCTATGAAGAAAAAAAGGCCTCTCACGGAAGTGATCATGCTAACGGGACACGGCTCCGTGGAATCCGGAATTCAGGGGCTCCAACTCGGGGCCTATAATTATGTGATGAAACCCGTCCCCCTCAATGACTTGCTCAAACAGATGGCTCAAGCCTATGAAAGAAAGTTAATCGAGGAAGAGAGAGCCCGTCAGGTAGGAAGCGAAGCTGTTCCTGAAAGAGTTTAAGCCATGATGGTCCGGCCCAAACTCCCAAGTAAAGACCTGTGCCTCAGCGGTCACCCAAAATGTCCTACCGTGATTTTCACCCGTATCTTTTAAGTTTGTTGATACTCTTCTCGGCGGCGCCGCTGGCCTTTGCGACCGGCGGTGTCTTCGCTCTGGGAGCAGTTGTAATCGCTGCGATTGCTTTTTTCCATACACGGAACTTGTTGCGCGGAACTCAAATTGCCGAGCAGCGGTGGCACACTGCTGATGAGCAGCTCTGCAGGTCTGAAAAACTCTCCACAGTTGACGAAATCTCCGCAGGAATCGCACATGAAATAAATAATCCACTCGGAATAATTGCTCAGGAGACTCAATGGATACAACATCTGCTACAGAGCGAACCTCTCAAGGACGCCAAAACCGTGGGGGATTTGAGGGATTCACTGCGCGAGATATCTATCCAAGTGGACCGGTGCAAAGAAATTGTGCACAAGCTGCTCAATCTGGCAGGCGAGATGGAGCCGGTGATTCAAGGTGCGGATATAAATGACTTAATCGAGAATATGGCAGCGCTGATTGAGCGAAGAAGCAGCTACGAAAAAAATAAGAGTTACTAGACTGTTGGAGCCGGACTTGCCAATAGTATACAGTGATCCGCCTCTGCTGCGGCAAGTAGTACTCAATCTACTCATCAACGCAACCCACGCAATAGAAAAAGACGGAACAATAACGGTCACCACAAAATCTAATAAAAACGAATCCGTAGAAATTGGGGTCACGGACACAGGGAGCGGTATTCCTGTAGAAAATCTGAATAAAATCTTTACGCCGTTCTTTTCCACAAAACCTCATGGCAAGGGAACCGGCTTGGGTCTTGCCATTTGCCGGGGAATAATCGAAAGATTGGGAGGTCGTATTTCCGTCACCAGTGATGTGGGTGAGAGCACGACTTTTACGATACACCTCCCAATCCACAGAGAGCCAGAAGGAGCTAAATAGAAATGCCTTCGCAACCTAAGGTGTTGATCGTAGACGACGAAGAGAGATTCAGGACCACCATGTGCAAACTGCTGACCGTAAGAGGCTTGGAGGCATCGACTGCCGGCAGCGGCAAAGAAGCTCTGGAGAAGCTGCGCGACACGCCCCATGACATAGTTGTCCTGGACATAAGAATGCCTGAAATGGGAGGAATACAGGCATTGTCGGAAATCAAAAAAATAGACCCTCAAATTGAAGTCATTATAATGACAGGCTACGCTTCGGTAGATACGGCCAAAGAGATTATAAAATTGGGGGCTTTTGATTATCTTCTCAAGCCCTACGCCATCGAGGAATTAATCGAAAGAATAGACGCTGCATACGACCGTAAAACTGCAAGGAGCCGACTGCAAGCCCAGACTTCACCGGATTCTTAGAAAGAGCGGCACTCCGGGCTACGGCAAAGGAAAAACCTTGTCTACCAAAAAGGCCTCGGGAGAAAAGATCATCATTTTCACACGGTACCCGGAACCCGGTAAAACCAAGACCCGCCTGATACCGGTACTCGGAGCGGAAGGGGCCGCGGATCTTCAGCGCCGCATGGCCGAACATGTTCTTGCTCAGGCGCAGGACTTGGCCGCAAGCCGTGAGATCGCACTTGAGGTCTGCTACGAAGGCGGCGATGAGGCCCTGCTGAGCGGGTGGCTTGGAAGCGGATTCTCCTATTGTAAGCAACATACCGGAAATTTGGGTACCCGAATGCATGAGGCGTTCAAGGAAGCGTTTCTGAAAGGTAGCGAGCGGGTTCTCATTGTGGGAACAGATTGTCCGGGGCTTACCGACAATCTCCTCGAGACAGCTTTCGAAGACCTGCGCGAGCACGACGTGGTACTCGGCCCTGCCCGTGACGGCGGCTACTATCTCATAGGATTGAAGCGGCTGAGCCCTTCGCTCTTTCATGACATACAATGGGGAGCGCACGAAGTCCTGGGGCGCACGTTGGATATCGCTCGTAGGAATGGGCTTTCATGGAAGCTTGTGGAGCTTATGGACGACATAGACCGCCCTGAGGACCTGGAAGAGTGGGATAGGAACCAAAAAGTGAGCCTCCATGGCCTTCGACGTCTGTCACACTCATTCGAGTCGGAGCGACACGATGCGACTCCCGCAATTATTTCGGTGATAATACCGACGCTGAATGAAGCCCACATCCTTGCGGCTACGCTGGAAACCGTGCGTGAGACCGAAAACGTGGAGATCATTGTTGCAGACGGCGGCAGCAGCGATGAAACAATAGAAGTGGCCGGAGCTTGCAACGTACGAAGCCTCCAGGTCTCGGCCTGTCGGGCTGCACAAATGAACACTGGGGCAAAAGCAGCATGCGGCGGCATCCTGTTGTTCCTTCATGCTGACACGCGGCTGCCCGGGAATTGGGCAAGTCAGGTTCGCAGCGAGTTGGAAAAGCCGCGCGTGGCAGGTGGCGCCTTTTCGCTGAAACTCGACGAAGATGCGTGTTGGTCGGAAATAATCGAGAGGTTGGCCAATATTAGATCTCGCCGGCTACATATGCCTTATGGCGACCAGGCCATCTTCATAAGAGCGCACCTCTTCCACGAGATGGGCGGATTTGCGCAACTGCCGATAATGGAGGATTTCGAGTTCATGCGTCGCCTGCGCAAACGGGGCCGCATAAGCATTGTACCGGAGCCTGTAGTGACGTCAGCGCGTCGCTGGCGAGAATCAGGGGTCTGGTGGACTACAGCAGTCAATCAGGCCGTGATTATCGGGTACTTTTTGGGCGTCTCGCCCCACTTGTTGGCCCGACTCTATCATTTCAAATCGCGCAGTGCTGACCACCGCGAGGTCAGCCGACGCAAATCGTTTATTTGAACGAGAACCGGCTTAAGGAGCCTGATATTGAAAGCATTGTTGACGGGGGCCACTGGCTTTATTGGAAGCCACATGGCCGAGCTACTGGTAGAAAAAGGTTGGGAGGTGGTCTGTCCTGTTCGGAATATGTCCGACCTCCGGAATCTGAAGGGAATTCCGGCCCGCGTGATACCTCTAGCTGATGTGGGCTCTGAAATTGGCAATAAGGAGGGATTTGATTACGTAATACATCTGGCCGGGGCAACCCGCGCGCGAGATTACCAAGGTTACCGTAAGGCCAACGTCGAGTCCACCCGGCGCTTGTTGGAACTCTTTTCTAATCCGGCAATCAACTCTCACATCAAAAGGTTCGTGCTGGTCGGTTCCCAGGCTGCATGCGGGCCTTCGCCGAATGACGGCACCCCTGTTACCGAGTCTGATCCTCTCTGCCCCGTTTCCCTTTACGGTCGATCCAAGCGTGAAGCTGAAGAGGTTGCGTTGAGCTTCGCAGACAGAGTCCCGGTCACCATAATTCGTCCGCCAACAGTATTTGGGCCGAGAGACACAGACGTGCTGGAAGTATTCAAGTGTACACGTTACAGGTTGGCTCCTTGTCTTGCCGGCCCGGACAGGATGATAAGTGTTATCTACGTGGAAGATCTCGTCGAGGGAATTCTGGTCGCGGCATTGGCATCGAAATCGCGCGGAGAGGTCTACTTTTTGGCAAACCCGAAGCCCGTGATCTGGAGAGAATTCACCCTACAGGTTGCTCGAATTGCCGGCTGTCGCTCGATTACGCTGCGCGTGCCACTGTTTGCAATGAGAGTTGCGGCTCTAGCCGGAGATTTGCTCGGCAAGGTACGCAAGACTCCTCCACTCTTCAGGTCGGAGAAGCTGGAAGAGATCAGACAGATAGCCTGGGTGTGC
The DNA here is from genome assembly GCA_052146735.1 of Desulfomonilaceae bacterium. Taxonomy (GTDB): domain Bacteria; phylum Desulfobacterota; class Desulfomonilia; order Desulfomonilales; family Desulfomonilaceae; genus CAWBBA01. The sequence goes on along the minus strand of JBKQMK010000391.1, from coordinate 6,660 downwards.
TCTCCGGAAAAGGCTAGCCGAGACCTGCTATGGCGCCCTGGAACCCCTTTGTCTGTGGCCATTGAAAAGACACTGGGATGGTACAGGGCGCACGGATGGATCTAGTGAGGCGTCTAGGGAGATTCACATTAGCAAACAGTTTCGTTGGCCTGAATAGACCGGCAAGATGAAATAGTCTCAAAATGGCCTTTGGAGAGATTCTTCCTGTAGGGGCGCGTCGAGAAGCGCCCCTACAAAACCAACGTCATCTCCAACCTGAAATTCTGGTTTTGAGACAATTTCAGATGCAGATCCTACTTTCACTTCGAGTAGGGCCGGCGTCTCGCCGGTCCAACCGCGACACCGGGAGGCCGGAAGACTTGGCCAACGGTCCCAGGCGAGACTACTATGGAAAAACTACCACCCGAAGGCACTGATCGATTGTGCCTTGCAAGAAAGAGCCCCTGAAGATCAAATCCAAATGCGATCCCAATCCTAAAATAAAGCTATCTGACCAGTTCGGCTTTCTTGAGCAGTGCATCAGGGAACTTGAGCTTCAGACTGTTCATCATGGTTTCATTGATGCTTATTCGGGGATCAGGGTCTGTTTTGACGGGAACCTGAGAAACAGGCTTTCCCTTCACCACCACATCCACGACTGACTCGGCAAGGAACTTCCCGAGCTTGGCGTCATCAGCAGCCACTCCTGCCACGGCCCCTGCCTTCACGGGCTCCTCGGCAAATGAGAATGTCGGTATCTTAGCTGGGTTGAGAAGCGGGAGAAGATTTACGAAGTTGTCCATTGCCAACCTGGCATTACCTATGATGATCAAGTCTACGCTCGCCAACAGTCGTCTGGTGCCGTCGAGCAATTCTTGCAGATTGGAAGCAACGACATCATTGTAAACAATGCCTAGCCGGTCGCACTGCTCACGTGTTCCGTGTTGCTCGATCGGCGTGCTTGCATGCCCTTTTTCCAGCAGCAATCCAATTCTCTTGGTGTTGGGGAAAAGACTCTTAATAATCTCAAAGCGCTTTTCATAGGGAATGAAATAAGTTACGCCCGTGACTTTTCCCTCAGGGGCATTCAAATTCTTTATTGTGCCCAGCTCCTGTGGGTTGTTACAGCCCCCTACAAAACACGGAACCTTCGGGTCCACTGAAGCAAGGAATTTCGCCCCGGACGAGCGAAGAAAGACAATGCCATCCACTCTCGGTTCGCACTCACGGAAAATGTTTTCGGCGGCTTGAATGTCCTTGAGTTCTCTGTAAAGTGTGACTTTCAGATCAGGAGCCAGTTGTCTCAACCCCGGAAGCAATCCCATTGCCACGTTGGTCGTCATCCGGGACTTTCCCTCCCCCAGATGACAGCGATTTCTTTTTGGGCCGCCATTGCGGTTCCTAATGCCCCCAGTGCCGCGTACAGAACCACCCCCATTGCTAACGACCAGAGCAACTTTTTCACGATAGTACCCCCTTAGCTGGTTGAAGTGTTAAGCAGGTGCAATCATTCCCTAAGGAAGACCGAGTCGGCGCCAAGTTCCAGGACTGAAAAAGCTGGATGAGGCATCAATCTTTTTACGACACATCTTCCGCTGCAGCCTCTTCCTCTTCCTTTTTTCTCTCTCGCTCTCTTTTCTTTTCGAACAGAACCAGAATTTGGATTCCCACCTCATAAAACAGGAGCATTGGGACAGCCATCAGGGTCTGGTTTATTACGTCGGGTGTGGGGGTTAGTATTGCAGCGATCACGAAGGCGAGGACAATGAAGTATCTCCGCCCCTTCTTAAGGTGGCCACTGTTGAAGATTCCAAGAAGGCCCAGGAACACAATCACAATGGGTGTTTCAAAGACTGCCCCAAAAGCAGCCATCAGTAGAACAACCAGGGAAACATATTCACGGATCGCTATCATGGGCTTCAGCACTTCAGACTGCCAACCGAGAAAGAACTTGAAAGCCGCGGGGAACACCAGGAAATAGGCGAAAGCCGCGCCGAGATAAAAAAGCAGAGTGGCGCTCACAATGAACGGCAGAGCAAGCCGACGCTCGTGCTCATGAAGTCCCGGATAAATGAATAGCCACAGTTGGTAGAGCACATACGGGAGCGTCACGAATAGGCCGGCAAAAAAAGCTATCTTGAGATTAATGAAAAAGGGATCTGGAAGACTGGTGAAAACCAGAGTCGTGTCAGCGGGAAGCAGCCCAATGATCGGCTTGGCCAGCACGCCGAATAGCCGCTCGCTGAATACCATGCAAACCCCAAATCCGACACAAATTCCCAAAACCGATCTGATCAGCCGTGAACGCAACTCTTCGAGGTGTTGTAGAAACGGCATTCGCCCTTCATCTTCTGTCACAGTTATGTCCTTCTCAAAATGATCTCAGCAACAAAACCCTTGTCTCGGTTCGCATGGTTAAACAGCCCGCTCTCTTGAGCCGCTTTGGCCGCAGCGACCATATGCTCTCTATGTTGGTAACGTTCAAACGGCGTGGAAAAGGATTGCGTTACGCAACATCCTCCTAGTGTGTGATCCTGAATCTTTAATACCTAGCATGTAAACTGCTCGGTGGGCAATGGCTATTATTCCGACTAATCGAAAGTGCTATCCCGGCTTGTGTTCATCGACGAGCCTCATATTTGGCGACATTAACGATCAAAGCCTGTCCACCATTTGGAGACAGAAAGCTTACAGGGCGTTTCGACGGCATCATGCCAAAGGGAGCGGCACTGATTGCTGCGGTGACTGTGCCAAGTTATTCTGTCCCGCATAGATGTATTCGGCAACCATTTCCCGTAAGGGCTTTCGCTATCTTTAGATGGCTATCCACAAAACTTGTCCGGCCAAGCACTTTCTTTCAGGTTGGCGAGCAACTCCCCCAGAGTTCGCGAACCCGTGGGCACGACCTCGATCTGCATAGCTTCGAGAGCGTAGCCCGCTCCTTTGCCATTCAACTGTACAGAGGATCGCACCTGATCCACTCCGTATTCTGCAAGCAACTCGGCGGCCTTAACACCTTTCTTGCGCTCCAGGTCTTTGAAAGGATTCTTCAAATAATCTCTGACAAGCAGTGTCTCATTTGAAGAATCCTCTGCAATGATGGCGAAATACGGCGCTTCGCCGAAATGCTCGGACAATTCGGATTTCTCGTCTGGTGAATTGTTTACGGAAACGTCCAATGGGACAGCGATTAGTCGAAAGTCCTTATGTTCCGGTTCGTAATGTATAAGAAGGTTGTCAATGTTGGGATACTGGTCGAGAATCTCCTCCTCAATCTGGGACGTCAACTCATGTGCATCACGTAAGAGCCTCAAATCAGTCGTCAGAGATATTTCCACGAACTTAAACCTGCCCGAACTGCGTCCGCCAATGGTGAGGACCTCTTTCACCTCCTCGCGGCTTTCGAGGATTTTCCTTATCCCATCGATGGTCTGGTATTCCAGTGTTGCATCCAGAAGCACTTTGACCGCGTCGACAAGTATCTCGACACCAATACGAGCCACAAGCACTGCTACTAAGAGAGCTACATACCGGTCTACGGGCCACCCCAGATAAGTGCTTATAATACCGACGAGTATTACGGCGGAAGCAAGAAGATCAGTGGTCACGTGTCGAGCGTCGGCCACAAGACTGGGAGAGCCTACCTCAAGTGCGATTTTGAGTTCATATCGTGAGAAAATGGCAGAGGTCGCCATGATGAGCATAATTCCCGCGGAGACCTGCGGGATGGCTGTCATTTGTCCGGACGTATCCCCCCGAACTGCCTCGAAGCCTATATGATATGCAGCATAGAAGATGAAAAATGAAGACAGCAAGGCGACCAGGTTTTCAACCTTGTACAGCCCCTCCGGGAAAGTCCTGGTCTTGCGGTCAGCGATTACTATTCCCAGGAATATGGTTAGGGAAGAAACTACATCGGCGAGGGAATGTACGGCGTCGGCTTTCAAAGCAAGGCTGCCCGAAGCCTCGCCCAAATAATACTTCACAGCCATGAGAGCCAGGTTTACCAGACAGGAATATATGGCTACCTTCGCGTATCCGTACATCCTGTTAATCAGCTCCCTCCCGCTTGGCCTTCTTCCGCCTTGGTCCGCAACAGCGGTCGGGTCTCGGTCCGGGGTTGGTCCTGTGGATATTCATGCTTCCACATCTTGGGCAAACCAGTTGCCGACCGCCTCCGAAAGGGACCTCCCACTCGTGCTTACATTCCGGGCAATGGAATTTCCTCATCTGGTTGTCGGTCATGAATTCACGCCCACCTACTCCTACCCAATCGTTACCACAAGACGATATATTTTCTCCCCTCCCTGAGTTCGCCTCTGACCTTCTCCATGTGCCTTAAAGCGGCGGTTTCCCTATCCAGTTCAGCGGGCTTTATTCCTAGGTGCTGGGCCAAATCTCCCGGCTCCATTCCTCCGGTTTCAGCCAGAGCTTCCAGGATCTTTTGCTGGAGTGGGTTTGTTTGCAGCCCGCCGGTCCTGTCTCCCAACTGTTTTGCGCTGTGTACGGCCCACGGATCACACGTACGGGTGGGGGAAAGAGCGTCCATATAGCAATCTTCACACAATAGTTTGCCGTAGTGCTCCCGATCCTCTCCTTCAGGGATGTGCGAGCCGCACCTGTCGCACGTTACCGAACCATCTGATTCAGACTTCTTATGCACATGATCAGCAGATTTTTCCATCGGAGATTTCCTTCAGTTTGGATATCATTTTCGTATTCCGGAAATTTTACGTAGCCTGAGCCGACCACCTCGGTCAGTCATCGTAAAACTCAGTCTTGTGCACGCCCTCAGATTTGATCTTTTCAACGATCTCGCGCGTTGCGGAGAAGACGTTTTCCCTAACGTCTCCCGCCACGACGACGAACAGGAAGATCGTCTCCAACGTGAAACTCGCCTTCGAGCGCCTCGATTGCCACGGCCACGATCCCTGGCTGGGATTCACCCCAGGATCGGATACTCTCTATTGCAGTGCGATTCACCACAACCTTCAGGACACGGACGCGTTTGGCACCGGAGCGATCCGACTCCCTCACGATTCCGTTGTGGCACAGGATCATACCGGCCCGCGCGATCCCCGGGTGTGCCTTAATTCCGGCGATTAAATGGTCCAAGGATACCAAGCTTGATTCCTCCTCAAGAACAGATCCGTTTCATGGAATGATACCACAGTCACCACTCCACAGCTTCGAGATGCCCAGAGCGTGAGAATTCGTTCCCGCGACGGTTGAATCCCACCATGCGACAGGAGCAACCTGTCCAGGCATCCTCCATTGCCCGTTTGTAGCCAACGATCAGAGTCTTTTCCGTCCGTTTCATCATGGAGCCAGGCGGTCACTAACCTATGTATTCAAACCCCTCATGTTTACGAGAGGTCCGCGAATCTTCGGTCCGCTCTGACTTCGTTGACTCTTGATGCCTGCTTTGTAAGCCACCCTGTCCTTTGGGCTTCGCTGTTGTCGAAGTCAGGAACGAACGGCTTGATATCAAGGAGAGGGGTGCCGTCCACCACGTCCACGTCTTCAATGGTCAGTGTCGAACCCGAGATGCCGGTGAGCCTCACCACAGATAGACCAATGGCATTGGGACGCGCCGGGACTCTGGTCGCAAAGACCCCTCGCTGTGTGTCGTCCAGGAAGGGCTTCACTTCCAGTGAATGTCGCTTGGAGAGATGAAAGTGGTAGATCACTATAATATGCGAAAAGCCTGCGAGATCCTTCAACCCTGGTGCAAGATTCGCATCGAGTTCCGCGGTCCCTTTTACCCCAATAGCTCCGGTAGGCTGAATCGGCATTCCGTTAACTTCAGTAAACGGGGAGTGTATCATTCCTATAGGCTTGTAAATTATCTCCTCCATAGGCTCTCATTCACCCTTCCATGGAACTGATTCACTGATTGGGTGAAACGATCTCAAGAAACCTGTCGAGGAGTCTGTCCAGGCTTTCCATGTCGTCCACCGTCCTGATAGCGCCAAGAATTCCAAGTCCTTCGGTTTGGTCGTGAAGGACTTCCTCTTCTTCATCCGCTATCAGAATGGTGGAGGTTGTCCACGAGACCCTGAGCAACTCAGCCAGGAAGCGGATTCCGGTCGTTGAGCCTAGGGCCTTCCCAACTATCGCTAGATGAGGAGGCTTCCTGCGGCATTCCTCAAGAGCCCCATCAGGATAGGTCTTAACGCTTGCAGAGATACCTCTTTTCGAGAGTGTCTCCACCAACCTTGACACCTGGTCGCGACCATCCACCACGACAAGTGCCCTCAGACCCATGTCTTGCAAGGCTTCCTCCATTTGTGCATCTTTTGTTGACGGATTCCAGCACACCGCTATGGTCAACCAGAAAAACGTCCTTTAGAATTCAAAGTCCGCTAGTTTCCTTAAAGGCTTCAGGAATCAATGGAGTGTGCGGCTGGGTAAGATGGTTTGGCGCTAGCTTCCGACCATCGCCATGCCTCGGTCCGCCACCGCATAGCTGCATGGTGCAATATGCAATCTTCTTGAAAACCATTGAGCTTTCGCAAGGGCCGAGATGCGCTCAAGAAGAGCCACAGCAACCGCCGGGCACGCATCCTTTGTTAGAAGGGCTGCTTCCACAGCAGGTAGAGCCACCTGTATGGTTAGTGGGTTCGCTATTGATGGATATGGCCGGCGCCGACATCAATTGTTGCAGCCCGCTTCCGCCGC